>JAFEFR010000058.1 GCA_018240485.1 Pseudomonadota bacterium
CCACGGACAAAGCTCGGCCGGCATCGCTGCGGCAAATAAAGCGAAACTGCCATCCCAAGCATGGGGCTGGCAAAGGCGCGTCTCCTTGCGAGGTGGGCAAGAGCGGCCTTCCGTGGCCGCCGCATTGGCGCAAACGCTTGCGCTATTTCAACTCGACGAAATAGTACGTCGCGCCGGTTCTCTCGATCTCGGGCTTCACGCGCTCGGAATCCGCCGGCGCGCCAATGAACAAAATGTAGACGCCCTTGAACGCGCCATCTTTCGCATCCTTGAACGCCGCGAGCACCGTGTCGGCGGTGAACGTCGAATTCGGGCCACCGAAGGTCATGAACGCGCCCGGCAGCACGCCGCGCTGCACGGTCGTCTGGATGTTGTCGAGCCCGTTCGCACGATCGGTCTTGGCCGCATCGTCGTCGCCGCCCGGAATGTAGTACACGTACGGGTGGTTGGTTTTCACCGTTGCGGCATTGTCACGCAGGAATTTGGTCACCACTGCCTTGAAATACGGCGCCCACGCGGCCTTGTCGATGGTGTCCTTCGGCATCACCAGCGCAGCGGTTTCTTTCGCCATGGCGTCGGCCTTGGCGGCCGCTTCGGCAACCTTGGCTTTTTCTTCCTCGCTCGGCCCGCAGGCGACGAGCAATAGAGCGGCGGAAAGCGCGAGGATGGTGCGGAAAGCGTACTTTTTCATGTTATCTCCCGATGACGGACTCAAAAAACTCAATGGCCACCCCAGCGCTGGCGCAACGCGCGCTGCACGGCCGGATGGACGAAGCCGGACACGTCGCCGCCCAGACGCGCGATTTCGCGCACGAGCGAGGACGAGATGAAACTGTACTGCTCCGCAGGCGTGAGGAACAAGGTTTCGGCGCGCGGAATCAGATGCCGATTCATGCTCGCGAGCTGGAATTCGTACTCGAAATCCGACACCGCGCGCAAACCGCGCAGAATCACGCCGGCACCGACCTCATCGACAAATTTCGCCAGCAACGAGGAAAACCCGCGCACTTCCACGTTGGCGATGCCGGCAAGCGCTTCGCGCGCGAGCGCGATGCGTTCCTCCAGCGGGAACCCCGGGGTTTTGTTCGGGCTTTCCGCCACCGCCACGATCACGCGCTCGAACAACGGCGCCGCACGCTCGGTCAGATCGATATGCCCGTTCGTGATCGGATCGAACGTGCCAGGATAAATCGCGATGCGCGCGCGTTCGGCGGGAATGGGCTGGTTCGACATGGTTCGCGTCCGACTCGGGCCGTGCGTTCGACTGTCCGCAAGCTTAGCCTATCGACGGTACAGCGCATAGCGCACGTTGCCGGCGCGCGCTTCCCGGTACGGCTGCCACGACGGCGGCAAGATCACCGTCGCCGCAAGCGGCGCTTCGACGTACACCAAAGCGTTCGCTTGCAGCCAGGCATGGGCCTCGATCCGACGCGCCGCCTCCGCCCACAGATCGGCTCCGAACGGCGGGTCGAGAAACACGATGTCGAAGGCCTGCGTCGCCGCATCGCCGAGCGCCGCCAGCGCATCGACTTGCCGCACCTGCGCGTGAGTCTGCTTGAGTCGTGCAAGATTATCGCGCAGCGCCTGCGCCAGTCGCGCATCGCGTTCGATGAAATCGACCTGGGCCGCCCCGCGCGACAGCGCCTCGATGCCGAGCGCGCCGGTGCCGGCGAAAACATCCAGACAGCGTGCGCCGTGGACGATCGGCGCAAGCCAGTTGAACACGGTTTCGCGCACCCGATCCGGCGTTGGCCGCAGGCCATCCACGTCGGGCACGGCCAGTTTCGATCCACGCAAACTGCCGCCGATGATGCGCACCTTGCCGAGTGTCTGCGCGGCAGTCGCACGGCTTGAAGCGGGCGTCATCGACACGAAATCGGGAGTAGCGCGAGTGGTAGCATGGCGCCATTGTCTTTCAATTCGACGTGAAGATGTTCAAATTCTGGAAGAAAAACGAGAACGCGGAACGTGCGACCGAAAACGCGCAGGCTTCCGACTCGACACGCCCCATCGAAGCAGATGCGATCGCGACGAATTCATCGTCCGTCGCACCCCAAAGCGCGGAGGAAACGCCCTCCGCCCCGGTCGTTCCCGTCATCGCGATCGAGAGAAAAACCTGGCGCGAACGCCTCGCCGGCAGCGTGTTCAATCGCAGTATCGGCAGCCTGTTCGCACGCAGGCCGAAACTCGACGACGCCCTGCTCGACGAACTGGAAACCGCGCTGCTGGGCGCCGACGTCGGCGTGAGCGCGACAACAGCCCTCATCGAGGATCTGCGTCGGCGCATGGGCAAACGCGAATTCGTCGATGCCGATGCGTTGCTGCTCGCGCTGCGCAGCGACCTCATCGCCTTGTTGCAACCGGTTGCCCAGCCGCTGCGCGTGGACGCATCGAAACGGCCGTTCGTGATCCTCATGGTCGGCGTCAATGGCGTCGGCAAGACGACCACGATCGGCAAACTCGCGCGTCGTTTCCAGAACGCGGGGCACAGCGTCGTGCTCGCTGCCGGCGACACGTTTCGCGCCGCGGCTGTCGAGCAACTGAAAACCTGGGGCGAGCGCAACGATGTCGCCGTCGTCGCGCAAGGCTCCGGCGCCGACTCGGCCAGCGTGATATTCGACGCGCTGCAATCGGCACGCTCGAAACAACTCGACATCCTGATCGCCGACACGGCCGGACGGCTGCACACCCAGGCCGGGCTGATGGACGAACTCGCCAAGATTCGTCGTGTGCTCGGCAAGCTCGATGCCGTCGCGCCACACGAAGTGCTGCTCGTGATCGACGGCACCACGGGCCAGAACGCGGTCAACCAGACCCGCCAGTTCCGCGCCGCGATCGGCGTCACCGGCCTCGTCGTCAGCAAACTCGACGGCAGCGCCAAGGGCGGCGTGGTGTTTGCGCTGGCCAAGGAATTCGGCCTGCCGATCCGCTTCGTCGGTCTGGGCGAAACCGCCGACGACCTGCGCGAGTTCGACCCCGTCGCCTTCGTCGATGCGTTGTTGCCGGCCAATCTCGGTAACCGCGAAACCGTGGCGACGTGAGCGGCGACGTCGCCCCGCGCCTGCTGCGCTGGTTCGACGCGCACGGTCGCCACGATCTGCCGTGGCAACATCCGCGCGAACCCTATCGTGTGTGGCTGTCGGAGATCATGCTGCAACAAACCCAGGTGGCGACGGTCATCCCCTACTTTTTGCGCTTTGTGGACAAGTTGCAAAGTATACGATTGCTTGCCGCCGCGACTGCGGACGACGTCCTCGCGCTGTGGACGGGCCTTGGCTACTACAGTCGCGCGCGCAACCTGCATCGCGCCGCAAGAATTTGTGTGGATCGCCACGATGGCGAACTGCCTAACGATTTCGATGCGCTGCTCGCCTTGCCGGGGATCGGCCGCTCCACGGCGGGCGCCATCGCCGCACAGGCATTCGGACAACGTCGCGCCATTCTCGACGGCAACGTCAAACGCGTGTTGGCACGCTTTCACGGCATCGCGGGCTGGCCCGGGGAAAAGGCCACGGAAAACCGCCTCTGGCAACACGCCGATGCGCACACTCCACACCAACGCATCGCCGACTACACCCAGGCCATCATGGATTTGGGCGCCGGCGTCTGCGCGCGCACACAACCGCGCTGCGACGCCTGCCCGCTACGTGCCGATTGCATCGCATATCGCGATGGCCGCACCGCCACCTTGCCTGCGCGCAAGCCCGCAAAAGCGCGCCCGACGCGCCGCACCGTCATGCTGCTGTTGCGCGATGCGCGTGGCCGCCTGCTGCTCGAACGGCGCGCTCCCACCGGCGTCTGGGCGGGATTGTGGAGCCTGCCCGAGTCGACGGATGCCGCGACCGCACGCCATGCGATCGCCCGCGCTCATCGCCTCGATGCGGATTCGATTCGATTCCGCGCGCTGCCATCCTTCCTGCACGACTTCAGCCACTACCGGCTCGACGTGACTCCGCTGGCGCTCGATCTGGAGCCCGCGCCGGCGCTCGCCGATGACGGTGAAAAACGGTGGCTGCATCCGCACGAAGCCACCGCACTCGGCCTGCCCGCCCCCGTGCGCAAACTGATTCAATCCCTGACCTGAACACGAGGCCTGCCATGTCCCGCACCGTTTTTTGCGCCAAACTGCAACACGAAGCCGAAGGCCTCGCCTACGCGCCCTACCCCGGCGCGCTGGGCAAACGCCTTTTCGATACCGTATCCAGGCAAGCCTGGTCGCAATGGCTCGCACACCAAACCATGCTGATCAACGAAAACCGCCTCTCGCCCCTGGACCCGAAAGCGCGCCAATTTCTTGAAACGGAAATGGAAAAATATTTTTTCGGCGACGGTTCGGCGGCCCCCCAGGGCTACGTACCGACCGCCGACTGAGCGAATTTCGCCACGCCGACGGCGATAACCAACTCATCCGAAAACCTGATTAGCCCCGACCCTCAGCCATGATAATTCGTCCTGATTCGCATCAATTCTCAGTGGAAGCAAACAGACTCCCTCTCCCCCAACAGCTCTATCGTTGGGGGAGAGGGCTGGGGTGAGGGGGGATTTTGATCTTCGGCAATGCAAGAGCGAAAAACGCCCCCTCACCCAACCCTCTCCCCCGAGCAGGCTCGGGGGAGAGGGCTTGTTCCGCGCTGAGATTCAGCGCTAATCAGGCCCGAAAATGGGACTTGTCGCCAGCCTCGCCCGAGGCTAGAATGCGCGGCTCCGTGCCGGAGTAGCTCAGTTGGTAGAGCAACGCATTCGTAATGCGTGGGTCGGGAGTTCGATTCTCTTCTCCGGCACCATAACAATCGGCGGTTCATCGCGAGCCGTCCGTTGCAAAAAAGCCCGCCGCTCGGCGGGCTTTTTTGTTTCCGCAGAAAATGTCGGCGCGTGCGGTCCGCACGCGAAATCGAGTGGGAGCTGGTTCAAACGTAGGCTTTGCGCACCACGCGGCTCGCATCGATCGCACGGATGTCGGGCGTGCCGGCCTGGCGCATGATCTGCTTCAGTTCGCGTGTGTAGATATCGAGCACCGATTCGACCCCTGCTTGACCGAATGCGGCCAGCCCCCACACCTGCGGGCGCCCGATGCCGACGCCGGTCGCGCCAAGTGCCAGCGCCTTGAACACGTCGGTACCGCGGCGGATACCGCCATCGATGAACACCGGAACGCGACCTTTCACTGCGGCCACGACTTCGGGCAGGCAGTCGATCGTCGCGCGCAGGGTTTCCTCGTTGCGTCCGCCGTGATTCGACACGACGATGCCGTCGACGCCATGCTCACACGCCAGCGCGGCATCCTCGCCGGTAACGATGCCTTTGACGATCAACTTGACCGTCACCAGCTTGCGCAGTTTGTCGAGAAACGCCCAACTGATGTCCAGCGGAGAAAACTCGGTGACGCGGGAAAGATCGAGTCCGGCGTAGGCCGGCGCCTTGCGCAGCGGATCGTGCGAATTGCCGATATGGCAGGCCGTGCACACGCGCGGATCGGCTTTCATCGCGCGCAACAGCGTCTCGTTGTTGCGCCCCGGCATGGTATCGACGGTCAGCGCGATGGCGGGACAGCCGAGATGCTCGGCACGTTTGACCAGCGCCTCGGTCACCTTCCAGTCGTTGGTCGCATACAACTGCTGCCAGACCGGCGCACCGCGTGCCTTGATGACCTCGGCCTGGGACGCCGAGGCCACGTTCGACAGCATCAATTCCATGGATCGCGATGCCGCCGCCCGCGCCGTGGCCACTTCACCCTCTGGATGAAACGCACGCTGGCTCGACACGGCCGACAGATACACCGGCGTCGGCCAGTGCGTGCCGAACACCTTCACGCTCATGTCGACATGGCTCACGTCGACAAAGCGGTGCGAGCGGATTTCGTAGTGCGCGAACGCATCGTGGTTGATGGCCACGGTGCGATCGTCGTCGGCGCCGGTGGCGATATAGCCGAAGTGCGCCGGCTTGTCCGCAAGCGCCGCACGCGCCAGCGCCTCGAATTCCATCACGTTGAGCGCGGCCTTTGCATCCGCCGAAGTTGCCGCTTCCGCCGCTGCCGCGCCGAACAACGGACGACTCAACCCCAACACCGGAAGCGCGGCGATGCCGCCAAGGAGTGTTCGCCGCGATGCAGACCAGGACGCGTTCATGGACTATCCCCAAGCCGATGAGGACGTCACCATAGCGCAAATCGATTTTGCCCGCCCTTGTGCGGAGTTGACTTCGACACTCCGCCGCAAGGACGAAGGTGTGAATCGCATCGCTCGATGACACGAGCGATTTCTATCGAATGTCGGCGGCTGGCAAAAATACTGGAATCGACGCGATGCACCGCGTCGCCTCACAGCCCGCCCACCGCCTCGGCGACGGCGCGGAACAGCGCGCGACACTTGTTCATGGTTTCCTTCCACTCCAACTCGGGTACCGAGTCGGCGACGACACCGCCTGCGGCCTGTACGTGCAACTGGCCGTTTTGCACGATGGCGGTGCGAATCGCGATGGCCAGATCGGCCTCGTCGTGCCAGTTCCAGTAGCCGATCGCGCCGCCGTAGACGCCGCGTTTGACGGTTTCGAGTTCGGCGATCACTTCCATCGCGCGCACTTTCGGCGCGCCGGTCAGCGTGCCCGCGGGGAATGTTGCGCGAAACACATCCATGAAACTCAGCCCCGGTTTCAGTTTGCCGACGACTTCGGAAACGATGTGCATGACGTGCGAGTAACGCTCGACGATCATGTTTGCGGTCAATTCCACCGTGCCGGTTTCGGCGATGCGCCCGACATCGTTGCGCCCGAGATCGATCAACATCAGATGCTCGGCGCGCTCCTTCGGATCGGCGAGCAATTCGGCTTCCATCGCCGCGTCTTCCGCCGCCGTGTGCCCGCGTCGGCGCGTGCCGGCGATCGGGCGCAGCACGACCTGTTCGCCTTGCGCGCGCACGAGAATTTCCGGCGACGAGCCGATGATCTGCTCCGTCCCCAAATCGATGAAATACATGTACGGCGACGGATTCAACGCACGCAGCGCGCGATACACATCCAGCGGGCGCGAGCGGAACGGCACGCTCAAGCGCTGGCTGAGCTGGACCTGGAACACGTCGCCCGCATAGACGTATTCCTTGGCTTTCTCAACCGCAGCGAGATAGTCGATCTTCGGAAAACTCGACACAAAATGCGATTCATCAATCGCCTTGGGATCGACGCTATCGGGATACGCCGCACTGGTCGAACGCAGCCGATGCACGAGCGCATCGAGCCGGCGCTGCGCACGCGCGTAGGCGCGCGGCTCGGCCGGATCGGCGTTGACGATCAAATACAGCTTTCCCTTCAAGTTGTCGAACACGGCCAATTCTTCGGCCAGCATCAGGCAGATATCGGGCATGCCGAGCTGATTCGGCTTGGCATCCGCCTTGATTCGGTGTTCGATATAGCTTGCGCACTCGTACCCAAAATAACCGACCAAGCCGCCAGAAAATTTCGGCAACCCTTCGATCCGCGGCACGTGGTACTGCGCCTTGATCGCGGCGATTTCAGCAAGCGGATCGGCGACGCAGCGTTCCTCGACGGTTTCGCCTTCCTCGGTCACGACCAGTCGCTTGCCGTAAACGCGGATCACGCGCCGCGCCGGCAGGCCGATGATCGAATAGCGCCCCCAACGCGCACCGCCCTCCACCGACTCGAACAAATACGCATACGGCCCATCGGCGAGCTTCAGGTACACCGACAGCGGCGTATCGAGATCGCTCAACACCTCGCGCACGAGCGGGATGCGGTTGTAGCCTTGGCTGGCAAGAGCAGCGAATTCGGAGGGAGAAATCACGGTGCGACGGCACGACGGCGAAAGGGTTGCCGAAGATAGCAAGCAATGTTGCTTTGCGCCAATCCGTAAATGCGTGTGAGGAATCGCGACTCGAACTCCCAAACTGGCTTCCGTTGTACTGGATAGTTATCTTGCCCGGAATATCCGAATCGCTCATCCGTTCTGGCGGTGCAATCCGGGAGCCCAAAAACCCAACCCCGGTCGACGAGGCTCCGCCTGCCCGATCGAATGGCCCAACACGAAATCGCAGTGATTTTGCCCCCCTTTTCAAAAAATCAATGCGCCTTTCGTCAACCCGCCAGCGCCCGCCGCGACATACCACGCAGTTCGATGGAAAATTCGACACCGCTGCCATCGGGCAGGTTGGCGGCAAAGGCGCGACCGCGATGCAGCTCGGCGATCAGGCGTACGATCGACAGGCCAAGGCCGAGATGCGGCAGTTCGGTCGCTGCGCCGACGAGTGGTGTATTTTTCTGTGCCGTAGCCGAGCGCACGCTGACCAGCGAATCGAACAGTTTGTCGGCCATGGTCGGCGGCAGTGGCGGACCTTGATTGGCCACACAAACGATGGCGGCATCGCCCTGTGCATGCAGCGTGATGCGGATCCAGCCTTCGTCGGGGGTGAAGCTGCGCGCGTTGTCGATCAATTTGTCGAGCGCCTGCGCGATCAGTTCGGGCGCACCGTGCATGCGCATCGGTGTCGATGGCAGATCGGCTTCGAGGCGGCGCGGCGCAAGCAGCCCTCGATAGGCGTCGGCGCAGCCGCGCACGACCGCCGCGAGATCGAACTCCTCGGCATCGACGCCGTCGATGGCGCGCTCCATGCGGCTCGCTTCGCTCATTGCGCGCACGATCGCGCCCAGGCGCTCGGCGCCACTGCGCGCACGAGAGAGATACGTGCGCGCGTCGGTGGATACCGCCTGCTGGTCGAGGTTGTCGAGTGAGGATTTGACGATCGCGAGCGGCGTCTGCAATTCGTGCGACAGCTTGGCGGCGAGCGTGCGCAGGTAATCGGTGTACGCCGCCGTTTCGTCGAGCAGGTGCGCGAAACTGCGGGCGAGATCGCCGAGTTCGTCTGCCGCGCCGATCAGCGGCTGTGGAATCGGCCTCTCGCTGCCACGCTCCATTTTTCCACTCGTCCGTTTGGCGCGTTCGACGGCATCGCGCAAGCGGCGAATGCGCAAACCGAGCACGCCGGCGAAGGCGAACAGCATGGCGCCGGCGAACACGAGTGCGCCGAGGCTGGCGCCGATGAGAATCAGCAAGGCGCGGTTGGTCAGCAGTGGCAACGCATCGCCGGATTGTTCGAGCAGCAAGGCGCCACGCACTTCGCCGCGCGCAATCGCCTGAGTCGTGCCGATGCGCGTCGCCGATGTAGCCTCGTATAGCGGCACGGCGGCGGCGAGTACGACGCTGCCGCCTTGACCGATACCGTTCGCGGCGGGCGCTGGATGCCAGGCGGTGGCGGCCACGCCCGACAATGCTTGCCAGATTTCGGGCGAGGACAGGCGCGGCAGATTGGTCGCGAAATCCTGTGCGCGCGTCATGCCGGGCGCGATGAGACTGCGATAGATCAGATTCTCGAACCAGCGTCGCAACGCCGGAGCGGTATCCAGCGGCGCGGCGGCAAGGCGCCCGGATTCGGCGATCACCCAGCCCTCGGCGCTGAGCACGCGCACGCGCATGCCCTCGGGCGCGAACTGGGCGAGGTCGGCGGACAGATCCGGCGATCGTGCCAAGACGGGCCGTAATTCGTTGTGCGCGTTGTTCGGCGCGTCCGCGTCGAATTCGTTGAGCGTGAGCGCGTCGGGCATCTGTCCGCGCGGCAAGCGCAATTCGACGCGATAGCCGTCGGCGCTTTCCTGCCAAACGCCGCTCAACGTCTCCGGCAGCGAGTTGTCCGCTTCTGCTGAAGAGTGCGGCCATGGATGGCTGTTTTTTGATTCTTCGCGATCAAGGACGAGCGCAGAAAAAACTCCGGGCGCCGCGCTGGCGAGCAGATAACGCCGCAGGTCGTCGTCGCGCGCGAGGCTCAAGGTCAAGTGATCGCGCCGCAAGGCGTCGTCGGCGAGCGCATCGGCGCGCGTTCGCGTCGTGTCGCGCACGAGCGCGAGCAGGTACAGAAAATCCTTGTCGACGCAAAGCAGCAAGCGCGCTTTCTGCGCATCGTCGGCGGGGCCGATATTCTGCGCATAGGGCAGCAACGGCGTCCAATCGTCCGCGTAACCGTCGACGCGCATGCCGGCGGCGCAGGGATGCACATAGAACGCCTGCCCCGACGCAGGCAGCACGGTCTTGAGCGCGGCGAGGCTGCGCGCCAGCGCCTTGGCCGATGCGATCAGGGTTTGCTCCTGCCCCTGGCGCAACAACTCTTCCATCTGCCGCACGATCAACCAACCCGCGAGCGGCAGCGCCAGCGTGGAGAGCGCGAGTAGAAGGAGTTTGAATCGGAGGGACATGCGAGGCAGCTTACCTTCTCCCGACGGGAGAAGGTGGCGCGTAGGGCCGGTTGAGGGAGAGGATTTTCAGTTCCGGAGTGGCGCTACGACATGCGGCGGTTTTCCCTCATCCGCCCCTTCGGGGCACCTTCTCCCGAGGGGAGAAGGGAAGAATGGAGTCACGGTCGCCAGCGATATCCGGCGCCATGCACCGTCTCGATCGAATCGAAACTTGCGTCGATGGCAAGAAACTTCTTGCGAATACGCTTGATGTGCGAGGTGATCGTTGCATCGTCGACGACGACTTGCGCCTCGCGCATGAGCTGGTCGCGGTTTTTCACATGGCCGGGGAAACGCACCAACGTGTGGATCATCCAGAACTCCGTCACCGTCAACGGTACGTCGGTGCCATTCCAGGTTACGCGCATGCGCTCGGCTTCGAGCTTGAGCGGGCCGTGTTCGACGATGGTCTCCCTGGACACCGGCCGGTTCAACGCATCGATGCGGCGAAATAATGCGCTGATGCGGGCCGCGAGATGATGCAGGCTGACATCCTTGGTGAGATAGTCGTCGGCGCCGAGGCGCAGACCCGAGATCACGTCGAAATCGGAATCGCGCGCGGTCAGGAACAGGATCGGCAAGGTCGAGGATTGGGCACGCAGTTCACGACACAGATCGAAACCGCCCTCGGGCTCCTCACCCAGACCGACGTCGATGATCACCAACTCGGGCAGCCGCTGTGCGAACGCGCGGCTGGCGTCGGGGCGCGAGGCGTAACCTTGCGTGGCGTAGCCGAAGCGATTGAGCGCCTCGACATAGTTGGCGCGAATCGCGGGTTCGTCTTCGACGATGGCAATGTTGCGGCCCATGATGTTTCGTCCTGCCCGAAAAATGCGTGCAGCTTACGCAAGCCGCCCGGTGTGCGGCAATGACGCTGGCACATTTGTCATGGCCTCGCCAGATTTTGCCTTGCGCTTGCCGCAAATGCGGCGGCGCCCGCGCATGGGCTCGGGGCACGCTGCTGCGCAACGTCGCCCCAACCCTTGAGGATCGCACCCGATGAACGCCAACCGTCCCGATCCGAATGCCGATCTGAGCCTCGTCGAACCGTTTCGTGTCGCCTTCGCCCTGTTTGCGCTCGTGCTCGGCGCGCTTGCCGCATTGCAATTCTGACGTCGCAACGCGAAATCCTGCGCGCCGCGTCAGTGTGCCGCCGCCAGCATTTTCGTCACGATCTCGCGGTAATCGGCGTGACCGAAAATCGCCGAGCCGGCAACGAACGTGTCCGCGCCAGCGCGGGCAATCTCGCCGATGTTGTCGACCTTGACGCCGCCATCGACTTCGAGCCGGATCGCACGCCCGCTGGCATCGATGCGCTCACGCACCTCGCGCAGCTTGCCGAGCGTGGACGGGATGAAATTCTGCCCGCCGAAACCGGGGTTGACGCTCATGAGCAGAATCAGATCGATCTTGTCCAGCACATAGTCGAGGTAGGTCAACGGCGTGGCGGGATTGAACACGAGGCCCGCCGTGCAGCCGCAGTCGTGGATCAATTGGATGGTGCGGTCGATGTGCTCGCTCGCCTCGGGATGGAAGCTGATGTGGGTCGCGCCCGCTTTGGCGAAATCCGGCACGATGCGATCGACCGGTTTGACCATCAGATGCACGTCGATCGGCGCGGCGACGCCATGCTTGCGCAGCGCCTCGCAGACCAGCGGGCCGATGGTCAGGTTCGGCACGTAGTGATTGTCCATGACATCGAAATGCACCCACTGCGCGCCGGCGGCGAGTACGCGCTCGACTTCCTCGCCGAGCCTGGCGAAATTGGCGGACAAAATCGAAGGGGCGATGACGGGTGACTGTTTCATGGTTTCGGGATTCGCAATGGCTTGGGGAAAAGCATAGCGCGACGGCGGTGGCGAATCCCGCCTTGCCGCGTGCGGATGGCAACTACTTCATGCCGCGCTCACGGTGAATTTGCTCGTAGGCCGCATTGATATCGCGCGAGCGCTCTTCGGCGCGACGCTTCAGTTCGTCCGGCACGTTGCCGAGCTTGTCGGGATGATGCTGACTCATCAGCTTGCGATACGCGCGTTTGACTTCGGCATCGCTGGCCGCGCGCGCGACGCCGAGCACGGCGTACGGATCCTTGCCGCGAGCGGCCTGCGCCGCCGGCCCGCGCGTGCGTTCGCCGCGCTGCGCATGGACGTATTCCTCCCAGTTGTCGGGCGCGACATAGGCATAGCCCTTCATCACCGCGATGCCGATCAATTGGCGTTCGTCGACGCCGAGTGCGGCGCACAGTTTGCGCACGATGGCGAGCTTGGCCGGTGCGAGCGGGCCGTCTGCGCAGACGATATCGAGCAGCAGATCGATGAGGATGAAGGCCCGGTCGCGATGTCCATGCGTCCATGCGCGCAATTGCACGATGGCATTCGTGGTCGAATAGTCCGGTTGCTTGCCCGCCGAGAACTGGCCGATGGCGGCGTTGCGCAGTTCGGCAGAAAGCTGCAGCCGCACCATCAAGCTTTCGGTTGCGGCGATCTCGGCTTCGGACACGCGCCCGTCCGACTTCGCGATGGCCCCGGCGAGGCCGAACAGCGGCGCAACGAAGGACAACGGCGCCGATTCGATCGCGCCTGCAGAAGCGCTCACGCTGCGATCGAAAATATGCCCGAGCAGGACGCAGACGAGAATCGCGGCCGGATTGTGGAACACGCCGACGCCGATCGTGAAGCCAATCAGTTTGCCCCAGAAATTCATGCGCGCCCCGCTCGATCGGCGCCTGCGCCGGTCGGCGAGGAAACAAAAAATGAGGATTTCATCGCTCGCCGCGAAACCATGTGGAGCGCGGATTCTAGCCGAACACCGCCAGCAAGCCTGAACCGCGCCTCGCTGCCGGCCCTGTCCCGACAACGCCGCCCGCCCTACAATGCGCGCCTTCGCTTTTCACCGAGGTCGCCGTGCCCACCACGCTTTTGCAATCCCACCTGCCCGGCCTCGACTTGATCCACCGCGGCAAGGTACGCGACGTCTATGCCCTGTCCGCGCAGGAATTGCTGATCGTCGCCAGCGATCGCCTGTCGGCCTTCGATGTGATCCTGCCCGACCCGATCCCCGGCAAAGGCGAGATGCTCTGCCAGATGTCGAATTTCTGGTTCGCAAAGACTGTGCATCTGGTGCCGAACCACCTGACCGGCAAAAACGTCTCCGACGTCCTGCCGCTCGGCGTGGATGCGCATTTGTATACCCGGCGCAGCGTCGTCACCCAACGCCTCAAACCCGTGCCGGTCGAAGCGATCGCACGCGGCTACCTGATCGGCTCGGGCTGGAAGGACTACCAGGCGACCGGCTCGCTCTGCGGTATCCGTTTGCCTGCCAACCTGCGTCAGGCGGAGAAGTTGCCCGCACCGATCTTCACGCCCTCGACCAAAGCCGCCATCGGCGACCACGACGAAAACATCGACTTCGACCGGGTCGTGGCCGCCATCGGCGCCGACCTCGCCGAACAGGTGCGCGCGGCGACGTTGAAGATTTATGCTTTCGCGGCGGAGTACGCCGCGACGCGCGGCATCCTCATCGCCGACACCAAGTTCGAATTCGGCACCGACGAGGCCGGCAGGCTCTACGTCATGGACGAGATGCTGACGCCGGATTCCTCACGCTTCTGGCCCGCCGACGAATACCGCATCGGCATCAGCCCGCCGAGCTACGACAAACAGTTCGTGCGCGATTATCTGGAAACGCTCGACTGGAACAAAACCGCGCCGGGGCCGACGCTCCCGCAGTCGGTCATCGACGGCACGGCCGCGAAATACGCCGAAGCGCTGAAGCGGCTCGCCGGCATCGAACTGGGGTGACTGCGTCGCCGCTATCGATACGCCGCTTGTCGCGCCACGTTCGATGTGATATCTGTATCGCCATGACCTCCACCCGCCAGTACTTTTATTTTTGGTACGACATTCCCAAGCCGCTGGCGGAGGAAGGGGCGCGATCGATCTGACGATCACGCAAACGAAACAACCCTCGAAAACCGCCGGCCCGCCCGGCGGTTTTTTTATGCGTCGCATTCGCCCTCGTCCCAACCCAAACCCCCACTTTCGTTTTTCGATCAATGAGGCCCGCCACCATGACCGCACACGCTACCGACGATCTGCGCATCGCCGAACTGAAGGAACTTTCCACACCCGCGCAGGTGATCGGCGAGTTCCCGCTGGATGCACGCAGCAAATACACCGTCACCGATTCGCGCGCCGCCATTCACGCCATTCTTGGCGGCGCGGACCGCCTCGTGGTTGTCGTCGGGCCGTGTTCGATTCACGACCCGCACGCCGCACTGGAATACGCGCAACGACTGGTCGCGGAGCGCCGCCGTCACGCCGGCGAGCTGGAAATCGTCATGCGCGTGTATTTCGAGAAACCGCGCACGACCGTGGGCTGGAAAGGTTTGATCAACGACCCCGATCTGGATGGCAGTTTTCGCATCGACAAGGGCCTGCGCCTCGCACGCAGCCTGCTGCGCGACATCACGGCACTCGGGCTTCCGACCGGATGCGAATTCCTCGACATGATCACTCCGCAGTACATCGCGGATCTCGTCGCCTGGGGCGCGATCGGCGCACGCACGACCGAAAGCCAGGTGCATCGCGAGCTTGCTTCGGGATTGTCCTGCCCGATCGGTTTCAAGAACGGCACCGACGGCAACGTGAAGATCGCGGTCGATGCGGTGCTGTCGGCGGCCAGCCCGCATCATTTCATGGCCGTGACCAAGCATGGGCACACCGCGATCGCGACCACGCGCGGCAATCGCGATTGCCACGTCATTCTGCGCGGTGGCAAGACGCCGAACTACGACGCGGCCAGCGTGGAGACGGCGTGCGGCGTGATCGCCAAAGCCGGCCTGCGCGCGCGTGTGATGATCGATGCGAGCCACGCCAATTCGTCGAAGAACCCGGAAAACCAGCCGGCGGTGATCGACGACATTGCGCGCCAAATCGAAGCGGGCGAGACACGCATCCTCGGCGCGATGATCGAAAGCCATCTGCTCCGCGGCCGCCAGGACATCCTCGAAGGCCAGCCGTTGACCTACGGACAAAGCATCACCGATGCATGCATCGACTGGGAAACGACCGTGCGCACGCTCGACCGCCTCGCGCAGGCGGTGCGTACGCGGCGTGCGCGCGGAATCAAAACCGCGGCGTGAGCGGTGGTACATTGCCGACCATGTCGACGGTGTATTACGACTATTTGCTCACTCCGATCGGCCGCCTCCTGCTCGCGATCGATGGCCAGGGCTTGCGCCATGTCGATTTCGAGAACGGAAAATATCCGACGCCGATCGGCGAGAATTGGGAACGCGGCGCAGGCGCGCTGCACGAAGCGCGCGCGCAACTGAAAGCGTATTTCGCCGGTACGCTCACCGCGTTCGACCTGCCGCTGGCGCCGCAGGGCACCGAATTCCAACAACGGGTGTGGCTTGCCCTGCTGCGCATCCCCTTCGGCGCAACGACCACCTACGGCGACATCGCGCGCGAGTTGGGCGACGCTCACGCCACGCGCGCGGTCGGCGCCGCGAATGGGCGCAATCCGCTGCCGATCATCGTTCCCTGTCATCGCGTCATCGGTGCGGCGCGCGGCAACAAAGCCGGCGACTTGACCGGCTTCGGCGGCGGCCTGCCGGTCAAGCGCTGGCTGCTCGATCACGAGCAGCGCCACCATCGTTTCACTCTGACATCGCGCTGACGCTGCGCACGAGACGACCTCGCGCGCGTATGCGTGATCAGGCGTACTCGGCCATCGGCACGCAGGAACAAAACAGGTTGCGATCGCCGTACGCGTTGTCCGCGCGCCCCACGGGCGGCCAATATTTGTTCGTGCCGAGCGAAGCGACCGGGTACGCTGCCTGCTCGCGCGAGTACGCATGCGGCCACGCGTTCGCCGTCACCGCGGCGGCGGTGTGCGGCGCGTGACGCAGAACATTGTCTTCGCGGTCGGCGCGGCCTTCTTCGACCGCGCGGATTTCCTCGCGGATCGCGATCATTGCATCGATGAAGCGGTCGAGTTCTTCCTGCGATTCGGATTCGGTCGGCTCGACCATCAGCGTGCCCGGCACCGGGAAACTCATCGTCGGCGCATGGAAGCCGTAATCCATCAGCCGCTTGGCGACATCGTCGACGCTGATGCCGCTGGCGTCCTTGATCGCACGCAGGTCGAGAATGCATTCGTGCGCGACCAGTCCGCCGGGACCGGAATACAGCACCGGATAATGCGGCGAGAGTTTCTTCGCGATGTAGTTCGCGTTGAGAATCGCCACTTCGGTCGCCGCAGTGAGGCTTTTCGCGCCCATCATCGCGATGTACATCCACGAAATCGGCAGGATCGAGGCCGAACCGTACGGCGCCGCCGAGACCGCACCGATGCCCTGCGCGCCACGCGCGTAGCCGGTCGAACGCTGGTTCGGCAGAAACCTGGCCAGATGCGCGCCGACCGCGACCGGGCCGATACCGGGGCCGCCGCCGCCGTGCGGAATGCAGAAAGTCTTGTGCAAATTCAGATGCGACACATCGCCACCGAATTGACCGGGTGCGGCGAGGCCGACCATCGCGTTCATGTTCGCGCCATCGACGTACACCTGACCACCGTGCGCGTGCACGACCTCGCACACCTCGCGCACGTTCTGCTCGAACACGCCGTGCGTGGACGGATAGGTGATCATGATCGCGGCGAGATTCTGCGCGTGCTGTGCGGCCTTCGCCTTCAAGTCGCCGAGATCGATGTTGCCCTGCGCATCGCAGGCGACGACCACGACCTTCATGCCCGCCATTTGTGCCGAGGCCGGGTTGGTGCCGTGCGCGGACGCCGGAATCAGGCACACGTCGCGATGGCCCTCGCCACGCGACTGGTGATACGCGTGGATAATCAGCAGGCCCGCGTATTCGCCCTGCGAACCGGCATTGGGTTGCAACGACACCGCCGCATAGCCGGTCGCGGCGACGAGCATCGCTTCGAGCTGGTCGATCATTTCGCGATAGCCGACGGTCTGCTCGTCCGGTGCGAACGGATGGATGCCGCCGAATTCGGGCCAGGTGACCGGCAGCATTTCCGAGGTCGCGTTGAGCTTCATGGTGCACGAACCAAGCGGAATCATCGAGCGGTCGAGCGCGAGATCCTTGTCGGCGAGGCTGCGCAGGTAACGCAACATTTCGGTTTCCGAATGATGGCGGTTGAACACCGCGTGCGAAAGATAGGCGCTGGTGCGCGCAAGGCCTGCGGGCAGCACAGCGTCGCCGCCGAGGGCTGCGTCGAGCGCCTCGACCGTGGGCGCGGCGCGGCCCGACGCTTGCGCGAAGATGGCGAGCAGATCGGCAAGGTCGGCGCGCGTCGTCGTTTCATCGACCGAGATGCCCACGCGCGACTCGCCCGCGCGGCGCAGATTGATACGCTTCGCCTTGGCAAATTCGTGAAGCTGCACGGTGCGCGCGCCAGCATCGACGGTCAGCGTGTCGAAGAACGTGTCGTTGATCGGCGCAAAGCCGAGCTGCTTGATTCCGCTCGCCAGCAGCGCGGCCATGCGGTTCACGCGCAACGCGATCGTTTTCAATCCGCGTGGGCCGTGATAAACCGCGTACATGCTTGCCATGATCGCGAGCAACGCCTGCGCGGTGCACACGTTCGAGGTCGCCTTCTCGCGGCGGATGTGCTGTTCGCGTGTTTGCAACGCAAGCCGCAGGGCGGGCTTGCCTTGCGCATCCACGGTGACGCCGACGAGGCGCCCCGGCATCTGGCGCTTGAATTCGTCACGCACTGCCATGAACGCGGCGTGCGGGCCGCCGAAGCCCATCGGCACGCCGAAGCGCTGCGAGTTGCCGACGGCGACGTCGGCACCCCACTCGCCCGGCGGCGTCAACACGGTGAGCGCGAGCAGATCGGTGGCGACGACGACATGGCCGCCCGCCGCATGAATCGCCGCAGCGAGCGCGCGATAGTCGCGCACATCGCCTTCCACGCCGGGGTATTGCAACAGCACGCCAAAAGCGTTCGCGCTCGCCGCCTCGGCGGCCGCACCGACCTTCACTTCGATGCCGATCGGCTGCGCCCGCGTGCGCACGACTTCGATCGTCTGCGGCAGCACATCGTCGGCGACGTAGAACACGTTCGACTTCGACTTGCCAACGCGTTGCAACAACGTCATCGCTTCGGCAGCGGCGGTCGCCTCATCGAGCAGCGAGGCATTCGAGATCGCAAGGCCGGTAAGGTCGACGATCATCTGCTGGAAATTCAGCAAGGCTTCGAGGCGGCCTTGCGAAATTTCGGGCTGGTACGGCGTATACGCGGTGTACCACGCCGGGTTTTCGAGCACATTGCGCAGCACGACCGTCGGCGTATGCGTGCCGTGATAGCCCTGGCCGATGTACGAACGGAACACCTGGTTTTTGTCGGCCAATGCGCGCAGTGCGGCCAGCGCCTCCGCCTCGCTTTTCGGCTGCGCGAACGGGCCGAGCGGCAACCCTTCCGTGCGCCGGATGGAGGGAGGAATCACGGCATCGATCAATGCGGCGCGGGTGGCGAAGCCGAGCGCATCGAGCATCTTCTGCTGACTGGTCGCGTCCGGGCCGATGTGTCGCTCGGCAAACGCATCATGTGTTTCGAGTGCAGCAAGAGAAAGGGATGTGGCGGTCATCGAAGGATCCTGATTTCTGGGTTGTTTTCGTGGCGTCGCACGTACATCGCGACGCAAAGTAAGAGAAGGGCGCAACACATCGCGCCAGCGCGTCAGACCAGCACTTTGCCGTTGCGCACGAAAGGCAGCTTCACCACGCGCGCGACGAGCTGCTTGTCGCGAATCGCCACATGCACCGTGTCGCCCGGCACAACGCCTGCCGGCACGCGCGCGAAGGCGATGGATTCCTGCATCGTCGGCGAAAACGTGCCGCTGGTGATTTCGCCCTCGCCGTGCGCCGTCAGCACTTTCTGATGCGCGCGCAACACGCCACCGGCCTTGCCGTTTTCCTTTTGCAGAATCACGCCGACGAAAGCGGTGCGCAGGCCGTCGCGCTCGAGAATGTCGCGACCGACGAAGGCGCG
>JAFEFR010000059.1 GCA_018240485.1 Pseudomonadota bacterium
AAGTACGGCCATTCGTGACCGTCCATGCCGATGCCGTGACCGAGACGATGGGTGAAGTAGGTGAATCCCGGCCCGTAGCCCGCGTCCACGATCACCTTGCGCGCCGCGGCGTCCACGTCGCCCGCGACGATGCCGGGCCGCGCGGTCTTCAAGGCCGCCGTCTGCGCTGCCTTGACGATGTCGAAGACTTTTTTCATTTTGTCGGTCGGTTTGCCGAGCACGAACGTGCGCGTGATATCGGACTGGTAGCCTTGCACCGTGCAACCGTCGTCGAGCATCAGGATCGAACCCTCGCGCAGCGTCTGCGGTTTGGCCGAGCCATGCGGCAGCGCGGTGAACTCGTCGATGTTGAGCGAGGCTTCGCCGGGAAAACCGACCCGCGCGTAGCCGAGTTGCACCAGGTTTTCCACGTCCGCATTCGTCATGCCCGCCCGCACGGACTGCGCCACCGCGCGATAGACCATCAGCGTGGCCCTGGACGCGAGCCGCATGCAATCCAGCTCGTGCGCGTCCTTGATCATGCGGCAGCCGGCGGTGACCGGCGTGGCGCTGACCAGGGTCAGGTACGGGTTCGCCGCGCGGATCGAGTCGGCGAAAACGAACTTCGTGTTGTCATCGATGCCGAGCGTGCCCGTGGCCAGCCCGCGATCGCGCAGGCCCTTGCCGACCAGTGCGAACGGGCTTTCGTCCTCCTGCCAGGTCAGCACTTCGGCGCCCTTGCCGAACGGCCCCGCATCCAGCGCTTCGCGTGCGCGGCCTTCCTCGAATGCCGGCGTCACCACGAACGGCTTGGCTTTCGCCGGGATCACCAGCGCCCACAGGCGCTCGCTGCCGCCCATGCGCAAATCGGCGAAGTAGAGCGCCGACGTACCGCCGGCGATGAGAATGGCGTCGATCTTGTTCGCTGCCATCAATCGCCTTGCGCGCTCGATGCGCGCCAAGCGTTCCACATTGGTGAACGGCCGCGCCTGCCCGGACAACTTCGGCAATTTTTCGATCGCGGGAAAGGATTGCGCCGAAGCCGAGGCCGTATCCGCACGCGCGGCGAAAGGCTTGGCGATCAAGGCGGTTCCCGCCGTGGTCGCGAATCCGGCGGCAAGAAAACGGCGACGGGTGAATGGCATGGCTTTCCCCTGAAGAATGTGCGTGACGAAGATTCGGGACGTCCGCGTCGCTGAGACGCGGCCGGCTTCATCGTGTTACGCCCCGCCGAATAGGTCAACCGCCGGGTCAGGTCGAATCCGGCGAACGAACAGGATTTCCTTTTCCGGCTTGGCCCGTGCTGAGTTTTCGCGGTCGCGATGGTACGCTCGCGACGATGACCTCCGTTCACGACTACCTGCGCCGCATCCTCACCGCCCGCGTCTACGACGTGGCGCGTGAAACCGAACTCGACTTCGCCCCGAACCTGTCCGCCCGCCTCGGCAATCGCGTGTATCTCAAGCGCGAAGACAACCAGCCGGTGTTCTCGTTCAAGCTGCGCGGCGCCTACAACAAGATGGCGCAACTGACGCCCGCGGCGCGCGCGCGCGGCGTGTTCGCCGCCTCGGCCGGCAATCACGCGCAAGGGGTTGCGTTGGCCGCAAAAAGACTCGGCACGCGCGCGGTGATCGTGATGCCGGTGACGACGCCGCAGGTGAAGATCGATGCGGTGCGCGCGCACGGCGGCGATGCGGTCGAGATCGTGCTCACGGGCGAGTCGTACAGCGACGCCTATGCCGCCGCGGTGAAGCTCGGCAACGAACGTGGACTGACCCTGGTGCATCCGTTCGACGATGCCGACGTGATCGCCGGGCAAGGCACGGTCGCGATGGAAATCCTGCGTCAGCACCAGGGGCCGATCCACGCGATCTTCGTGCCGGTCGGCGGCGGCGGACTCATCGCGGGTGTCGCCGCGTACGTCAAAGCCGTGCGCCCACAGATCAAGGTGATCGGCGTGCAGACCGAAGACTCCGACGCGATGGCGCGCTCGCTCGCCCAGGGCCGACGCGTCGAATTGAGCGAAGTCGGTTTGTTTTCCGATGGCACTGCGGTCAAGCTGGTCGGTGAGGAAACCTTCCGCTTGTGTCGCGAGCATGTGGACGAAGTGTTGCG
>JAFEFR010000005.1 GCA_018240485.1 Pseudomonadota bacterium
AATCGCGACTGGTTCGTCTGGCACGCCAACGATGCCGTCTGTACGCAGATCGCGACGCTGGGCGACGCAGCTTTCCGCGATTTGCGTGCGGTGGGCATGGCGCTCGATGCCGACTCTGCCGGGCTGTTCGCCTACGCGCGCGCGATCGCCCTGTGGCAGCAGCGCACGCGCTATTGCTGTGCATGCGGTTCGCCCGTGCGACTGGAGAGCGCCGGACACCGCGCGGTGTGCACGAGTTCGGCGTGCGCCATCGAACACTTTCCGCGCACCGATCCGGCGATGATCGTCGTCGTGACGCAGGCCGACCGGTGCCTGCTTGGTCGTCAGGCGTCATGGCCGGCGGGGCGTTACTCGGCCTTGGCCGGTTTCGTCGAGCCGGGCGAAACGCTTGAAGCGGCGGTTCGCCGCGAGGTTCGCGAAGAGGCCGGCGTGCACGTCGTCGATTGCGATTATCATTCTTCGCAGCCATGGCCATTTCCGTCGTCGATCATGCTCGGCTTCATCGCGCGGGCGGACGATCCGACGATCCGGATCGGCGTCGAACTGGAGGATGCGCGCTGGTTCACGGCGGCGCAGATCGTCGACGACCTTGCTTCGGGACACTTGTCGATGCCCTCGCCGTTATCCGTGTCGTATCGCCTCATCGAGCACTGGCTGCGCCAAACGGCGGGCCTTGAACTCGATGCGATGACACAGGCCGACCCGCTGCACCGGCCCGTGCGCGGATAGTCCGCGCTGCTACAATTCCCGCGTTCGCGGGGCGCACGGAGGGGAGCTTTCATGGCCATCGTTTTCATTGCGATCGTAATCGTCTTGCTCGCCGCGCATTTCGCGCCGGAATTGCAGCGTCTGCGTCGCTTTTCCTGGTTGCGGGCTTGGCAAGGACAGAGCGCCGCGCAGGGCAATGCCGTGCTGGGGCTGGTGATCGCGATCGGTGTGCCGGCGCTCGCCTGTCTTGCCGTGCAGCTTGTGGTGCGCGACAGGGGTTTTGGCTTGCCGAGCCTGATTTTCGCCGTCGCGATGTTGTTTTATTGTCTGGGCCCGCGCGATCTCGAACGCGACGTGGAGGCGGTCGACAAGGCGCCGGACAGCAGTCGGCGTCTCGATGCCTTGCAGGCGTTGCGCCCCGAGGAGGCGAGCGCGCCGCTGCGGTTCGAGGCCAACGCCGTCGTCGAGGCTGCCTTCACCGCGGGGTTGCGCCGCGTGTTCGGCGTGATTTTCTGGTTCGCCGTGGCGGGGCCGGTTGGCGCGCTCCTCTATCGTCTGGCGCAGTTGCTTGCGTACACGCCGGCCCATGCGCAAGCCTTGCCCGCCGCACAGCACGTTCTGGCGGCGAAATTCGCGCGCCTGCTCGACTGGCTTCCCGCACATTTGATCGCGTTCGCGCTCGCGCTTGCCTCGGACTTCGACGCCGTGCTCAAAACCTGGCGGGAATATCACACCGCCCACCGCCAAGGTTATTTCTGTCTGGACTCGGGGTTTCTCGGTGCGATCGCACGCGCCAGCGTCGACGCCGATGTTGAAGCCGGCGATGGCCACGCGATCGATACCTCCGATCCTCTCGTCGAACTCGACGATGCGATGACCCTGATTCGTCGCGTGCTCGTCGTCTGGCTCGCGCTGATCGCAGTGATCGTCATTGCCGGCACGATCGGTCAGGCCTGATCAAGCGAAATCGCCGCGTAACGCGCGCACCGCCGTTTCGAGCCGCGTTGCGGTCGCCTGTTCCGCCGGCACGACTTGGCCAATGGCAAGCTCGATCTTCGCGCGGAAACGCCGCGGCAATCGCGCGCGATTGAGCCAAGAATCCTTGCGGCTGAAGAGGCTGCCCCACAGACCGCGCAGCGCCATCGGCACGACCGGCACCGGGCGTGCGGCGAGAATCCGTTCCACGCCAGGGCGGAAGGGAGCAATCGCGCCATCGCGGGTGATGCCGCCCTCAGGGAAAATGCAGACGAGGTTGCCGTCGGCCAGCTCCTTGTCGACTTCCTCGAACGCGCGCTGCAACAGCGCAGGGTTTTCTTTGGCGCCCGCGATCGGAATCGCCTTGGCGGCACGGAACAGCGGCTTGAGTGGCGTGTCGAAGATTTTGTAATACATCACGAAACGTACCGGTCGACGGATGCTGCCGAGCAGAATCAACGGATCCATGAAACTGACGTGGTTGCACACGAGCAGCGCCGGACCTTCTTGCGGGACGTTGTCCAACCCCGACACGCGAATGCGGTACAGCGTGTTGATCAGAATCCAATCGACGAAACGCAACAGGAATTCCGGCACGAGCGTGTAGATGTATACCGCGACGACGGCATTCAACAACGCCGCGACGAGGAACAGTTGCGGGATCGAAAGATGCGCGGCGTTGAGCAGCAGTGCGGCAAAAATCGAGGCGACGACCATGAACAAGGCGTTGAGAATGTTGTTGCCGGCGATGATGCGAGAGAGGTGGCTGCGTTCGGCGCGGCTCTGCACGAGCGCGAACAGCGGCACGATGTAGAAGCCCGCGAATACGCCGATGACGGCCAAATCCAGCGCAATGCGCCAGTTGCCCGGCGCGACGAGGAAAGCCAACGGCGGCAGGTCGGTCAGCATTGTCGGTTGCGGGCGGGCGAAATACAGGTCGATGCCGAACACGGTCAAGCCGATCGAGCCGAATGGCACGAGACCGATTTCCACCTTGTGTCCCGACAAGCGCTCGCAGAGCAGCGAGCCGATGCCGGTGCCGATGGAAAACAACCCCAGCGCGAGAATGTATACGCCGTCGCTGCCGCCGAGAAAAATTTTCGTGTAGTTCGGCAGTTGCGCGGTGAAAACGATGCCGAAAAACCAGAACCAGGAAATGCCAAGAACGGCATGGAACACCGTGCGATCCTGCGCGACGAAGCCGATCGCGCGCCAGGTTTCGCCGAGAAAATTCCAGTTGAAGCGCAACTCGGGCGCGGCGGCCGGCGCCGGTGGAATCGCGCGGCTGACGAGATAGCCTGCCGCCGCGATCGCGAGTACGGCGAGGGCGGCGAGCAGCGGCCCGATGGGCCCGGCGGCGGCGATGAGTGTGCCGCCGAGCATCATGCCGAGCAGGATCGCAAGCGAGGTGCCCATCTCGACCAGGCCGTTGCCGCCGACCAGTTCGTCCTCGCGCAGCGCCTGCGGCAAAATCGCATACTTGATCGGCCCGAACAGGGTCGAATGCAGCCCCATCAGGAACAACACGCCGAGCAGGACGACGGCGCTGTGGGTGAGGAAGCCGTAGGCGGCGATCGCCATGGCGGCGATCTCGAACAGCTTCAC
The DNA here is from genome assembly GCA_018240485.1 of Pseudomonadota bacterium. Classification (GTDB taxonomy): domain Bacteria; phylum Pseudomonadota; class Gammaproteobacteria; order Xanthomonadales; family Rhodanobacteraceae; genus Rudaea. Next base: position 3,289 of record JAFEFR010000005.1, read on the forward strand.
GAAACGGATCACGCGGGTTTTTTCGAATTTTTCCGCGATCTGCCCGGCGGAGGCGGAAAACAAGAAAAAGGGCAGAATGAACAAGGCCGGGGCGAAGTTCGAGTAATTCGTGATCTGCTCGGCGCTCAATCCCATCTCGAAACCGATCAGCAACACCGTGGCGTTGCGAAACACGTTGTCGTTGAATGCGCCGAGTCCTTGGGTCAGGAAGAACGGCAGGAAGCGGCGTTGGCCCAGCAGACTGAATTGACTGCGATCGGACATCGATATTCCTCAAGTTCTTGAAATCCGGCACCGGCGAACGACACTCGAATTCGTTGATGCGTCAACGTATCGCCTTGCGACGGCAGGCGAGGATTGCCGTTCACCCTGCGGCCAGAGTAGCAAACTCCGGCGCTGATAAACTACGCAGCCCGCCATCCGGGCGGCGTACGGACATTTTCATGCGCACGACGAAACGAATTTTTGCCGCTCTTGGCCTTGCCTGCGTCGCGCTGGTGGCCCATGCCGCAGGCGCGTTGCAACCGGTGCCGGCGCCCGACACCGCGAAACTGGCGCCGGCCGTGGCCAAGAAAATGGCCGATGAACGCGCCGTGATCGACAAGGCCAAAGTCGATCTCGTCGGCCCGCCGCTGGCCCAGGCTTACGCCGACATCGGCGCGCTCTATGCGCGACATGGATTCGATGAGGCGGCCGCGGTGGCGTTCCACGATGCCACCCAGATCGACCCGGACGATGCCCGCTGGTATTACCTTGGCGGGGTGCTCGCGCGCAAGCTCAAGCGCGACGATGCGGCGCGGGCGGATTTTCAGGCCGCGCTCGATCGCGACAAAGTATACCTGCCGATTCGTTACCGCCTTGCCGACACGCTGGTCGCACTCGGCGATCTTGCCGGCGCACGCAAAGTGCTCGACGAAGCGGCACGCGACCACGCCGATCAGCCGGTTGTGTTCGCCATGCTGGGCCAACTCGCGCTGAAGCAGAAGCAATACGCCGATGCGGTCAACGCCTTGAACAAGGCGCTCAAGCTCGATCCGCAGGCGACCCGTTTGTATGCCTATCTCGGCGATGCTTACGCTGGGCAGAACAATGCCAAGGCGGCCGCCGAGGCGCGCGCCAAAGCCGGCGATGGCGCGCCCACGCTGGCCGATCCCCTTCTCGCGGGCATGCTGGCCCCCCCGCAGGACGTCGGCGACACGCTCACCGAAGCGCAAGCCTTCGCACGAGAAGGGAGGATGCAAGCTGCGCGCGACACGCTCGCCGTCGTGTTGAAGAAAACGCCGGACGACGCCGAGGCGCTCGCGCTTTCGGCGCGAATCGAAGCCGCACTCGGTAATCAGGCCGTGGCCCAAAGTTACGTCGATCAGGCACTCAAGGCGAAACCCGACAGCGCCCCCGTGCATCTTGCCAGCGGTATCGTCGCGGAACATCGTGGCGACGATGCCAGGGCTTACGACGAATATCGTCGCGCGCAAAAAATCGATGCCAGGCAGCCCGACGCCTGGCTGCTGCTCGGCAATGCCGAAATGCGGCGCACGCGTTTTGCGCAAGCCGCCGAACAGTACCGCGGCCTGGTTGCGCTGCAGCCGGATAACGCCGTCGCCTACGCCCACCTCGTTGCCGCGTTGTTCGCCCAAGGCAAGTGTACGGAGGCCGTGTCCACCCTCGGCGCCGCCATGGCGAAATACAAGGACAACGGCGATCTGGCCCAGGTGTATGTGCGCGCAACGAGCACCTGTCGCGAGGCGGATGCCAAATCGCGCGATACCGCGCTCGAGTACGGGCGTGCGCTCTACAAGACGCGACCGGATGCGGGCAACTCGGCGGCCTTGGCGCTTGCGCTTGCGGCGCACGGTAAATTCAAGGAAGCGCAGGAGTATCAGGCGCAAGCGATCTTCGAGGTCGTCGGCGCGCGCAACGCCGAGGCGGCGGCGCTGCTTCGCTCGACGATGCAACAATTCGACAAACAGCAGGTGCCCGATCGTCCCTGGCCGGTCGAACATCCGTATTTCACGGCCCCCTTGCTCGGTGCGGTGCGAGCCGCCGCACCCACGCCCGCACCGGTAAAAAAGTAGCCTGCCACCACCACGTTGACGATTTTCGGAAAAGTCGGAAAGTCATTGTAGTTATTGACATTTGTTGTTGCCTCGCAGGATGATGCCGCGCCGATTCCGGCACGACGATGGGGATTCTCATGCGCAACAGTTGGATGCGGGTGGCAGGTTTGAGCGCGGCCGTGGCTGCGATTCCCGCACACGCCACGATCTCGGTATTGAATCAATGGCATCTCGGCGAAGCCGATACGGGCGCAGTTGCCGGCGGTGCGGGTGCGGCCTCGACGGTCGACAGTGTCGGTACCTCCAATCTCAACAAAGTCGGCACGCCGACGTACTCATCCGACGTGATGCCGGGCATCGGCAGCACCATGTCGATGGCATTCAGTGGCAACAGTCAGTATCTGATTTCCGGCGTCGCCTCGACGTTGACCGACAATTTCGGCATCGAAGCGTGGGTCAAGTCGGATGGCATGAGCAGGCCCAGCGTCGCCATCGCCTACAACGGCAACAGTTCCACGAGCGGCTGGGGCATTTATCAGTTCGGTACGAATTACGGATTTTTGTACGGCGGCGTCTACCTTCAGGGCGTATCGCCGATTTCCACGCAATGGACCGAACTCGCCTTGGTGCGCAGCAGTGGCGTCACCACGTTTTACGT
>JAFEFR010000060.1 GCA_018240485.1 Pseudomonadota bacterium
GGCAGTGTGAAGCGTTCGTGAGTCAAATAACGGATGCCCCAAACGGGCTTCAGCGCGAATTGCAGCATGCCGCCGAGGGTGAGGCGGAACGGGATGGAAAATCCCGTGCGCTTGTCGCGCTCGCGGTTGCCGCCGGTGCTGCAATCCACGGTCAGCAGCATGACTTCGACACCGGCTGCCTTGGCGCGATCGAGCATGGCGCGATTGAGACCGCGGTCCTTGTGGAAATAGAACTGGTAGCACTGCGGTGCACCGGCGCCGATCCGGCGCGCTTCTTCCAGGCTGGTGGTGCCGAGCGAGGACACGCCGAACAAGGTGCCGAACCGGCCCGCGGCCGCGGCCACGGCGCGCTCGCCCTGATAGTGGAAAAGGCGTTGCAGCGCGGTCGGTGAGCAGTACACCGGCAGCGCCAGCTTCTGGCCCATGACCGCCACCGAGAGATCGACGTTCGCCACGCCGCGCAGCACGTTGGGCACGAGGTCGCAGCGCTCGAAACTCGCGGTGTTGCGCCGGTACGTCACCTCGTCGTCGGCCGCGCCGTCGATGTAATTGAAAATCGGCCCGGGCAGGCGGCGCTGCGCCATGCGGCGGAAATCGTGAAAATTGTGGCAATCGCCAAGGCGCACGCCGAATTTCCCCAAGCGGATCGAAGTCGGCAGTCTGAACGATCCACGCCGGCAGATGCAATGCCGGAAGTGGCGCGGCCTGTATCGGATTCGGCGCAGCGTCCGCGCTCGTGCCGTGCGCGGGACGCTGCGCTATAGTCGCGACACGACGGTCGCGACCGCCAGGACACGAGGCGATTTGTGGAAGATCAGCGCGCAACCAGAAAACCCGGACGAGCCGGTTCGTCAACCGGCGCGGGCGCGGAGCAGCGCCCCGGCGCCGGCTTGGCGATGGCCGAGCGCGCTGCGGTATTGGCCGGGATCGATGCCTGTCGCGATCGGCCCGGCGCGCTGTTGCCGATCCTGCACGCCGTACAGGACGCGCTCGGCTACGTGCCGTCGCAATCGTTGTCGTTGATCGCGCACGAATTGAACCTGACCCGCGCCGAGGTCTATGGCGTGATCACGTTCTATCCGCATTTTCGTAGCGCGCCTCCGGGTCGCCAGATCGTACGCCTTTGCCGAGCCGAAGCCTGCCAGGCGCTCGGCGCGCGTTCTCTCGAAGCGCATGCCAAGCGCACACTCGGCATCGAATTCCACGAGACCACGGCAGATGGCGCGATCACGCTCGAGCCGGTGTACTGTCTTGGTAATTGCGGCTGCGGGCCGTCGCTGCTGGTCGACGACGAGGAACTGCACGCGCGCGTGACGCCGGCGGATTTCGACGCGCTGGTGGCGCGGGCGAGGGCCGTGCCGTGAGCGTGAAGGTGTTCGTTCCGCGCGATGCGACGGCGTTGGCCCTGGGCGCCGATGCGGTCGCGCGCACGCTCGCGGGCGAAGCGGCGAAGCGCGGGATCGCGCTGGAAGTGGTGCGCAACGGTTCGCGCGGCCTGTTTTGGCTGGAGCCGCTGGTCGAAGTCGTCACGTCATTCGGTCGCATCGCTTACGGGCCGGTCACGGCTGCCGATGTGGCGAGTTTGTTCGATGCGGATTTTCTGCATGGCGGTGCGCACGGGTTGCGCATCGGCAATGTCGAGGATACGGACTGGTTCAAGGGCCAGCAGCGCCTGTGCTTCGCGCGCGTCGGCGTCACCGATTCGCTCAGCGTGGACGACTATGTTGCCCACGACGGCTATCGCGGCCTGCGCAACGCGCTCGCGATGGGCGGCGCCGACATCGTCAAGGCGGTGACCGATTCCGGCCTGCGCGGTCGTGGCGGCGCGGCGTTTCCGACCGGGATCAAATGGCAGACCGTGTGCGACACGGCGGCTGCGCAGAAATACATCGTTTGCAATGCCGATGAAGGCGATTCCGGCACGTTCTCCGACCGCATGCTGATGGAAGGCGA
>JAFEFR010000061.1 GCA_018240485.1 Pseudomonadota bacterium
GAATTCGACCACGGCGCGCAGACGACGGTCGAAGTCGGTCAGGTCGGCGGGCGACAGCGCGCGCACGGCTTCGAAGGCTTCGCCAGATATGCCCTGATCGGCGTAATAGCCGCGCAAGCGATCCAGCACGAAGTCGTACAGTTCGGTCGCGAGCGCGTCGCGTCGCGCACCCGCATCGAGTGCGGGCGACTTGCCGTCCTTGCCTTTGGGCAGCCCTGCGGCGAGCGCGGACTCGGGCAGCAGTTGCAGCGCTTCCATCAGTAACGCATTCAGATCGAGCGCGAGCCCGCCTTCGATCAGCGTGCGTGCCAGCCCCAACGCGGCGCGGCGCAGTGCGAACGGATCCTTGTTGCCGCTCGGCTTCAAGCCGACCGCAAAAATACCGGCGAGGGTGTCGATGCGTTCGGCCACGGCGAGCACCTGCGCGACCTTGCCTTGGGCGATGCCATCGCCGGCGAAACGCGGTGCGTAGAACTCGTCGAGTGCCTGCGCGACATCGGCATTCTCGCCGTTTGCCGTGGCGTAATAGCGGCCCATCACGCCTTGCAGTTCGGGAAATTCGCCGACCATGCGCGTGAGCAGGTCGCACTTCGACAAGGCCGCCGCGCGCGTGGCAAGGCCGGCATCGACGCCGAGGCGATTCGCGATGACGCGCGCGAGTTCCGCGACGCGCACGCTTTTGTCCCAGACACTGCCGAGCGACTGCTGATACGTGACGTTTTTCAGCGCGTCCTGCTGAGTGGCCAGTGGCGTTTTCAGGTCTTCGTCCCAGAAGAATTTCGCATCGGCAAAACGCGGACGGATCACGCGTTCGTAGCCTTTGCGGATTTCGGCAGGATCTTTGGATTCGATATTGGCGACGCCGATGAAATGTTCGGTCAGCTTGCCGTGCGCATCGAACACCGGCACGAACTTCTGGTTCGTCTCCATCGTCATCACCAGCGCTTCGGTCGGTACGGCGAGGAAGGCCGCATCGAACGTGCACGCGATGGCAACGGGCCATTCGGTGAGATTGGCGATCTCATCGCACAGCGCCTCGGACAGGCGCGGCACGCCGCCGGTTTCGCTCGCGACGCGCGCCACTTCCGCGCGCACGCGCGTGCGACGCTCGGTGGGATCGGCCAGCACCTTGGCCGCGCGCAGCGCATCGAGCCACGAATCGACATCGGCGATCGACACCGGCTGCGGATGATGGAAACGATGGCCATGCGATTCGCGACCGGACTTCAGGCCAAGAATCTCACCCTCGACGATGTCGCTGCCGTACAGTATCACCAGCCAATGCACCGGACGTACGAAGGCATAGTCGTGATCGCCCCAGCGCATCGGCTTGGGAATGGGCAGCGCTTTGAGCGCCTCGGCGACGATGTCGGGAATCAATTGCGCCGTCGGTCGACCGGGTTTTTCGCTGCGCGCGACGAAGCGCTCGCCTTTGGCATCGGTGACGCGCTGCAAGTGCTCGACGGCGATGCCGTTTTTCGTTGCGAAACCGAGCAACGCGGGCGTCGGCGCACCGCTCGC
>JAFEFR010000062.1 GCA_018240485.1 Pseudomonadota bacterium
GATGCATGCTTGTCGACCTTGTAATTCAGCTCGTTCGCGATCTTGAGGATGCGCCGCCGCGTCGACTCGTTGACCATCGGGCTGCCGCGCAGCGCGCGCGACACCGTCGGCTGCGAAACGCCGGCGAGGTGCGCGATCACGAGCGAAGTGGCTTTCTGTTTGCCGCGGATGACGAAGCCCTCCCTTCCTCGCCGGAGAATGGCAAGCGCGCGCTTGGCGGGCAAGGGCGGGCGCACAACGGTGGGTGCGGCGACTTGTCCTTGTCTGCCCCGCTTGCATTCGAGGGACACTGCTAGAATGAGCACCCGATTCTCCCTGCGATTGCGCCGCACCCGTGAACGACATCCTCAGACCAGAACTTCCGCCCGCACCCGAGCCGGCGCACGCCCTGATGACGGCCGCCTATTGCCGCGACGAAACCGAGGCGATGAACGAGCTGCTTGGCCAGGCCGCGTTGCCCGATGCCGAGCGCGACCTCGTGCTGGCGCGCGCGACTGAACTGGTCGCGCGCGTGCGCGCGAAGGCGCAGGACGCCTCGGCGGTCGAGGCGTTCATGCGCCAGTACGATCTGTCCTCCGAGGAAGGCGTGTTGTTGATGTGCGTGGCCGAGGCGCTGCTGCGCATCCCGGACAAGGACACCGCCGACAAGCTCATCTCGGACAAACTCGGCGAGGCCAACTGGGAGGCGCACCTTGGCAAGAGCGATTCGCTGTTCGTCAACGCCGGCACCTGGGGCCTGATGCTGACCGGCAAGTTCATCTCGCTCGCCGAGGAAACCCAGCGCAATGTCGGCGGCGCGTTCAAGCGCCTCGTCGGCCGCGCGGGCGAGCCGGTGATCCGCCTCGCGGTGCGCCAGGCGATGCGCATCATGGGCCACCAGTTCGTCATGGGGCGTACGATCAAGGAAGGCCTCGACCGCGCGCAGGAAAAGGAAAATCGCGCCTACCGCTATTCCTACGACATGCTCGGCGAAGGCGCGCTGACCACGCCCGACGGCGAGCGCTACTATCAGGCTTATGTCGATGCGATCAAGGCGCTCGGCGCGCGAAAACGGGGTCAGGTTCACTTAACCCCAGATTCCAATTCGTCCGCATACCCCTCGGGATTAAGTGAACCTGACCCCGTTTTGGAGGCGCC
>JAFEFR010000063.1 GCA_018240485.1 Pseudomonadota bacterium
AGGGCGAAGGCACACGGGCAGGAGACGACGAGGACGGCGAGGGTGGCATCGAATGCGCGCGTCGGATCCACCCAGAGCCAGCCCAGCGCGCACAGCGCCGCCAGGGCGAGCACGCGCACGACGAAGTGTTTCACTGCGCGATCGCCTGCGCAGGCCAGGCGCGGACGTTCGGCCTGCGCGCGCGCGACCAGGCGCAGAATGCCGGCCAGCATCGTCGCCGCGCCGACGCGTCGCACGCGCACGCGCGCGGGGCCTTCCAGGAGCACGCTGCCGGCGATCATTTCTTCGCCGCTGAGTTTGCGCTGGGGGGAGGATTCGCCGCTGAGCAGGGCCTCGTCGACGCGGCAGCGGGCGCTTTCGAGCACGCCATCCGCAGGCACGATGCCGCCTTCGGCCACATGCACGAGATCGCCGACGAGGAGTTCGGCGGCGGCGACGCGCTCCAGCGTGCCATCGTTTTCGCGCACGCGCTCGGCCTGGGTCGGTGCGAGGCGGGCGAGCGAGTCGGTCAAATCGCCGGCGCGGTGGCGCGCACGCATTTCCAGATAACGGCCGGCGAGCAGGAAAAAGACGAACATCGACACCGAGTCGAAATACACTTCGCCGCGGCCATGCAGCGCGGCGTATACGCTGGCGAAATAGACCGCGAGCACGGCAAGGGCGACCGGTACGTCCATGGCCAGCGTGTGCGCACGCAACGCGCGCCAGGCGCCGACGAAAAACGGCTGCGCGGCGTAGAACACCACCGGCGTGGCGACGAGCAGGCCCAGCCAACGCAAGCCGGCGCGGGTCGTCGCATCCATGTGTTCGACCGCGCCGAAGTACAGGGCGCTGGCGTACATCATCGCCTGCATGGCGCCGAAGCCGGCAACGACGAGGCGTTTCATCGCCGTGCGGGCTTCGCGCCGACGCGCATCGTCCAGTGCTGGCGCAGACAGCGGCAGTGCCGTATAGCCGGCACGGGCGAGTGCGCCGAGAAGGGCGGCGAGCGAGGTTGTTTGCGGGTTCCAGACGATACGCGCACGCCGCGAACTGGCATTGACCTGGATGGTTTCGACGCCGCGCTCGGCGCCGAGCGCGCGTTCGATCAGCCACACGCAAGCGGCGCAACGCACGCCGTCGATCGCCAGCATCGCCTCGCAGCGATCCTCGCCGATATCGCGTACGACTTCGCGCACGAGTTCGGCGCGCTGCCAGATATCGGCGACGCGGGTATCCGCCGAGGCGCGCGCCGCGGGTGCGTTGCGCAGGCGGTAGTAATCGGCCAGCCCCAGCCCATCGATCCATTGCGCCGCGGCAGCGCAACCGTTGCAGCAGAACGAATGTGCGCCACCGGCAACCTCGACTTGCACGTGCACGTTGGCCGGAATCGCTTCGGCGCAATGCCAACAACGCGCGATCGCATCGTTCATTGCGAAGGCGTCGGTTGCGCCGTTGCCGGTGGATGTGCGAGGGGCACCTTGAACACGGTGCGACCGGTATCGGCCAGCGGCGGGTCGGCGTAGCGCGCGCCGATCACGATCAATATCGCGCAACCGAGCAACGAGGCGAACAACACCATCGCGGCAAGCCACACGATCGGCTGGCGCCACCAGGCGTGTTGCGGGGGCGATGCGGAGCGCATCCTCCGGCTCCGTTCGGTCACTTCGTTGCCGGCGACGCTCCGGCGGCAACGTCGCGATGCGAGAGGGAGAAGATCCATGCTGCGATCACGCGCGCATCGTTCTCGCCGAGGCGCGTGCGCCATGCCGGCATCGTGCCGCTGCGACCGTGACGGATGCTTTCCTCGACGGCGGCGAGGGTGCCGCCATAGAGCCAGATTTGATCGGTGAGGTTTGGTGCGCCGAGTGCGGGATTGCCTTTGCCTTCGGGGCCGTGACACGCTGCGCAGGTGGCGAAAAGCGGTTTGCCCAGTGCCGCCTTGGCATCGTCGTGCGCCGCACCGGACAGGCTCAAGACATAGTGCGCGAGGTTGACCACGTTGTCCTCGCCGAGACTGGCCCACGGCGGCATCACGCCGTGACGGCCATCGAGGATGCTGGTCATGAGCGTCTTGCCGTCGCCGCCATAAAGCCACGCGTTGGCGGTGAGATTGGGCGCGCCCAAGAGCGCATTGCCGGTGGCTTCGCGACCATGGCAGGCGGCACAGTTGTCCTCGAACAGGATGCGGCCCATGCGGGTCGCGTCCTTGTCGTGCGCGAGTTCTTCGACGGAGTACAGGGCAAATCGTTTCATTCGCTCATCGAGGATGGCGTTGTTGCGCTCCGTATCTGTGGCCAGTTCGCGGTGCGCAGTCCAGTCCAGAACCCCCGCAGAGCGACCGAAACCTGGGTAGAGAACGAGATAGATGAAGCCGACCACGAACATGCTCGCCGACAACACTACCCACCACAGTGGCAGCTTGCGCACACCCTCGCGCAACACGCCGTGTGCCCAGACATGGCCGGTGGTGCCGTCCTTGAGCGTGGGAATCGCCACGCGTGGCCCCCACAGAAACAGAAAAAAGGTAATGCTCAGGTTGAGCACGATCAAGAACATGATCCACGCGGACCAAAAAGCGCTCATGGTCGATCCTCCGTGTCTTGCATCGGTACGCGCGACAGTTCATCGAACGTGCGGCGATGCCGACCGTTCCAGGCCCAGATCCAGATGCCGATGAAGCTGGTCATCATCAGAATGATCGACAGGCCGGCCACATGGCCCCAGACGGGATTCATGGCGTGCCTCCGTCGCTTGCGGGCGAGGCGGCGGTCATGGAGGCCGGTTCGTTCTTGACCCCCAGCCCTTGCAAATAGGCGACCAGTGCGTCGAGTTCGTTCTTGTCTTTCAATGCCTCGGGCGCAGAGGCGATATCGGCATCGCTGTACGGATCGCCGAGCATACGCAGCACGCGCATGCGGGCCTGGATGTCGCTCGCATCGAGCGGCGTTTTTTCCAGCCATGGGTAACCGGGCATGTTCGAGTCGGGCGCGACCTTGCGCGGATCCTGCAAGTGCAGGCGCTGCCAGTCGTCGGAATACTTGCCGCCGATGCGGGCGAGATCGGGGCCGGTGCGCTTGCTGCCCCACTGGAACGGCCGGTCGTAAACCGATTCGCTCGCCACCGAGTAGTGGCCATAGCGCTGCGTCTCGAAGCGCAAGGCGCGGATCATCTGCGAGTGACAGAGATAGCAGCCTTCACGCACGTAGATGTCGCGCCCGGCCAAACGCAAGGGATCGTAGGGCTTCACGCCATCGGCCGGCTGCACCTTGTGCGCCTCCATGAACATCGGCGTGATTTCGGCGAGGCCGCCGATCGACACCATGATCGCGGTGAGGATGCCGAGCAGCCCGGCGTGCTTCTCGATTGCTTCGAAATATTTGTATCCGCCTGCCATGATCTGCCCCTCAACCTTGCGCCGGCAACGGCGCCGGAGTCTGATCCGAGTCCGGCTCCGGGATCGGCACCGGGATCGGTTTGATCAGGTGCGCGCGGGCATCGGCCGCGGTGTACCAGAGATTCCACGCCATCACCCACATGCCCAACCAGATCAGCACGCCGCCGAACCAGCGCAGTGCGTACAGCGGTTTGATCGCAATCAGGCTGTCGAGGAAGGAGTAGGTCAGCGAGCCGTCCGGCTGGGTTGCGCGCCACATCATGCCTTCAGTCACCCCGGCCCACCACATGGCGAGTACGTACAGCAGGGTGCCGCTCAGATGCAGCCAGAAATGCACTTCCATGCCGCGTCGCGAATACATCGCTGGCTGGCCCAGTGCGCGTGGCGCCATGGCGTACAGCGAGCCGATGGTGATCATCGCCACCCAGCCGAGCGAGCCGGAATGAACGTGCGCGATGGTCCAGTCGGTGTAGTGCGACAGCGAGTTGACGGTCTTGATCGCCATCATCGAACCTTCGAACGTGGCGGCCGCGTAGAACACCAGGGCGAGCACCATGAACTTCGCGGCCGGATCGTCCTTCAATCGGTGCCAGGAGCCGTTGAACGTGAGCAGGCCATTGGCCGCCGAACCCCAGCTTGGCATCAGTAGAATCAGCGAGAAGGCCATGCCGACCGACTGCACCCAGTCGGGTAGCGCGGTGTACATCAGGTGGTGCGAGCCGGCCCACATGTAGACCGAAATCAGCGCCCAGAAATTGACGATCGAGAAGCGATAACTCCACAGCGGTTGCTGCGCCTGGCGCGGCACGAAGTAGTACATCATGCCGAGGAAACCGGCGGTCAGAAAGAATGCGACCGCGTTGTGCCCGTACCACCATTGCACCATCGCATCGACGGTGCCCGAGTACACCTGATAGGACTTGAACAGCGACACCGGGATGGCGATGTTGTTGACGATGTGAAGCAAGCCCACGGCGATGATGAACGCGCCGTAGTACCAGTTGGCGACGTAGATATGGCGGATGCGGCGGCGTGCGAGCGTGGCGAAGAACACCGCGCCGAACGCGACCCAGACGACGGCCACGAGGAGATCCACGAACCACTCGGGCTCAGCGTATTCCTTGCTTTGGGTAATGCCGAACGGCATCGTCGCCATGGCCAGCACGCAGGCGAGTTGCCAGCCCCAGAACGTGAAGTTGGCGAGCTTGTTCAGAGCCAGGCGCGTGTGGCCGGTACGCTGTACGACGTAGTAACAGGTCCCCATCAACGCCGAGCCGCCGAAGGCAAAGATTACGCCGAAGGTGTGATCGGGGCGGATGCGGCTGAAGGTCAACCACGGGATATCGAAATTCAGCGCCGGCCAGGCCAGTTCCGCCGCGGCATACATGCCTACCAGCATGCCGATGATGCCCCAGACGGCCGAGGCGAGCAGGAACAGACGAACGACGTGATCGTTGTAAGTCTCGGTGTTTGGCATCGAGGATCTCGGGCAGTGGAATGACTGGCTGTTGCAGGCGCGAACTGTGCTGGGCTTGATCTGGATCAAACCAAACGAACTCGGCCCACCGCCGAGGATACTGTAATTCGTGTCAGACGACCCGCGCGCGAACACGGCATGCGGCGATCTGCCGCAGTATTCACTTGCGGTTTGGCGCGGGTGCCTCGCCGAGTGCGGATTGGACGATGCCGAAAGTCAGCACCGTCGGCAGCGCATGGCCGTCGTCGCCATGGCGAAACACGACGTATAGCGGCACGCCGACGGCGTGGAAGCGCGCGAGGAAGGCTTCGATGTCGGGATCGGGATTGGTCCAGTCGCCGACCATGAGGGTCGTGTCGGTGCGCTTGAGCAAGTCGCGGAAGGCCGCGGTGTCGAGAACGGCATGCTCGTTCACCTTGCATGTCGTGCACCAGTCGGCGCCGATGTCGACGAACACCGACTTGCCGGCACGCCGCAGCGCGTCGAGCTTCGCCGGCGCGAATGCAACCTGGCCGTTTGTATCCAGAGACTTTGCCGCCGCCGTCGGCAGGTGGGCCAGCAGATACAGCGGCAGGGCGGCGAGCACCAGTGCGGCGAGGGCGAGCGCGCGCAAAAAGCCATGTCGGTAACGGCTACGCTCGAACCACCACAGGGCAAGACCGAGCAGAACGACCCCGACCAGCGCGAGGCCGATCGCATCGACGCCGCGTTGATGGCCCAGCACCCAGATCAGCCACGCCGCGGTGAGATACATCGGAAAGGCCAGCAATTGCTTCAGGGTCTCCATCCACGCGCCGGGCTTCGGCAACAGCCGACCCAGCGCGGGCACGAAACCGATCAGCAGAAACGGCAGGGCGAGACCCAGCCCGAGTGCGACAAAAACGAGAGCGGCGACGAACGAGGAATGGGCGAAGGCGAACGCCAACGCTGAGCCCATGAACGGCGCCGTACACGGGCTGGCGACGACCACGGCCAGCACGCCGGTGAAAAAATCGCCGCTGGGCCCGGCGCGTGTGACAAGCCCCTGGCCGGCATTACCCAGGCCGACACCGAATTGAACGACGCCGGACAAGGACAGGCCGAGCGCGACGATGACATAGGTGAGAAGCGCGACGATCAACGGTTGTTGCAATTGAAAACCCCAGCCGTAGGCGAGCCCGGCATGGCGCAGTGCGATCACGGCGAGGCCGACCGTGGTGAACGCAAGCAACACGCCGGCGGTATACCAGAGCACATGCCGACGCGCGTCGTGCGGCGACTCGCCGCCTTCCAGAATCGAAATCGCCTTGAGTGAAAGCACCGGCAGCACGCACGGCATGAAATTGAGAATCAAGCCGCCGATCAGGGCGGTGAGAAGTGCGGCAATGAGCGAGCCTGCGGGATTCGCATCGGGCCGCGCTTGTTGCTGGATGGTGTCTGGTGCGGTCGTCGCGGCAGGCGGTGCGCTCACGGTGCGCGCGCCGCCCGGCATCGTCACCTCGACGCTGCGCGTGGTCGGCGGATAACACACGCTGCCTTCAAGGCAACCCTGGAAGGTCGAAGTCAGGCGCAGGGGTTGGTCGGCGGCGAGGCCGGTGACGGCGAGTGGAATTTCGACTTGATCGAAGTACACCACGCTCGTGCCGAAATTGGCGTCGTCGTGCGGTTTTCCCGCCGGCCAGCGCGGCGCGCCGAGCGTGGCGTTGTCGGCGAGGAACGAGGTTTTGTCGCGATAGAGGTAATACCCTTTTGGCATCGTGAAGCGCACGAGCACGGAATCGGGCGAGGTCGCTATCGCCTCGAACGTATACGCCCTGTCGACGGAAAGGGGTTCGCTGCCGCCGAGCAGGGAGGGTGCGGCGCGCATGGACGTGTCCGTGGCGCCGAGGGTCGGATTTTCATTGGCTGCGGCGAGTGGCAGCGATACGGTAAGTTTGACCGTGTGCGGCGGATAGCAGATTTTCGGCTCGACCTCGTGACAGCCCTGATAGCGCACGGCCAGCACGACCTCGCCGAGGTCGGCGCCGGTCGTCAATCCTTGCGTTGAGGAGAAGTCGGCGTGATACACCTCGACGTCGCCGAGGTACTCGTCGTGCTTCTTCTCGCCGGCGGGCAGTGCATGCGTGCCGAGTGCGACATTCGCCTCGGCGGCACTCACCTTGATGCGGTCGCGATACAGGTAATAGTCCTTGGCGATTTTCCAGTCGAGACGGATTGCGCCGCGGTCGAGCGCTTTGGCCTCGACGCGAAATGCCTGCTCGACGGGCAGCAACCCATCCGCACTGCCTGTCTGCGTATGGGCGACGAGGCCCGGAAGCGCCAGCGCGACGCACAAGAGGCGGGATGCAAAACCGAAAGACTTCATTGGGACCTTGTTGGAGACGACTTGGCCGATCACACTCAGACCGGCGCAAGGAGGAAAGGCTTGCTCGCGCAAGCCGATGAGGGAAAATCGATCCGGACGCCTGTCACGAATCGCGCCGCGTGTCGTGATTTTCACGGCAGTCGCCGACAAAAGCCATCGTCGGCGCGAATTGCTGCAACGCGACGTGCTTGTGTGAAAGTTTTGTAATTCAATGTCGTCCACACGGCCCTAGGGCATGTGGGGGAGGGTGGCCCGCCGCGAGCAATCGCGGCGGGCTTTTTGTTTTCCGGCGACGTGCATTCGATGGATCGTTGAAACGCGGAAGTGTGTCGAAGCGGGCTCGGCTGCGTGCAAAAGTCCGGCGATTTGGGCCATGCTTGGCGTCCACCCCGTTGTCGGATAGCGTCCAGCCCGTGTCGACGAATCCCGCTTTCGCCGCCTTTCTCGCCGATCGCTATGCGCGTCTGCTCGCCTGCCTGCGCGAGGCGGGCGTGGTGTTGCACGACGACGTCGGAGTCGACGCGCGTGTGCGTCGCGTACTGCTCGCGAGCGACTTCGTCTGGGAGAGCTTCCAGCGCGATCCCGAACTGTTGAGTGCGAACGGATTGATGCTGATGGCCAATCCGCATCACGCCGACACGCGCCCGCTCGCGCTCGATCCGACCCATGACGAGCAGGCGGCCATGCGCGCGCTACGCCGTTATCGGCGCCGCGAAGCGGTTCGCCTGATCTGGCGCGACGTCAACGGCCTCGACACGGTCGAGCAGACCCTGGCCGGCTCGACCGCGCTGGCCGAAACGTGCCTCGCCGCCGCGCACGACTTCGGCGAACGCGCGCTGATTCGCCGGC
This sequence comes from Pseudomonadota bacterium, assembly GCA_018240485.1. Lineage (GTDB taxonomy): Bacteria > Pseudomonadota > Gammaproteobacteria > Xanthomonadales > Rhodanobacteraceae > Rudaea. The sequence goes on from JAFEFR010000063.1 coordinate 8,047, forward strand.
ATGGCGTGCCACGTTCCGTCGATGGCGTGGCGCAACGTCTCGTCGTCATCGGCATGGGCAAGCTCGGCGGCGCGGATCTGAATTTTTCCTCCGACATCGATCTGATTCTCGCCTTCGATGAAAACGGCGAGACCGACGGTGCGCGTGCGCTTGCAAACGAAACCTTTTTTTCGCGCCTCGGCCAGACGTTGGTCAAGTTGCTCGCCGAGATCACGGCTGACGGTTACGTCTATCGCGTCGACTTGCGCCTGCGACCGTTCGGCAGCGCCGGGCGTGTCGCCTTGTCGTTTGCGGCGATGGAGCAGTACTACCAGCGCGACGGGCGCGACTGGGAGCGCTATGCGTGGATCAAGGCGCGCCCCGTTGCCGGCGATGTTCGCGCCGGCAAGCGATTGATCGACACCCTGCGTCCCTTCGTCTATCGACGCTATCTCGATTACACCGCGTTCGCCGGTCTGCGCGAAATGAAAGCGCTGATCGACGCCGAAGTGGCGCGCAAGGACCTCGCCGACAACCTCAAACTCGGTGCGGGCGGCATTCGCGAGATCGAATTCATCGTGCAGTTGCTGCAACTGATTCGCGGCGGGCGCGAGCCGGCATTGCGCGAGCGCGGGCTGTTGCCGGCGCTCGGCGCCTGCGAGCGGCTCGGTGTGATCGCCGCCGACCGCGCCAAGCGCTTGCGTACGGCGTATCGGCTGCTGCGTCGCGTCGAGAACCGGGTGCAGATGTTTCGCGACGAACAGACCCACAAACTCCCCGAGGAGACCCAGGCGCGCGCGCGCATCGCGCTCGCGCTCGATCGGGAGAACATCGATGCTCTCGATGCTGCGCTGGCGCGTGCGCGTGCGGATGTCGGTACGATCTTCGCCGAGACGATGGCGCCCTTGCGGGTCGACGCACGTCCGCTCGCGGCGGCAGCCGGTACCTATGTTCAACGTATCGCCGAGGACGGCGCGGAGGCGGCCATGTTGCAGGCGCTCGGCTATCGCAACGCCGACGATCTGCATGCGAAAGTCGTTGCGCTCACACAGGCCGCACGCACGATGTCCTCGCGCGGGCATGCCCGCCTCGACGCATTGTTGCCGGTGTTGATTGACGAAGCCGCGCGCAGCGTCGCCCCGGAAGTGTGTCTGGAACGCTTGCTGCGCCTGTTGCTCGGCGTGATTCGACGCTCGGCGTATCTGGCCTTGCTCGAAGAGCAAGCTGGCGCACGCCATCGTCTGGTTGCCCTGTTCGCCGACAGCGCCCTGCTCGCCGAGCGCGTGATCGCGCACCCGTTGCTACTCGACGACTTGCTCGATGCGCGACTGGAGACGCAGGCGCCAAGTTACGACGAGCTGGCCGCTGCCTCGCGCCGCCATCTCGCCAATGTCGCGCTCGACGATACCGAGTCGCGTTTGATCGTATTGCAGGAAGAAAAAAACAGTGCCGCATTTCGGGTCGGGCTCGGCTATCGCGGCGGCCATCTCGGTGCGGCGGCGACGGCGCATGGGCTGTCGAATACGGCGGACTTCGTCGTCGCCGAATTGCTTGCCATGGCGACGCGTGAGGTGCAACGCCAGCATGGACGGCTCGGCGATGGCGATGGGCTGGCCGTGATCGGTTACGGCAGCCTCGGCGGTGGCGAATTGGGTTTCGCCTCCGACCTCGACCTCGTGTTCGTCTACGATGAAGCATTCGCCCAAGTCGAAAGCGACGGCGCCCGACCGCTAGAAGGCATGCGCTATTACGCGCGCATAGCGCAACGTATCGTCGCCTGGCTCGGCATGCAGACTCAGGCTGGACGGCTCTACGAAGTCGACGTGCGCCTGCGCCCCGATGGCGGCAAGGGGTTGTTGGTGACGAGCGTGAAAGCCTTTGCCGACTATCAGCGGGAGCGTGCCTGGGTCTGGGAGCAGCAGGCGCTCGTGCGCGCGCGCGCGATCGCGGGCGAAGCGGCGACCTGCGCGCGTTTTGACGCGGCGCGCACGGCCACGCTCGCACAAAGGCGCAGTGCGCGCGACGTCGTGGAACAAGTCGGCGCAATGCGCGAACGCTGGCGCATCGAGCGCGATCGCTCGACAACGGAGCGGCTCGATCTCAAGCAAGGCCAGGGGGCGTTGCTCGATATCGAATTCTTGCTGCAAGCACTGGTGTTGGTCCATGCCCATGAGCACGCCCTGTTGCTGCGCAGCGGTGGTACGGCGAGTTTGATTGCGCTGGTGCGTCGTGCCGGATTGCTTGCCGGGGTACAGGCGCGCGCTCTCGGCGATGCGCATGCCATGCTGCTGGCGCGTTCGCTCGAGTGCACGCTCGACGCCCGCCCGCGTCTGGTCGAGCGCAGCCCGGAATTGATGCGCCACACGCAGGCGGTAACCGGAATCGCCGCAGAGTTCGGCCTGAAATTCTCGTAGTACGGCGAAACCGGATTCGGATGTTTCACCTTCCCGCTGCGCACGCGTGCGGAAGTCGAATTCCCGCGAACCGTGTGCCGGCTACCGCTCGAACGCAACGGCGACATCGGGGCGTGTGGCCTCGATGTGGTGCCAGACCTTGCTTGCGACCATCGCCATTTCGCGCAGCGGCGGCGGCGGTTGTGTGGCGGGAAGCTCCGCGTGGAGGTCGTGCAGCCAGCCCTGGCCAGCGAGCTCGGCATGGAATGCGGCGAGCTTCGCCGGCGCATTGGCCGGCAACGCCGTGAACACCGGCGCGCCGGTGGCGCAGGC
>JAFEFR010000064.1 GCA_018240485.1 Pseudomonadota bacterium
TGCATCGCCTGCCGTTCTACGGCGTCGCCGTGCTCTGCATCGACGACGCCGAAGTAGCGCAGCTCGCGCGCACGACGACGCGGCGCATGCTGACCTACGGCGCGCACAAGGAGGCCGACGTGCGCGCGAGCCGCATCACCCAGGACGGCGGGCGCATGCGCTTCGACCTGCATCTGCCCGGGCAGAAGAAAGCGTTCGCGGTCACGCTCAATCTGCCGGGTCTGCACAACGTCAAGAATGCGCTGGCGGCGGCGGCGGTCGGTTGGCAGCTCGGCGTCGACGCGAAGGCGATCGCGACCGCGCTGGAAAATTTCCAGGGTGTGGGTCGGCGCTTCCAGATGCGCGGCGCGATCGCGCTCGGCGGCGTTGGAAAAAATCGGGGCAGCGCGCTGCTCGTCGACGACTACGGCCACCATCCGCGCGAGCTTGCCGCGGTGTTCGCGGCCGCACGCGGCGGCTGGCCGCAGCGCCGCCTCGTCGTCGCGTTCCAGCCGCATCGCTACACGCGCACGCGCGACCTGCTCGACGACTTCGCCAACGTGCTCAGCGAGGTCGACGTGCTGGTGTTGACCGAGGTTTATCCGGCCGGTGAGGCGCCGATCGCGGACGCCGACGGCCGCGCGCTGGCGCGTGCGGTGCGCGCGCGCAACAAAGTCGTGCCGGTCCTCGTCGAGCATCCGCGCGAATTGAAAACCATGCTGCCGGGGCTGCTGCGCGACGGCGATCTCGTCCTCGTCATGGGCGCTGGCGACATCGGCGCGGCGGTGGGCGAGTTGGCCGCCCTCGCTCCGGCCGCGGCGAACAAGTCCAGAAGTGGAAAAGTAAAATAATGCGTATCATCGAAGCCAAACAGTTCGGCCGGGTCGCCGTCGTCATGGGCGGGGACAGCGCGGAACGCGAAGTCTCGCTGAATTCGGGCCGCAACGTGCTCGACGCGCTCAAGGCACGCGGGGTCGACGCGCAGGCGATCGACGGCATTCCGGCCCTGCTCGACGCGCTGCGCGCGGGGCACTTTGCGCGCGTGTTCAACATCCTGCACGGCGGCGGCGGCGAGAACGGCGAGTTGCAGGGCGCGCTGCAGTCGCTGCGCGTGCCGTTCACCGGCTCGGGCGTGCTCGGTTCGGCCCTGTCGATGGACAAGACCCGCACCAAGCAGGTGTGGCTGTCGCTTGGCCTGCCGACGCCGCGCTACCAGGCGCTGCCGCGTGGCGCGGATGTGCATGCGGCTGCGCGCGCGCTCGGGTTTCCGCTGATCGTGAAGCCGGCCTGCGAGGGTTCGAGCGTCGGCGTCACGCGTGTGTTCACGGACGCCGATCTCGATGCCGCGGTGGAACTCGCCGCGCGCTATCACGGCGACCTGTTGATGGAGGCGCTGATCGAAGGCGGCGGCGAGTATACCGTCGGCATCCTCGGCGGCGCGGCGCTGCCGACGATTCACATCGTGCCGAAGGGCGCCTACTACGACTACAACGCCAAGTACATCGCCGAGGATACGCAATATCTCTGCCCCGGTCTCGATGGCGCGGCCGAAGCGCAAATGCGCGCGCTGGCGCTGGCCGCGTTCGATGCCGCGGCTTGTTCGGGCTGGGGTCGCGTCGACGTCATGCGCGACGCGCAAGGCCGCAACTGGCTGCTCGAAGTCAACACGACGCCGGGCATGACCAGCCACTCGCTCGTGCCGAAGGCCGCGTGCGCGGTCGGCATCGACTTCGAGGAGTTGTGCTGGCGCATTCTCGAAACGAGTTTCGAGGGGGCGCCATGAGCCGTACGGTGCTCAAACTGTTTGCCTGGGCGATTGCCCTGAGTTTGATCGGCCTGCCGATCGTCGGCGTGCTCAAGGGCTGGTTTGCGCAGGAGCGCTGGCCCATTCGCAACCTTCAGGTCGAAGCGGAATTCAACCATGTCGGTGCGGAACAGATTCGTGCGGCGACGAAAAATTATCTGGGGACCGGCTTCTTCGCGATCAAACTCGAAGCGGTGCGCGCTGCGGTTGCGACCCTGCCCTGGGTCGAGCGCGTCGAAGTGCGCAAGCGCTGGCCGGACACGATCGAAATGCGCGTGCTCGAGCAACAGCCGTTCGCGCGCTGGGGCGACAAGCGGTTGGTTGGCCGCAGCGGAACCTTGTTCGATGCACCGGGAACCGAGGCGATCCAAGGTTTGCCGCAATTGTCCGGTCCGGACGCGCAACTGGCGGCGGTGGTCGAGTTCTACCAGAAAACCTTGAACACGCTCAGCGGCAGCGGGCTTGCGTTGGCTGGCGTGGCGCTTTCGGCGCGCGGAAGTTGGACGCTCAGCCTCGTCGATGGATCGGAAATTCTGCTCGGCCAGCGCGATATCGACGCGCATCTGCAACGCTTTCTCGACGTGTTTCCCAGGCTTGCCGCCGGTCGCGGCACGAATGCATTCGCGCGTGCGGATCTGCGCTACGCAAATGGTTTCGCGATCCGCTGGTTGGCGACGGCCTCGCCTTCCACTCCCGGCGCAACGGCCCCTTCCGACAAATCCGCCGTTCCGGCCAAGCCGTCGGCGACATCGCAGAGATCGACATGAAGCACAAAACCGATAAATCCCTGATCGTCGGACTCGATGTCGGCACCTCGAAAGTGGTGGCGATCGTCGGTGAGTATTCGCCGGGCGAACCGGTCGAGATCATCGGCATCGGCTCGCACGCCTCGCACGGATTGAAGCGCGGTGTCGTGGTCGACATCGAATCGACTGTGCAATCGATCCAGCGTGCGGTCGAGGAAGCCGAGTTGATGGCCGGTTGCGAAATCCGTTCGGTGTTCGCCGGCATCGCCGGCAGTCATATCCTCGGACGCAATTCGCACGGCACGGCACCCATCCGCGAGCGCGAAGTGACCCAGGGCGATATCGACCACGTTCTCGATGCGGCGTGTGCCGTCGCCATTCCAGCCGACCAACGCGTGCTCTACAAGGAGCCGCAGGAATTCGTCATCGACGGCCAGGAGGACATCCGCCATCCGATCGGCATGAGCGGTGTGCGCCTCGAGGCGAACGTGCATATCGTCACCGGCGCGGTCAGCGCGGCGCAGAACATCACCAAGTGCGTGAACCGCTGCGGCCTGCAGGTCGACGACCTGATCCCCGGCGCGATCGCATCGAGCAAGGCGATTCTGGTGCAGGACGAGCGTGAGCTCGGCGTGTGTCTGGTCGACATCGGCGCGGGAACGACCGACATCTCCATCTTCACCCAGGGCGCGATCCGCCACACCGCAAGCCTGCCGATCGGCGGCGATCAGGTGACCAACGATATCGCCCAGGGCTTTCGCACGCCGACCGCGCATGCCGAGGAAATCAAGGTCAAGTACGCCTGTGCGCTGGCCCAGCTCGCGCATGCCGAAGAGACGATCCAGGTACCCAGCGTGGGCGATCGCCCGCCGCGCCGATTGGCGCGGCAGACGTTGGCCGAGTGGGTGCAGCCGCGGTACGAAGAATTGTTCGGCATGGTTCAGGCCGAACTGCGTCGCTCGGGCTACGAATCGCTGGTCGCTGCCGGCGTCGTGTTGACGGGGGGCGGCTCGAAGATGGAAGGCGTCGTCGAGTTGGCCGAGGAAGTATTCCATTTGCCCGTGCGCATCGGTTTGCCGCAACACGTGACCGGGCTCGCCGATGTGGTCAGCAATCCGATACATGCCGCCGGAGTGGGGTTGCTGCTCTACGGCAGCCGACAGGAGCACGCTGTGCGTCCGAGCGGAAGCGCCGCCGGCAACGGAGGCAATTTCTGGGGCCGAATCAAGCATTGGGTCAAGGGGGAATTCTGAGTGGCGGCAGCCGGTGAGAGGGCTGGCGATGCGGAACGACAAATCACGCGGACAAGGGCCTGGTTCTCGATCCTTGTTTGCAGCGAGCGAAGCACGGAGGTTTCGTGGCAAGGCGTCCGAAACGGACGCCACCTTGTGGCGGGCATGTGCCTGCGCGTCGCAAGACCGGGATGACGCGGAGCGTCTGGCCGGATATCGATAACTACATCAAGCGACATACCGACTAGCGGAGGTAAGGGACATGTTCGAACTCGTGGAAAAACTCGCACCGAATGCGGTGATCAAAGTGGTGGGCGTCGGCGGCGGCGGCGGCAATGCGGTCAGCCACATGGTGCAATCCAATATCGAAGGCGTCGATTTCGTTTGCGCGAATACCGATGCGCAAGCCTTGAAGAAAACCGGTGCAAAACTGACGTTGCAACTCGGCGCCAACGTGACCAAGGGCCTGGGTGCCGGCGCAAACCCCGAAGTGGGCCGCCAGGCCGCGCTGGAGGATCGCGAGCGCATCGTCGAAATCCTGCAGGGAGCGGACATGGTGTTCATCACCGCCGGCATGGGCGGCGGTACCGGCACGGGAGCGGCGCCGGTCGTGGCCCAACTCGCCAAGGAACTCGGCATTCTCACCGTGGCGGTCGTGACCAAGCCGTTTCCGTTCGAAGGACGTCGTCGCATGCAGGTCGCGATGAAGGGCATCGAAGATTTGTCCCAGTACGTCGATTCGCTGATCACCGTACCGAACGAGAAGTTGCTCAGTGTGCTCGGCCACGACGTGACGATGGTGTCTGCTCTCAAATCCGCGGATGACGTGTTGCTTGGCGCGGTCCAGGGCATTTCCGACCTGATCACGCGACCGGGCCTGATCAACGTCGACTTCGCCGACGTGCGCACGGTCATGAGCGAGATGGGTTTGGCCATGATGGGCACGGGCATCGCGCGCGGCGACGACCGTGCGGTGGCAGCAGCCGAAGCGGCGATCAAGAACCCGCTGCTCGAAGACGTGAATTTGTCCGGTGCCTGCGGCATTCTCGTCAACGTTACTGCGGGCATGAATCTCACCATGCGCGAGTTCAACGAGATCGGCGACGTCGTGCATCAGTTCGCCTCCGAAGATGCCACCGTCGTGATCGGTACCGCGATCGATGCGGAAATGCAGGACAACGTGCGGGTCACCGTCGTGGCCACGGGTCTAAATCGCAACGCCATGCGCCAGCCGATGCGTCGGGAAGAGCCCGTCGTCGCCGTGCGGCCGACCTTGGTCAAGCGCACGGGGACGGACAACTGGCCGGTACACGACGACTATATCCGACCGACGCGCAGTGGCCCGGCGTGTGTGGCCATACCGGCGCAGGATGCCGCCGTTTCGATCGATGCGCAGGACAACCACTTGGACATTCTGGACATTCCTGCTTTTTTGCGGCGTCAAGCCGATTGATGGCAGCGGTGCCCAGCGGCACCGGCTTACGCGAGTCGAGATGGACGTTACGCGGCGGCACAGTCGCGTAACGAATCCTTAACGGCGGGCCGCGCAGTGCGAGCGCTCCGGATGAGCGCTGGTATCATCGACAAGTGAAATTCGCGACGCGTTGTTTTTTTGCAACGTCCGTCGGGTTTTCGCGTCGTTTTTCTTTGCGTGGTGGTGGCCGTGTGTTAGGATCACTGCCGTTTTGTCCGCTCCTGCCCCAGGGGTAATAAAAAAAATGATCAGACAACGTACGCTCAAAAATATCATCCGGGCGACGGGCGTTGGTCTGCATACGGGCGAGAAGGTTTACATGACGCTGCGTCCTGCGGCTGTCGACACCGGCATCGTGTTTCGCCGCGTGGACCTTGCGCAGCCGATGGAGATCCGCTCCCGCAGCGAGAACATCGGCGACACCCGCCTGTCCAGCACGCTCGTCAAGGATGGTGTGCGCATCGCGACCATCGAACATCTGCTTTCCGCCTTTGCCGGCCTCGGCATCGACAATGCCTATGTCGATCTGTCCGCACCGGAAGTGCCGATCATGGACGGCAGTGCCGGACCATTCGTCTTCCTGTTGCAGTCGGCGGGGATCGAAGAACAATCCGCGGCCAAGCGTTTCATCCGCATTAAAAAGCCGGTTGTTGTGCGCGAAGGCGACAAGTGGGCGCGCTTCGAGCCGTTCGACGGCTTCAAGGTCGGCTTCTCGATCGATTTCGATCATCCGATCTTCACCCGCCGCACATCCAAGGCCGAGATCGATTTCTCGACAACCTCGTTCGTCAAGGAAGTCTCGCGCGCACGCACGTTCGGCTTCATGCGCGACATTGAAATGTTGCGCGAGAAGAACCTCGCGCTCGGCGGCTCGATGGACAATGCGATCGTGCTCGACGACTACCGCGTGCTCAACGAAGACGGTCTGCGTTACGAGGACGAATTCGTCAAGCACAAGATTCTCGACGCGATCGGCGATCTGTACCTGCTCGGCCACAGCCTTATCGGCGCGTTCTACGGCCACAAGTCCGGTCACGAATTGAACAACAAACTGCTGCGCACGTTGATGGCGGACGCCAATGCGTGGGAAGAAGTCAGTTTTTCGGATCAAACCAAGGCGCCGATTTCGTACGCACACCCCGCTCAAGCGGTATGACTTTCATCGAAAGCAGTCGTCGCCCTCGCAACGACTGCTTTTTTGTGATCACGGAAGATTCTATTCGGCCAGATCGGCCAATTTGAGGTAAGCCGCCCGGAGCTCCGGGTCGGAAAGGGACCGAGCCACGCGTCGCAGATGTTCGGCGCTGGCTTTGGAAAGGGGTTTGGGTTTTGCCGATTCCCTGGGAACGGGAGGCAGGGCCGCCACTTTCACCGTGAATTTCTCGACCGGAAGGCCTGAAGTCATGCGGGCTTGGGAAAGAATTGCGTTCTGATGAAGGCGCAACTTCGCTGCCCACGTCGGGGAACTCGCCAGAAAGACGATCCGCCCGGACTGCATGGTCGCCAAACGGCATTGGCGACGCAGTGCGTCCGGCAGCGGTTGGCGCAGTTGATGATCGAGCGCATCCAGGGCGCGCGCCCGCGAAAGCAGGGCCGCGACGGGAGGTGATTCGCCAACGAGGTGGGCGGCAAGTCCGGTTTTTGCGGACGCGCCGGCGGATAGAACCTTGTCGTGCGATGAAGGTCGGTCGGTGGGCTGCATGGCATGGTCGAGGCGCGTTCGGCGAAATACCGAACCGGCTTCATGAACTCATTGCGGAACGATGAACATCATAATCGTCGCAAATTCCAATGCAACGCCGACTACACTCGACTTGAAGTGCTGGCGTGTGCGTAGCAGGATCGCCGGCATCCTCGGCGCCTGCGCACTATTTTTTATCGGCGCGGGGGTCATCGGCGCCAGCCTCTTCGCCAACGGTCGCGACCAGGCTCTGCGCGATGTTGCGACGATGCGTGCCACGGTTGCGAAACAGCAGAACGATCTGGCGCAGGTGGAAACTGCTTCGCGGCGCGACATGGATGCGCTCGCCCTGCAACTCGGCTTGCTGCAGGCTCAGGCTACACGGCTCAACGCGCTTGGCGAGCGACTCACTGAAATCGGAAAATTGGGTGACGGCGAGTTCGATTTTTCCCGAGCGCCGGCACTCGGCGGTGCGGAAGATCCGACCGCCGCGCCACACCCTCTCGATTTCGATCTTGCCGGCAATATCGGTGCCCTGCGCAATCAATTCGCCATGCAGGAAACGCAACTGACCGTACTCGAAAATCTGTTGCTCGATCGCAACACGCGCAACACGCTCGTGCCGAATGGCTATCCCGTGTCGACCAGTTACATCGGCTCGCCATTCGGTTCTCGGGTCGACCCGATAAACGGGCAGCTGGAATCGCATACCGGGCTCGATTTCGACGCCGAATACGGCAGCGACATCAAGGCCGTGGCAGCCGGCGTCGTTTCCTTCGCGGGTGACAAAGCCGGGTACGGGCGTGTCGTCGAGATCGACCACGGCAACGGTTATATGACACGCTATGCGCACAATTCGGCGAATCTGGTGCACGTCGGCGAGCGTGTGAAATTCGGCCAGGTCATTGCCAAGGTGGGCTCGACCGGGCGTTCCACCGGGCCGCACTGCCATCTCGAAGTCTGGCTCAATGGCAAAGTGGTCAATCCCTACGCCTACGTCAAAGGCAAGATCAAACCGGTGTAATTTCCGTGCAGTGAGGCGCGGCCGAGGCTTGAAACGGCGCGTCGACTGCCCAATTCCCTTATAATGTCGACCGGGCCGCCACAGCATGGCGGCCTTTGCTTTCGAGAGTGGGCTTGGCGCTTGTCTTCGGGCGCGGGAGCCGGGTGGTCGATTCGACCGCCTCTCTCGACGACGACTTCCGCCTCTATCCTCAAGCATCGAACATGTTCAATCGCATCCTTACCGGCATCTTTGGCAGCCGCAACGAACGTCTGGTCAAGCAGATGTCGAAATCGGTGGCAAAGATCAACGCCCTCGAACCCTCGCTGCAAGCGCTGTCTGACGAGGAATTGCGCGCTCGCACCGACACACTGAAGGCGCGCCTGGTTGCAGGCGAGACGGTGAA
>JAFEFR010000065.1 GCA_018240485.1 Pseudomonadota bacterium
ATCGAGCGCGAGCCCGCCTTCGATCAGCGTGCGTGCCAGCCCCAACGCGGCGCGGCGCAGTGCGAACGGATCCTTGTTGCCGCTCGGCTTCAAGCCGACCGCAAAAATACCGGCGAGCGTGTCGAGCCGCTCGGCCACGGCCAGCACCTGCGCCACTTTGCCTTGGGCGATGCCAGCACCGGCGAAACGCGGCGCGTAGAACTCGTCGAGTGCCTGCGCGACGTCGGCATTTTCGCCGTTTGCCGTGGCGTAATAGCGGCCCATCACGCCTTGCAGTTCGGGAAATTCGCCGACCATGCGCGTGAGCAGGTCGCACTTCGACAAGGCCGCGGCGCGCGTGGCAAGGCCGGCATCGACGCCCACACGATTCGCGATGACGCGCGCGAGTTCCGCGACGCGCACGCTTTTGTCCCAGACGCTGCCGAGCGCCAGCTGATAGGTAACGTTTTTCAGCGCGTCCTGCTGCGCGGCCAGCGGCGTTTTCAGGTCTTCGTCCCAGAAGAATTTCGCATCGGCAAACCGCGGACGGATCACGCGCTCGTAGCCTTTGCGGATTTCGGCGGGATCCTTCGATTCGATGTTGGCGACGCCGATGAAATGTTCGGTCAGCTTGCCGTTCGCATCGAACACCGGCACGAACTTCTGGTTCGTCTCCATCGTCATCACCAGCGCTTCGGTCGGTACGGCGAGGAAGGCCGCATCGAACGTGCAGGCGATGGCAACGGGCCACTCGGTGAGATTGGCGATCTCATCGCACAGCGCATCGGACAGGCGCGGCACGCCGCCGGTTTCGCTCGCCACGCGCGCGACCTCTGCGCGCACGCATGCGCGACGCTCGGCGGGATCGGCCAGCACCTTGGCCGCGCGCAGCGCATCGAGCCAGCCATCGGCATCGGCGATCGGCACCGACTGCGGATGATGGAAACGATGGCCGTGCGATTCGCGACCGGACTTCAGGCCAAGAATCTCACCCTCGACGATGTCGCTGCCGTAGAGCATGACGAGCCAGTGCGCCGGGCGCACGAAGGCGTAGTCGTGATCGCTCCAGCGCATCGGTTTCGGGATCGGCAGCGCCTTGAGCGCTTCGGCGACGATTTCGGGGATCAGTTCCGAAGTCGGCCGGCCGGGTTTTTCGCTGCGCGCGACGAAGCGCTCGCCTTTGGCATCGGTGACGCGCTGCAAGTGCTCGACGGCGATGCCGTTTTTCGTTGCGAAACCGAGCAACGCGGGCGTCGGCGCACCGCTCGC
>JAFEFR010000066.1 GCA_018240485.1 Pseudomonadota bacterium
CCGTTGACGGGAAACGTGCGCGTGATGTCGGAGGCGTAGCAGTCGAACTCGGCGCCGGCGTCGATGAGCAGCAAATCGCCATCGCGCAGCGGCGCGTTGTTGGCGCGATAATGCAGCACGCAGCCATTGGCGCCACCGGCGACGATCGGCTCGTAGCTCGGCACCGCGCCATGCTTGCGGAACGCATGCAGCAATTCGGCCTCGATTTCGTGCTCGTTCATGCCGGGCCGCACGACGCGCATCGCGCGTACATGCGCCTCGGCGGCGATCTTCGCGCTGCGCGCCATCACGCGCAGTTCGGCGCGCGATTTGTACAGGCGCAAATCGTGCAGGATGTGGCCGAGCGCGACGAATTCGTGCGGCGCGCGCGCGCCGCGGCGGATTTCGCCGCGCACGCGGTTGACCCAGCCGATCAGTTTGGTATCGAACTCGACATCGCGTCCGAAGTGATAGTAGACGCGCGTGCGTCCCTCGATTATGCCGGGCAGGATGTCGTCGATGTCGTCGATCGGGAACGCATCGTCCATGCCGTAGCGTTCGATAGCGCCCTCGGTGCCTGCGCGCGCGCCGTCCCAGGCTTCGCGCTCGCTGTTGCGTTCGCGGCAGAACAAAACTTGCTCGCCGTGTTCGCGTCCGGGTATCAGGGCGAGCACGGCTTCGGGTTCGCCGAACCCGGTCAGATAGTGGAAATCGCTGTCCTGACGATACGGATAGTGCGAATCGTTGTTGCGCACGCGTTCGAGCGCAGCCGGCACGATGCAGATCGCATCGTCGCCGACGATGCGCATGAGCTGTTTGCGGCGGTGGGCGTATTCTTTCGGTTCGATCATTCGATCTCGTCAGTGCAAAGTGATGCCGGTGTCGGGTACCGCATGCATTTCGGCATGCAACAACAGCGCGCCGATGCGCAAAAATTCGATCACCTCGGCCAAGGCGGTTTCATCGTCTTCGTTGCCGGCGTAGTCGAAGCGCGTCGCGGCGATCGTGCCGAAATCGGTGAGGATTTCGCGTGCGTCGCTCGACAGCGAGGCGGAAGGATTCTTGCCGGCAAGGCCAAAACCGCCGAGAAAGCCGCGGCACCATTCGATCAGCGCATCGGCGCGCGCTTCGAGCGATGCTTCCGCGGCCGGCAGCAGGGGCTCGAAGGCGATTTCCGGATCGCTCAGCCAAGCGGCGCAATCGCGGTACAGGCGCTCAAGCAAGGCGCCGGGAAGAACGACGGCGCCATCATCTTCAACGTGGCTCAACTCGAGCGCGTCGAACCAGTGCTGCGCATCGGCGTCGCCGCCGCCGCAAAGATAGCCAGTCAGCGAGCCATGCAGGTCGCTCGCGCCGATACCGGTACGCGCCTGGGCGAGCGCTTGGTCGAGTTCGCTGTAGCTGATCGCGGTGTTCGGCACCGTCGCATCCGAGTCGTTGCATCGATGTGGCATTGTAGCAGCGAGTACCTGCCATCGACGTGACGAGGTGCAGCGGTACCTCGGGGACGTGAGCGGGCAGCTACGGCATGCGATCTTGTCTCCTCGCTACGGGAAAAGCGAAATTGCTTTTACGCCAGCGCCTCGACGAGTTCCGCGAGATCGCGCACGATCAAATCGGGCTCGATGTCGGATTGGCCCGAGGCTTCGTGCCAGCTCATCGATCCGCGCTGCAGCCAGACGCTGCGCAAGCCGGCGCGATGGGCGCCGATGACGTCGTGTTCCGCCGCATCGCCGACATGTAGCACCGCCGCCGGCGGCAGCGCCAGCTTTGCGCACGCGGCATGGAAGATATCGGCGGCGGGTTTGGCCACCCCGAAGGCGCTGGCATGCAGAACGAAGCGGAAATGCGCATCGATGCCGATCGCCGCGAGGTCCGCGTTGCCGTTGGTGATCGCGGCGAGCGGAAAGCGTGTGGCAAGGCTTTCGAGCGCGGGCAGCGCGTCGGCGTAGCAATCCACCCGGTTGCGTTCGGCATAGAACGCGGCGAACGCGCCGTCGACGTGGGCTTCACCATATCCGTGCGGCAACAGCGCGGCGCGCAACGACAGACGTCGCTGCGCACCGAAATCGTGGGCGATCTGCGGGTTTTCCTCGGCGACGCGATCCCGCAAAACGCGCATCGCCTCGATCGGCCACACTGCCGCCGACCGCGGACAGTGTGCGCGCAACCAGGCGTCGAGGCGCTGCTCGGCGCGAACCATCGCTGGCGCGATCGGCCACAGCGTATCGTCCAGGTCGAAGGTGATCGCGCGAATGCGCATGGCCGTCATCGCCGCGATGTCGCCTTGATCACGGGTTGCCCGTCGCTTTCGCGGCCTTTTTCTGCGCGATCACCTCGGCGGCCTGGGCTTTGGCTGCCTGTGCTTCGACCGAATTGGGTTGGGTGCGAATGAGATAATCGGCAGTCGCGACCGGCGCAGACACCGGACGCGGCACATCTTTGCCCTGTACGCGCTCGGCAACCCAGGCGGAATTTTGCGCAAGTTCACCCGTGAGCGCGGGTGCATCGTCGACGGGTACCAGCTGGTGCTTGCGAATGATCGCCTTGCCCGCATCGGAACTGGCGTATTGGATGAACTTCTCGGTCGCCTCGAAATTCTTGCCGTCTTTCTTCGCGGCAAGATAGAGCGGTGCGTACAGCGGATAGCTGCCGTCCTTGATGGTGGCGGCACTCGCGGCGACGCCTTCGACCTTGAGGATCTTGATCGCCTTGTTGCCCCACACCGAGGACAACGAGGTAAAGCCGAGGCCGTGCGGATCGATCGTCACGCCTTGGGCGAGCACGTCGGTGTTCATGTACTGACGTTGTGCCCAGACGGGCTGATCGCCCTTGTTGTAGATGTACTTGCGCAACACGTAGTCGACGCCGTCGAGCGGTGCGGCGATGGCGTAGAGGTTGATCGCCTCATCCAGGCCGCCCAGATCCTTCCAGGTTTTGAGTTGGCCGCTGTAGATGTCGTAGAGCTGCTTCAAGGTGACGTTGTCGGCCGGATTCTTCGGCGACGTGATCGGCACCATCGCCTCCCAGGCGATCGGATAGAAGGTCAGATTCGCTTCTTCCGCGCGCCCCGGCATGGCCGGGCGCGCGCTGCCGGCGACGTCGGCCGTGCCGTCGTTGACCGCGTCGATCCCCGAGATCGTGCTGAACGGTTGCAGCGTGACCTTGCCGAGTTTCGACAATTCGTACTGCCGGGCCAGATCGGCGACAAAACCGCGCTCGGTCGCGCGATCGCCACGCCAGATGATGCCGGGAGGCAGTTTCGGTTTTGCCGCGACGACCGGAGAAGCCTTCTTTACCGCGGGTTTGGCAGCGGGTTTGGCTGTAGCTTGAGCAATGGCGATGCCAGGCGCCGTGCCGATACCGAGCGCAAGGCAACACGCGCTGCCAAGGAGGAATTTTGTATACGTTTTATCTTTTTTCACTTTGTCGAAATCTGCCTGAGCGTTGAGCGATCCGCCATTATCGCCCAAACATGCCGAATGGCGCATCACTGCAAGGTAACGATGAAAGTATCGCCGCCGCGCGCAACGACGAGTTGAACGCGGCGCAAGCCACGCCCCATGATCCGGCTCATGTCGGCGAGCGAATTGATGCGCAGATTGCCAATGCCGAACACGATGTCGCCGACCTTCAACCCGTTCTGCGCAGCGCGACTGCCCGGCGCAACGCCGGTCACGCCGACGCCGCTCTTGCCGTCCGCGCGCGCGCGTTCGCCCATGTCGGCGAAAATCGCTCCAGTCAAGCGCGCATCGATGCGTTCGCCTGCGCTCGTGGCCAGATTCTCGGCCTCGACGTGTGCGCTCACGGTCAACGGCTTGCCGTCGCGCAGCAGTTTCATTTCGACCGTCGAACCGATCGCGGCAAGGCCCTCGGCATTGCGGAAATCGTTTTCGTTCAGCAAGGCGCGACCGTTCGCTGCGACGATCACGTCGCCTGCCTGCAAGCCGGCCTTCGCTGCCGGCGAAGCGTCGCGCACTTCGGTGACGGCCACGCCGCGCTGATCGTCTTTGATGCCGAGCAAGCGCGCGATATCCGCATCGATGGTTTGTACCTGCACACCAAGCGAGCCGTGGCGCACGCTGCCGGTGGCGATGAGCTGGCGCATCACACTGCCGGCGAGATTGGACGGAATCGCAAAACCGATGCCGACGTTGCCGCCGGATGGCGAATAGATCGCCGAGTTGATGCCCACCAACTCGCCGCGCAAGTTGACCAACGCGCCGCCGGAGTTGCCGGGATTGATCGAGGCATCGGTCTGGATGAAATTCTGAATGCCAAGACCGCGCAGCCCGGAACGGTTGAGGCCGGATACGATGCCCGACGTCGCCGTCTGGCCGACGCCGAACGGATTGCCAAGCGCGACGACGAAGTCGCCGACGCGTAGTTGGCTCGAATCGGCGAGCGGCAGCGAGGTCAGACCCTCGGCCGGGATCTGGATCACGGCTACATCGGTATCCGGGTCGCTGCCGATCAATTTCGCCTTGAGCGTGCGACCGTCGTGCAGGGTCGCGGAAATGTCGTCGGCGCCATCGATCACGTGGTTGTTGGTCAGCACGTAGCCCTTCGCGGCATCGATGATTACGCCCGAGCCGAGGGACTGCTCGACGCGCTCGCGCGGCATGTTCTGCATGCCGAAGAACTGGCGAAAGAACGGGTCGTTCGTGAACGGATTGTTGACCCGCACGTGGGTCTTCGAGTTGATGTTGACGACCGCCGGGACGACGCGTTCCAGCATCGGCGCGAGCGAAGGCAAAGGCTGACCGTCGACGGCGACGGGCAAGGCGGCTTGGCTGACCGCGACGCGACCCAACGTGGCCACAAGCAGCACAGCCAGCGCAAAAAACACGAGAGCCGGACGTCGATCGGAGAGGGGCCGGCGGAAAAGGGGAGGATAGAGGCGCATGAAGTCCTTCGTTTCGTCAGATTGAGCGGAATCGACAGACCGCCAACCGGGTCGCATGTTCCCGTTTGTCACGATTGACAGAGGAGCAAACCGCATTCCACTGCGATTTGGGGGCAGTAAATTCCGAATTTCACGTTTTTCTGGAATTAAGCGGTGCAATGCGTTGATTTTCCGTGGTTAAAAAAACCCTTTGACAAGCAAATATCGAAGGCGTACGTTTGCATCCGCCCTGCAACCACAACATCTTGTGTACTTTGTGACATTGTACTCCCAAGGGATTGGGTGGTTGCTTGGCAAGTGGGGCAAGACAGCGCGCCAGCGCTGGACGAGGCAACAGACGCGACAATTCAAGCAAGACAACACCGAGTGCCAAGAACCGAAGTGATCGGGAAAAGGCGCCGCGGGGGCGTTTTTCTCCGAATTCGACTTCGAAAACGGAGGGGCGAAGTCGCCGAATGTGGCGGCGGCTTCGCCACGCAGGACGCTGCAACCACGATGAAGATCAAGGAGAAAGCCAGCAATGAGTACTGTGCGTGTCGAGGCCTTGGAACGCGGCGAAGCGACGGTGCCGCTACAGCCGGCTTCCTACGACATCTGGGACAAGAAGTACCGGCTGAAGTCCAAGCAGGGCGAGGCGGTCGACGCGAGCATCGATCACACCTACCAGCGCGTCGCGCGCGCCCTGGCCGAGCCGGAGGCGACCCCGGAAAAGCAGAAATACTGGTACGAACGCTTCCTCTGGGCGTTGCGCCGCGGTGCGATTCCGGCCGGGCGCGTCACCTCCAATGCCGGCGCGCTCGAACACAAGCCGGCCACCTCCACGATCAACTGCACCGTCTCGGGCACGATCGAGGACTCGATGGACGGCATCCTCGAAAAAGTCCACGAGGCGGGTCTGACCCTGAAGGCCGGCTGCGGTATCGGCTACGAATTCTCGACCCTGCGCCCGCGCGGCGCCTATGTGTCGGGTGCGGGCGCGTATACGTCCGGGCCGATGTCGTTCATGGATATCTACGACAAGATGTGTTTCACCGTGTCCTCGGCCGGCGGTCGTCGCGGCGCGCAGATGGGCACGTTCGAGATCGGCCATCCCGATGTGAAGGACTTCGTCCGCGCCAAGCGCGAGGATGGTCGCCTGCGCCAGTTCAACCTGTCGCTGCTGATCACCGACGGTTTCATGCAGGCGGTCGAGAACGACGCCGACTGGCCGCTCGTGTTCCCGGTCAACATCAAGGAGAAGGACGAGGTCGACCTGAATGACGCTGCCAAGGTGATCTGGCGCGACTGGCCGACGACGAAGAACTACGTGACACGCGAGGATGGCCTCGTCGCGTGCAAGATCTACGGCCACATCCGCGCCAAGCACCTGTGGGACATGATCATGACCTCGACGTACGACTACGCCGAGCCGGGCTTCATCCTGATCGACCGCGTCAACGAGATGAACAACAACTGGTGGTGCGAGAA
>JAFEFR010000067.1 GCA_018240485.1 Pseudomonadota bacterium
CGCTCGCCGCTCAAACGCCGTGCTTCATCGGGCTGCGGCAATTCCAGACCGACGCGCGCCAGATAGATGCGCGTGGACTGTTGCACCTGCTTGATGAATGCGAGCGCGCGATGCTCGAACGGCAATGCCTCATCGGGTTTGCCCAGACGCAAGTGCAGTTCGGCCTGCCACATTTCCGCCAACGCGGATTTCAGCGTCGCCTTCGTTTCCGGGTCGAGCAGGGTCGCCGCCTCGGCGCTATCGTGCGTGTGACCGAATTCGGCCACGATATCGCCAGCCTCGCCGAACGTCGCTTGCTCCGGCTCCGGCTTCTCGATGTGCGCCTCGGCATGCTCCCCGCCGCGTTCGTCGTCGGCTGGCTTGGCCGCAGGATGCGCCTGGGCGTGTTGCTCGTGCGTTTCGGATTCCTCGCCGAGAAACTGGCCGTAACGCAAACGCAGAATTTTCTGATCGGCGCCGATCGCATCCGCTCGTGCAAGAAATTTATCCGCATCGAGCGTCGGCTTGTCGGCCAGCAGCGCTTCGCTGTCGATGATGATCTGACGTTGGCTGCGAAAATACGCCGGCATGGTTTTTTGCACGACGCCTTCGAGACCGGCGCTCTCGTTCGATGCCGGTGCCGGCCAGCGCAGGATGAAACTTGCGCTGCGCGCGACGTTGGCTTGAGGTTGGCGATTGTCGCTCACGACGAGGCGCACGATCGCATCATCGCCTTGACCGATGCCAAGCGCAGCCAGATCGACCGTGTGTCGATAGCGCAGATGTCGATCGCCATCCGCATCGACCGGCACGCCGTTCAAGGTCAAGGTCTGTTCCTTGAATTTGACGTTCTCGCCGCCGCCCTGGGCGAGCGTGATCTGCAACGTGGCCGAAGCAATGCCGTAGTCGTCGCGCGTCTCGAAGGCGAGGTTCCAGCTTTTTTGCCCAGCCTCAAGCAAGCTCAAGGTTTTCTCGGGCTCCACCACGCGCACCTCCGGCGCGCGATCGGGCACGGCGTCGAGACGATGCAGCCCCGCGTCGTCGAGCGGCGCAACGCCGTCGATTTCGATGCGGTACAGCAGCGATGCGGTCAAAACACGCTCGCCATGCCAGCCGCTGCGTTCGTTGTTCAACGTCAAGCGGCTGCCGTCGTGAAAGACCAGCACCGCCGATTTCGGTTGCTCGGAAAACGTCAGGTTCCATGTCAGACGCGAGCCCTCCGGCGCTTTCGCATCGAGCGCGCGTTCCGTGCGCGCAGGAATGCGCGTGTAGGCGGGCGCGGCGATGTCGATTTGCGCATGCGTCAACGTCGTCTTCGACGCCCTGCCGTCGCCACCCGCGCGCTGGCCTGCTTCACCGACGAGCGATCGCGGCGACCAAAGCGCGGCGACGACCGACAGCGCCACGGCAATGCCGAACGCCAGCGACAAACGCGACCAAGGCCAGGGCTGACGCACATCCACCGCGATCTGCGCCAGTCGCGCTTGTATGCGAGTGCGTTGCAACCGTTGCAACTCCGACAACGCGTCGGCATCGGCGAACAGCAGCGCAGCGCTGTCCTCCATGTGCGCGGTCGAGGCATCCAGTCGGCGCGCCACCCACGCCGGATCGACATCGCGCTGCAGACGCCAGGCCAAAAAGCTCATGCCGACCAGCGCAATTGCGGCGACGGCCAGCGCCCACGGCGTGCCGCCCATTCGTGCCGCGAACGCGATCGCGGCGCTGACGAGCGGTATGGCGGCGAGCGCGAGGATGGCCAGTCGCCGGCGCACCGCCCCGGCGCGAAGACGGTCGAGCTCGATCACGCGGCTCATTTCTCCCGCTCCGCGCGCGGCCAGGTGGCGAGGATGCGTTCGAGCAAAAACAGGCCGGCAATCAGCACGACGAGCCAGGTATCGAGCGGACGCAGCGAGCCCGGTTCGCTCGTGGCAAGCGCGGCCAAGGTTGTATCCACGTGCGGCATCGCCTCGCTCGCCATCGCCGCCGTCGGCGCCGGGTTGTCGCCCGCCAACGCCTGGCGCAGGCGTTGCGGAAAGTCGGCATCGAGCAGCAGCGGCAAATCCGCCGGCACCAAGGCACCGGGCAGCGCGATGACGCGACCGCTACCACGCCGCACGCTGCGTGCCAATGCCACGCCGTTTGCGTCGCGCCAAAGCACCTCACCATCGCCAGAGACATCTTGCGTGGTCAAGGCGATGCCCCCAGCATCGAGCCAGTGCGTCAATGTCGGCGCGGGCGGTGCCAGCCAGATCAACCCATCGGTCGCCGCAGCGATCGGCGCATCGACGGGTTGCGCATCGAGCGTATGGCGGCCCGGTTCGTCGCGGTTCCATGCCGCCACCGCGGCGCGCAGATAACGCAGCGACGGCTCCGCATCCGGCGCGTAGCGGACGGCGAGGCGAATCGGCGGCGACGACCGCGCACTCGCTTCGGCCATGCTCCCGGGTACCGTGAGCCAATCGACTTTGCGCGACAGGCGCACACGCTCGCCATCGAGGCCGGTAATTTTTTCCGGTACCACTACCGTCAGCGCGGACGCCATGGGCAACTCGGCGTCGAGCTCGCGAAGCAAACTGGCGAGCGGCAGGTCGCGGCCATCGACGCTCTGTTCGATGGATGGAAAACCCGGCGCCAGCCAATGCCATTCGCCGCCGACGGCGTGCACAACGGCTCGCGCGTCGGCAAGCGCCACGCCGGGGGCGACGGCGATCCACGGACGTGCCGCAGGCGCCTCGCCTCGCCACACCGGACGAGCCAGCAATAGCGCCATGGCGGCAAGCAACAGAAGCCGAATCAGCAGCAACCACAATCGCTCCAAACGCAGGTGCCGTTGCGGGCGCATGCGCGCGGCAATCCAACGCAAAGCGGCGAACTCCGTCGTTTGCAGTTCGAGCCGACGCACAAGGTGAATCAACAACGGCAACGCCAGCGCGGCCAGCGCGGCCAACCCCAGTGGCGCCAGCAACGTCACGCTCATGTCGCCGCCTCCGTGGCCATGCCGCGTCCCGCGGTTGGCGC
This sequence comes from Pseudomonadota bacterium, assembly GCA_018240485.1. Taxonomy (GTDB): domain Bacteria; phylum Pseudomonadota; class Gammaproteobacteria; order Xanthomonadales; family Rhodanobacteraceae; genus Rudaea. The sequence goes on from JAFEFR010000067.1 coordinate 2,998, forward strand.
AAACAGCGCGCGCAGCGGTTCAATGAGCGGACGATCGAGCGTGTAGTCGACGTGGCCAATGCCGACCGCGGCGAAGCGTTGCGCGAGGGCGGCGCGAGCGGCGGAAAAACAGTCGAGATACTCGTCGCGCACGCTCGCCGCATCGACACGCCGTTCGCTGCCGGTTTCCGGATCGACGAAACGATGCCCGCCGACGAATGGAAAATCGCGTTCTTCCGCCGTCAGCAATTGCACGCTCAAAACCTCGCGGCGTGCGATGGCCAGGCGCACGGCAACATCGACGATGGCGTCGTCAAAAAAATCCGACAACAGCAGCACCATCGCTGGCGACTGGATGCGCTCCCACAGCGGCGTCAGGGCCGATGCATCGGGGCCGCCGCCGCCGGCATTCAGGCGCGCGAGTTCGAGCAGGCAACGGTCGCGCTGGCGTGCGCCACTCGCGGCCGGAACGAACGTCGGCGTAGTGCCACCCAACGCAAGCACGCCGAATCGGTCGCCTTGGCGCAAGGCCAGTTCGATCGTGCAAGCGGCAAGGGTTTTCGCGGCATCGAGCTTGCTGACATGCGGTCGCGCCGCATCGCACTGCCGCATCGATGCGCTCGCATCGAGCACGAGCCATGCGGTCAACGGGCTGTCGCGCTCGGCTTCGCGCACGAAGTAGCGATCCGAGCGCGCGTACAACTTCCAATCGATGCGACGCAATTCGTCGCCCGGCTCGTAAGCGCGGTACTGGGCGAATTCAAGCCCCGCACCACGACTGCGACTGACGTGCTGCCCGAGCCCGTCGCCCGAGGCATGGCGCGCGGCGAGACGCAACTCGCGCAGGCGTGCGCGCAGCTCGGGGGAAATCGACGGCAGCATCGACGCGCGCCTAGGCCGGAAACGGCACCGCTTGCAACAACGCAACGACGACATCGTCGCTGCTGCGCTGCTCGGCTTCGGCGGCGAACGACAGCAGCAGGCGGTGGCGCAACACCGCAGGCGCCAGCGCGGCGACGTCGTCGCGCGTGGCCGCGAGGCGGCCGAGCAACAAGGCGCGCGCCTTCGCCGCGAGCACGAGCGACTGGCCCGCGCGCGGGCCCGCACCCCAGCGTACCCAATCGCGTACGGGCTGCACCTCGCTCGTGCGCGGGCGCGTTGCGCGCACGAGGCGTGTGATCCAGGTCAACACATCCTCGCCGATGTGAACCTCGCGCGTGAGCTTTTGCAGCGCGAGAATGTCATCGCCACCCATCACTGCCGCAATGTCGGCGCTCGCACTGCCGGTGGTCTGCGCAAGAATCGCGCGTTCTTCGCTCTCGTCGGGATAGTCGACCCGGATATGCAGTAGAAACCGATCGAGCTGCGCTTCAGGCAGGGGGTACGTGCCGGCTTGTTCGAGCGGATTCTGCGTGGCGAGGACGAAAAATGGTTTCGGCAGCACATGCGTGGTACCGGCGTAACTGATCGTGCGCTCTTGCATCGCTTCGAGCAGGGCCGATTGGGTTTTCGGCGGTGTGCGGTTGAGTTCGTCGGCGAGCAGCAGATTGGTGAACACCGGCCCTTGCTGAAATTTGAAGTAGCGCTTGCCGGTGCCGTGATCCTCTTCGAGAATTTCGGTGCCGACGATGTCGCTCGGCATCAAATCGGGCGTGAACTGAATGCGACGGAAATCGAGCGCGAGCGCTTGACCGAGCGAACGCACGAGCAAGGTTTTGCCAAGGCCCGGCACGCCTTCGAGCAGGCAGTGCCCTCCGGCCAGCAGGCCGATCAGCAGTTGTTCGACGACCTCGCGCTGACCGACGATGACGCGCGCGATCGCTTCGCGCAGCGTAGTCAAGCGATCCAGTTGCGTGCGCAACGCCTGCTCGGAAAACGGGGCAACCTCGGCCATGTTCGACTCTCCAGGACAAGGCTGGAATTGTCGCGTTTGCCTCGCATCGGCACCATAGCCCGAATGTCATGCCCCTCACCGCGGTTTTGCGAAAAAAAAGGGGGCGGATCAATCCGGCAATGCGACGCTCGCTATCCAGCCGTTGCCGATCCAGGCTTTGAGCAAGCTCGCCGCGCGCAGCGCGACGTCGTCCTGCGCATGCCAATCGCACAACGCTTCGCACATCTGGACGAACGGCGCGCCGGCGGCCACGACCGTGAGTGCCGCGGCCTCGTCCGCCGCCAGCTGTCGATAATGAACCTGACCGCTTTGCCGCGACACGATCGAGGTTTGCGGTCGTGCCAAAGGCCGCATCGACGGCGCGTTTTGCCCACGATCGTGCGCTTGGCGGATCTCGAGGACATTCCACTCACAGGCAAACAACCGCACATGCGGCGGCAGACGCAGCAGCATCTCGCCCCAGCGTTCCGGAGGCAGCGTGGCGATATCCTCCTCGCCCGCGCACGGCTCGTCTTCGGCGTCGAACGACAAGCCGATGGCCCAGTCGAACGCCGCCACGTTGGCGAACGCCGGGGTGTCGCTCCAGGGTGAGTGCTGGCGCAGAAACTCGGCCAATCCGCCGCCATACCAGCGTACGTTGCGATGCACGGACGGCGTTGCCGCGACGTAGTCGCGCAACATGTCCGCGCAGACCGCGTCGCCGGCGGCGAAACGCAACGTCGGAAAATCGCTCCTCAGCGCCTCGACCAAACGCGCCGTGTAGGCGTGCACGTACACTCCGACTCGCTCGCTCGCGTCTGCCGCGTCGTTGCTCACCACCGCGTCGCGAATGGCGCTGTCGCCGTCGAGAATCGCGCGCTGAAAAGCGTCCTGCAATTGTGTCAGCATGCTCATGCGGCAAGGTCCGTACAGGCATCGGCAATGGCCCGGGCGCGAGCGAGTTCGACGAGCAATTCGGTCAGCACGGGAATGTCGTCGTCGCGTTCGATCATCGTCGACACCGCACCGAAACGGCGCACGGCGTCGGCATACAGACGCCAGACCGGATCGGCCACCGGTCGATCGTGGGTGTCGATGATGAGGTTGTTCTGGAAACTGTGTCCGGCAAGATGGAATTGCTGCACGCGATGCGCTGGAATGCCGGCGAGATAGCGCTGCGGATCGAATCCGTGATTGCTCGCACTGACGTGAATGTTGTTGATGTCGAGCAGAATCAGGCAATCCGCGCGCTCGGCGACGGCGGCGAGAAACTCCCACTCCGGCATCGTCGACGCTTTGAACTCGACATAACTGGACACGTTTTCGAGCAGGATGCGGCGACCGAGAATGTCCTGCACGCGACGCACGCGTGCGCTCACATGGGCGATGCTTTCTTCGGTGTACGCCATCGGCAACAGGTCGTGCAGATTGCGCCCGTGCACGCCGGTCCAGCAGAGATGATCGGACACCCATGCCGGTTCGATTTCGTCGATCAGACGCTTCAACTGGCGCAGGTACTCCGGATCGAGCGAATCCTGGCTGCCGATCGACAACGACACCCCATGCAGCACGATCGGATACCGCTCGCGCAAACGCCGTAACCAATCGCGCGGGCGACCGCCCGGAACGAGATAATTCTCCGAAATGGCTTCCAGCCAATCGACGTCGGCGCGCGCGTCGAGCAGGCTTTCGTAGTGATCGGTGCGCAGACCCAGGCCGAAGCCCAGGGTGGGAAAGCGCGAATCGGTAGTGGGCATCATCGTGGCGGCGAAGGCGGTCGGTCGAACGATAACCGACCGCCCATCGAACGGCGAACGATTACTTGGCCTTGGCGGCGTCCTGCGCAGCCTTGCACGAAGCATCGTCTTTCTGCATGGTGAATCCCTGACCCTTGCATGCATTCTGACCTTTGCAGGAATTCGCATTGGTCTTGCACGCACCGTGGCCTTTGCAGGCCGAGGAATTCGTGCATTTCACCTGTGCCTGATCGCCCGGCGCCGCATTTTCCGCACTGGCGGTGGCGACCGCGAAAAGGCCGGCAACGGCAGTGGCGAGGGCGAGACTCTTGATGGCGGAAGCTTTCATGGGTAGTCCTCTTCAGTTGGATTGATCGTGGAGTGAATGTCGCGCGTTGCCGGTTTTCGCAACCGCTCATGTCGCGGACGTCCAACAGACCGACGCATGCGGCGAAATCTTTCGCGGGGGCTCGAGTCACCATCCGATTCCATCGCACGCAAGTCCGCTGTCACGCGGCACGAAAGAATTCTGCTTCCCCGAAGGTCACTTCTGCCCGACGCGATATCAACCTCGTTGCCGGTTCACACGCCCACCATCGTCCGAAATCAGGAGCCGCCATGTTCGCCACCTTGCTGCACTACCGACGCATCCTCATCGACACCTGCACGCGCCTGGACTGGCTCGGCCCGCTCGTCCTGCGCGTGTTCTTCGGTTATTTCTGGCTGGAAACGGGCTGGGCCAGACTGCACCACCTCGACGCCGCAGTCGCGCGATTCGCCGGATGGAATTTACCGTTCCCCGAATGGAGCGCACCGTTGTCGACCTGTGTCGAATTTCTCGGCGGCGGCCTGCTGATGCTCGGTCTGTTCACGCGTTTCACGTCCGGCGTGATGACCTTCAACATGATCGTGGCCATTGGCTTCGTGGCAATCAAAAATGTTTCCGGATTCGACGACTTCATCGAACTGGACGAATTTTTCTACATCCTCATTTTCTTCTGGCTGTTCCTCGCCGGCCCCGGAAAAATCAGTCTGGATCATTGGGTCACGCGACGACTGGAAATATTCGATGGCCGCGCATCCAGACATTGAGTCTCGCTCCGGTTCTGCGTGCGCGCGGAATTCCATACCGCACTCGTCGCGCTGGCGAAGGATCGCGCTCGCCCCCTGCGACAACTTCGATCGCCTAGTTCGTCAGCGCGTAGACGACAACATTGACCCCGAATTTCGTGTTGTCCTCGGCGAGGAATCGTTTGTTCCGCCAATCGTAGTCCCATTCGCAACCGTAGTCCTTGTTGCTGTAGAGCACGCCGAGACGCCCGTCGATTTCGATGCCTTTGAGGTATTCGTGAACGATGTCGTCGCCCCAGCCGTTGAGTTCGAACGTGGTGTTCGGCGGTCCGTCGAATTGGAAGAAGGCGTCGAACAACGGGTGTTTCTTCGGCAATTTCTTCAGTGCGTCGGCGCCGAAGATGGCGGCCATCTCGCGCTCGAACGACTTGGCGAACAACCCATCGATGTCGTGGTTGCAGTCGTCGACCAGGACAAACCCGCCGTTGCGCACATAACGCTCGAAATTGCGCCGCTCATCGGGGTTGAATTCGACCAGTTTGTGACCGGCCAGGTAACAGAACGGCTGCGTCAACATGCGCGAATCGGCCAGCGGCAGAACGCGCTCTTTGACGTCGACACGCAAGGTCGTGTACTGGATCAGCGCGTCGATCAAATTCGAGGGCATGCGCACATCGACGTCCCAATCGCCCGATTCGTACATCAGTCGGGTAAACCAGAAATCGCAGGCTGCCCCGCCGGCCCGCGCGCCTCGCACAGACAGCGCCGCAGCGCTGCCCGCGAGAACGAGGCGAAGAAATTCGGCGCGGGTCACGAGACTTTCTCCCTTCTCCGGACAAGAGAAGGGAAACGATCAAACCGCGTCGGACAGCGAGGAGAACGTGAAGTCGCGAATCTTCATCGGCGGGATCATCATCGTCAACGGCGATTCGTCGCCCTGCACGCGCACCGGCTTGCCGATCTCCTCGATGTTGTTGAGCATGATCGCCGGCGATTCGTTGAAACGGAAATTCTTGATCGGATATTTGATCTCGCCGTTTTCGATGTAGAACGTGCCGTCGCGCGTCAGCCCGGTCAGCAGCACGGTTTGCGGATCGACCATGCGGATGTACCAGGTGCGCGTGACAAGAATGCCTTTCTTCGTGCTCTTGACCAAGTCCATCGTCGATTTGTCGCCACCGAGCATGATGATGTTGCCCGGACGACCGACCGCCTTCTTGCCCTGTTTGGCGGCCCAGTAACGCGAATAGTGCAGATAGTCGACCTTGCCCTTGGTGATGATCGGCGTTTTTTCGCGCGCGAGGCCTTCCTGATCCCACGGCAGCACGGCGGCCTGTTCGTCCCACGGATCAGCGTGGATCGTCACGCGTTCGTCGAACATTTTTTCGCCGAGTTTGTTGCCGCCGCCTTTCTTCGACAAAAAGCTGCGCCCTTCGTCGGCGCTGCGCGCATCGAACCCGAACATCATGAAAGAGATCAAACCCGCGGTCGCGGCCGGCTCCATGACGACCGTGTACTTGCCGGGCTCCAGCGCTTTCGCATCGACCGATTCGCGCGCCTTGCGGATCGCCGTCTGGATATCGCTCTTCGCATCGAATTTCGTCACATCGGCGAGGTTGCGCCCCACCCAGCCCGACCCCTTGCCGTCTCCGGTGCGCACGGTGCAGGTGAAATTCATGTCGCTCGACTTCTGATAACCGAAGTTGCCCTTGCTGTTCGCGAGCGCGGAGAACTCGTCCGAGTCGGTGAAAAATCCGGCCGCCACGAGTTTGTCCTTGCGGCACGATTCGATGCAATCGGCCGCCACCTGAGCGCGATAGTCCGGCGTGATGCCGGCCGTTTTTTCGTTGTACGTCCGGCTTGGTTTGTAATCCTGCTTGTCGATCGCCGGCATGAATTCGGGATTTTCCGGTGCAAGCCTGGCCAGTTCTTCCGCTCGCCGCACGACCGCCGCGATCGATTTGTCGTCGAAGCTGTTGGTGGTGGCCGTGCCGGTCCGCTTGCCGAAGGCGACGTGGACGCCGAGGTTGGCATCGCTGACGTAACCGCTCGTGGACACGTTGTTGAGCGCGTAGCGGACGTTGCCTTCGTTACCGCCCGTCAACGACGCCGTGCATTCGTCGGCCGTGGAGGCCTTGAGCGCCTTGTCGAGAATCGCCTTGGCTTGTTCTTCGCTGAAAATGGTCATGTTCTCTCCTGATTCTCAGCCGAGGCTGCGCGCAGTGTTGATGACGTTGACGCCATTGAATCGCGCCGTACTCGACCCATGCGAAACCGCCGAGGACTGGCTCGGCTGGCCCTTGCCGTCGAAAAACGACCCGCCGAGGCGATAGTCGTCCGCATCGCACACGGCGACGCAGGAATTCCAGAATTCCGGCGTGCGGATCTGGTAGGCCACGTCTTCGATCGGATGCGTGACCTTGCCGTTCTTGATCTCGTAGAACATCTGTCCGCCGAACTGCGCGTTGTAGCGCTGCTGGTCGATGGAGAACGAGCCTTCGCCGACGATGTAGATGCCGTTTTCGACATTCTTCACCATCTCCGCCGGCGCGAGCTTGTCCCTACCCGGCTGCAGCGAGACGTTGGCCATGCGCTGAAACTGCACGCTCGACCACGAATCGGCATAGCAACAGCCCTGCGAAGCCTTGAGGCCGAGGATGTGCGCCTGATCGCGGATGACCTGGTAGTTGACCAGTTTGCCGTCTTTGATGAGATCCCATTTTTGCGTTTTCACACCTTCGTCGTCGTAGCCGACCGCGCCGAGCGAACCCGGTTGGGTCTTGTCCGCGACGATCGTGACTTTGTCGCTGCCGTACTGGAAATGTTCCTTGAGTTTGTCGATCGTGGCGAAGCTGGTGCCGGCGAAATTCGCCTCGTAGCCCAGCACGCGATCGAGTTCGAGCGGATGCCCGACCGACTCGTGAATCGTCAGCCAGGTGTGCGAGGGGTCCAGCACAAGGTCGTACTTGCCGGGCTTGACCGTGGGCGCTGCGAGTTTCTCCTTCGCCTGCTTCGCCGCCGCGATCGCATCGGCCTTCATGTCGTAGGAATCGCGATACACCACCGCACCACAGGGCAGTTCGACGTGATCGGCCGGCTTGGCGTCGAGATACTCGAAGCCCATGCCGCGCGGCGAGGACAGGCCCGCGCGCGAACGGAACTTGCCGGTCGCCTTGTCGATCACGGTCACGCTCATCGGCGCCCAGATGCGATGCACGTCCTGGTCGATGTAGGAGCCGTCGGTCGACGCGAAATACTTTTGCTCATTGACGACGAACAGGGTCGAGTTGACGAAATTCGCACCGGCTTTCATCGCCTCGGCGTTGACGCCGAGCAGAAGATCAACCTTGTCCTTGATCGGCACGGCCATCGCGTTCTTGACGATCGGCGTCCTCCACGCCACTTCGCCGACGCCCTTGACCGGCGCCAGTTGCACCGGCTCGCTGCGCAGACGCGAATTCGCTTTGGCGATCGCCACGGCCTCGGCCGTGGCCTTGACAACCCCCTCGCGGCTCAGGTCGTTGGTCGCCGCGAATCCCCAGGCGCCCTTGGCAATGACGCGAATGCCAGCACCGGTCGATTCGGTGTTGACCACGTTTTGCACTTTGTCCTCGCGCGTGACGACGAACTGGCGCAGATAACGACCGATACGCACGTCGCAATACGTCGCGCCACCGGCCTTGGCCGCGTTGAGCGCGGCATCGGCGAGCATCTTCTTCGTCGCCACGTCGATCGTGCCAAGCAATTCCTCGGCCGCAATCGCGCGACCGTAGAACGCAGGGATCGCCAGGCCGCCGAGGCCGGCTCCGGTCATTTTGAGAAAATCACGTCTGTCCACTGCCTCTCCCTCGTGCTGTCGATCAAAATCGAGTCAAGCGTCCACCATCGCAAAGCGGGTCGCGCAAGTCATATGCCATACGTCACGCCTCGCCGATGGCGGCCCGGTCTCGACGGCACGGTCGCCTCGCAATGTCCGCCGTCATGGCAGTTTTCGCGCAATCCCGCGACAATCGCGTTTCATTTCGGATGCGACAAAACGTCCTTCCAGCACGCATCGAGGAATTTCGCATGTCCCATCGTCTTGTCTGCGTCATCGTTTCTCTCGTCACGATCGCCAGCGCATCGCCAGCGCACGCATCCGATGCCTATGCGCGCGACCCGCAACAAGCCGTCGACCAGGCCTACACCGGAAAAATCGCGCAGTACACCACCGGTGCGCAATTCAATTCGTCGCTGACCGACTACTTGCCCGCGTCGGCCAGCGTGCCGACGCCCGCCAAGGTGTTGGGCGACATCGCCGGTGCGCCGAACAAACTGCCGTACACACAAGACATTCATCGCTATTTCGATCTGCTCGCCGCGGCCACGCCGCGCGTGAAAGTGTTCCGCATCGGCAAGAGCGAAGAGGGCCGCGAGATGATCGCCGTCGCCATCGCCGACGAATCGCTGCTCGCCAATCTCAAGGACAACGATGCGCGCCTGGCGCAGCTCGCCGATCCTCGCACGCTCGGTCTCGACGATGCCAAGGCCGATGCGCTGATCGCGCAGACAACGCCCGTCTACTACATCACTGGCACGATCCACTCGCCCGAAACCGGCTCGCCAACAGCATTGATGGAACTCGCCTACCGTCTCGCCGTGGACGATGCGCCCTATATCAAGAAAATTCGCTCCAAGGTCGTTACCCTGATTACGCCCGTGGTCGAAACCGATGGCCGCGATCGCATGGTCGACCTGTACAACTGGCACCGTGCCAATCCGGACAAGACGCCGCCGCCGCTACTGTACTGGGGTCACTACGTCGCCCACGACAACAACCGCGACGCGATGGGCCTCACGCTCAACCTGTCGCGCAATGTGCTCGACACCTATCTTGGCTGGCACGCGCAAGTGCTGCACGACCTGCACGAATCGGTGCCGTTCCTCTACGACAACACCGTCGGCGATGGCCCCTACAATGCCTGGGTCGACCCGATTCTCGTCGGCGAGTGGCAGCAGCTCGGCTGGAGCAACGTGCAGGAGATGACAAAACTCGGCATGCCCGGCGTGTTCACGCATGGCGACTTCGACACCTGGAGCCCAGGCTACCTGATGTTCATGGCGGCGATGCACAACGGCATCAGCCGCCTCTACGAAACCTTCGGCAACGCCGGCGCGGACACGGTCGAACGCATCCTCGATCCGGACGAATTCGCGCGCACCTGGTACCGACCGAATCCGCCGCTGCCGAAAGTGCTCTGGTCGCAACGCAACAACAACAACTACCAGCAAACTGCGCTGCTCTCCACGCTCAACTATTTCGCCGACAACGAAAAGACCTTTCTGCGCAATTTTTATCTGAAGAGCAAACGCTCGATCGAGAAACCGACCCAAGCCGGCCCCGCCGCCTACGTGTTGCCCGCCGACGATGCGCATCGCGACGCGCAGCGTCAACTGCTGCGCGTGCTTCAATTGCAGCACGCCGAGATCAGTCGTGCGACAGCGCCGATCACCGCGCAGGTTCCGGCGCCGAAAGACGCAAGCGGGAGCGAAGCAAAGAAAGACGACAAGACATCGAAAGGCGCCACGCCGAAAACCATCGCCCGCACGTTCCCGGCAGGCAGTTACGTCGTGCGCATGGATCAACCGTATTCCCGCATCGCCGACACGTTGCTCGACCGGCAATATTGGTCGCCGGAAGATCCGCAAAAACACCCCTACGACGACACCGCCTGGTCGCTCGGCGACATGTTCGGCAGCGAGGTCGTGCGCGTTGTCGACCC
>JAFEFR010000068.1 GCA_018240485.1 Pseudomonadota bacterium
CGCACGCCATGCTCTTCGAGATAGTCGGTCAGGTTTTCGCTCATGCGCTTGGTCAGCGTGGTGACCAGCACGCGGTCGCCCTCTTTGACCCGCGCATGGATTTCACTGAGCAAATCGTCGACCTGAGTACGCACCGGGCGAATTTCCACCTCGGGATCGACCAGGCCCGTCGGCCGCACCACGAGTTCGACCACGTTGCCCTGCGAGTGGTTGATCTCGTAGTCGCCCGGCGTCGCCGACACGTAGATCGTGCGCGGCTCGCGTTCGACGAATTCCTCGAACTTGAGCGGACGGTTATCGAGCGCCGACGGCAGGCGGAAGCCGTATTCGACCAGGTTCTCCTTGCGTGAGCGGTCGCCCTTGTACATCGCGCCGAGCTGCGGCACGGTGACGTGCGATTCGTCGATCACGAGCAGCGAATCCGGCGGCAGATAATCAAACAAGGTTGGCGGCGGCTCGCCGGCCTTGCGCCCGGTGAAGTGACGCGAATAATTTTCCACGCCGTTGCAGTAGCCGATCTCGGCCATCATTTCCAGATCGTATTGCGTGCGCTGTTGCAAGCGCTGCGCTTCGACCAGCTTGTTCGCTTTGTAGAGTTGATCGAGCCGTTCTTTCAGCTCGGGCTTGATCGTCTCGATGGCATCGAGCACGCGCTTGCGCGTGGTCACGTAATGCGTCGCCGGGTAGACCACGCAGCGCGGCAGCTTGCGCAGCACCGCGCCGGTCAGCGGATCGAACGCGGCGATGTTTTCGACTTCGCCGTCGAACAGCTCGATGCGCAGCGCTTCCATCTCGCTCTCGGCAGGAAACACGTCGACCACGTCGCCACGCACGCGGAACGAGCCGCGATGCAGCTCGAAATCGCCGCGTTCGTATTGCAATTCGGTCAGGTGGCGGATCAGCTCGCGCTGGTCGACGCGCTCGCCGCGCGCGAGGATCAGACGCATCGACAGATAGTCCTCAGGATCGCCCAGGCCGTAGATCGCGGACACCGTCGCCACGATCAACGCATCGGGTCGCGAGAGCAACGCCTTGGTCGCCGACAGGCGCATCTGCTCGATATGCTCGTTGATCGACGAATCCTTTTCGATATACGTGTCGCTGGCGACGACGTAGGCCTCGGGCTGGTAGTAGTCGTAGTAGCTGACGAAGTATTCGACCGCATTTTGCGGGAAGAACTCCTTGAACTCGCCGTAGAGCTGCGCGGCCAGCGTCTTGTTCGGCGCGAGCACGATGGTCGGCTTCTGCACCTGCTGCACCACGTTGGCAATGGTGAAGGTTTTGCCCGAGCCGGTGACGCCGAGCAACGTCTGATGCGCCAACCCGTCATTGAAACCGGCGACGAGCCTGGCA
>JAFEFR010000069.1 GCA_018240485.1 Pseudomonadota bacterium
AAGCCGAAAGCGTCGCGCGCGCGCAGCCCCGAGGTCTACGCGCTGGCAACGGGCAAGCGTGTGTAGGATTGTGGCAAGCGACAAGCAATGAGGCGGCGATCGGCCGCGCGATGAGTCAAGGTCAATGAACGAAATGCTCAAGAATCTCCTGCTCTGGATCGTTATCGCGGTGGTGTTGATCGCCGTGGTGCAGGGCTTCAAATTCGGTGGTGGCGGCGAAGCGAATACGGTGTCGTATTCGGATTTCATGGCCCAGGTCAACAACGGCAACGTCAGCGACGTTTTGCTGCGCAACGATTTGCAGACCGTCAACGCCAAGTTGAAGGACGGGCAGAAACTCAACACCACGATCGTGCCGACCGATGGTTCGCTGGACAAGATTCTCGACAAGCAGGGTGTGAAGTTCGCGATCGAACCCAAGGACAACAGCGGTTTGATCACACGCCTGTTGATCGACTGGGTGCCGCTGCTGTTGTTGTTTGGCGTGATCGTCTATTTCATGCGTCAGATGCAGGCCGGTGGCGGTGGACGCGGGGCGATGAGTTTCGGTCGCTCGCGCGCACGCCTGCAAGGTGAGGATCAGATCAAGATCACCTTCGCCGACGTCGCCGGCGTGGACGAAGCCAAGGACGAGGTGCAGGAGCTGGTCGAATTCCTGCGCGATCCGTCCAAGTTCCAGAAGCTCGGCGGGCGCATTCCGCGCGGCGTACTCATGGTCGGCTCGCCCGGTACCGGCAAAACCCTGCTCGCCAAGGCGATCGCGGGCGAGGCCAAGGTGCCGTTCTTCACGATTTCCGGTTCCGATTTCGTCGAGATGTTCGTTGGCGTCGGCGCCTCGCGCGTGCGCGACATGTTCGAGCAGGCGAAGAAGCACGCGCCGTGCATCATCTTCATCGACGAAATCGATGCGGTCGGTCGCCATCGTGGCGCGGGCCTCGGCGGCGGTCACGATGAGCGCGAGCAAACGCTCAATCAATTGCTGGTCGAGATGGACGGCTTCGAGGGCAACGAAGGCATCATCGTCATCGCCGCGACCAACCGTCCGGACGTGCTCGATCCGGCGCTGCTGCGTCCGGGCCGTTTCGACCGCCAGGTCGTGGTGCCGCTGCCCGACCTGCGCGGCCGCGAGCAGATTCTGAAAGTCCACATGCGCAAGGTGCCGCTCGCGGCCGATGTCGATCCGAGCGTGATCGCGCGCGGCACGCCGGGGTTCTCTGGCGCCGATCTCGCCAACCTCGTCAACGAAGCCGCGCTGTTCGCCGCGCGCGGCAACTCGCGCGATGTGAGCATGGATCACTTCGAGCGCGCCAAGGACAAAATCATGATGGGCAGCGAGCGCCGCTCGATGATCATGAGCGAGGATGAGAAAAAGCTCACCGCCTATCACGAAGCCGGGCATGCCATCGTCGGCCGCGTGATGCCCGAGCACGACCCGGTGCACAAGGTGACGATCATCCCGCGCGGGCGCGCGCTGGGCGTCACCCTGTTTTTGCCCGAGGCGGATCGCCACAGCATCAATCGCACCTACATCCACGGCAATCTGTGTTCGCTGTACGGTGGCCGCGTCGCCGAAGAATTGGTATTCGGCGCCGACAAGGTGACGACGGGTGCCTCGAACGACATCGAACGCGCCACCCAAATGGCGCGCAACATGGTCACCAAGTGGGGCCTGTCCGAAGAACTTGGGCCCATCGCCTACGGCGAGCAGGAAGACGAAGTGTTCCTCGGTCGCTCGGTGACCCAGCACAAGAATGTGTCCAACGAGACCGCGCGCCGCATCGACGAAGTCGTGCGCGATACGCTCGGCAAGGCCTATGCGGAAGCCACGCACATCCTCACCGCCAATCTCGACAAGCTGCACACCATGGCCGGCGCCTTGCTGAAGTACGAAACCATCGATGGCGAACAGATCACGGCGATCATGGAAGGCCGCGAACCGGGGCCGCCGAAAGACTGGCAGAAATCCGGTGAGCCACCGCGCGGCGGCGGCACCGCCGTCAGCGGTGACAAGCCCGCAGCACCGATTGGCGGCACCGCCACCCAGCACTGACGCTACCCGCATCGCGCACATCGCAAGGCCGCCCTCGGGCGGCCTTTTGCGTTGGCAGCATCGGCGCCGATGCCGAAGCGGCACCATTCTGACATCGATCCATGAGCGACTGCGCGGCACAAACCATGCGGATGCTACCGCTATCAATTGAAGCAGCTCGGTACGTGGTACGCTGATCCCGTGTCATTAGCCAAAGGAGACTTTCGATGGCCAATCTGACTCTGAGCGTGGATGACGTGGTGCTGCAGAAGGCGCGTGAAGCGGCGCTGCGCGAGCGCACCTCGGTCAATGCTCTCGTGCGCGACGACCTCATCCAATACGTGGACGTGCGCAGCCGCCGACTTGATGCACTGGATGCGCTCGATACCGTGGTCAGGCGCAGCAAATCGCGCCGCAGTGGCGCGTGGTCGCGGGCGGAACTGCATCGGCGCTGACGCGTGCGTGTTTTCATCGACACCAGTTTATGGGTATACCGTCGCGACAAGCGCGAGCCGGACAAGTCGCGTCGGATCGACATCTGGCTGCGCGCGCTTGCGCGCAAGCCTCGCCTGCACTGGCCACCGCCGCAAGCCGTCGCGTATCCACCGCTGGCCGGAAAAGTCAAACCATGATCCTGCGTCGTCTCACCCAATCGCTGAAGGAACAAAACTGGACGGCCATCGTCATCGAGTTCGTGCTGCTGGTCTGCGGCGTGTTCCTCGGCATCGAAGCCCAGCAGTGGAACAATGATCGTGCTGATCGGCAGCTGGAGCGCGTCTATCTCCAGCGCATCCTGTCCGACATCAACATTTCCATCGACACCGACGTATTGAACATCACGAGGCTTGCCGGCAACAGCGACAGGGAATTCCTCGTCGTGGACAGCCTGCGCCAATGTTCATTGGCGGAAGCAAGGAGGGACGACTTCGCCCACGGCCTGTCCGATCTGGGCAAAGTCGGAAACTCGGTGTTCGTGCTCAGCACGGTGGATGAAATGCTGTCCGCCGGGAAGTTCTCGATCATCCACAATCCGAAAATCCGCGACACTCTCAATGGCCTTGCCCGCGACGCCAAGTACCAAAACAACATCTTCAACGCCATCAACACACAGAATGGCGCGGCGACCACGACCACCAACACTCGCGTGCTGCGCATCAACGCCGACCACAGATCACCACTCGATCCGGTGCGCTGGAATGAGCTGGACATCGATTTCGATGCGTTGTGCAAAGATCGCGAGTTCCAGTCGGCGGTTTCCACACTCAAGTACCTCACCGATGCCGGCATCAGCCTGAACAACCGCGCCTTGAGCAGCTTGCGAGCGGCAAAGGCAGAGCTGGAACAGGAACTCGGCCTCGCGCCGAAAACCGGAGCCGAGAAATGATCCTGCGCCGCTTTACTGCCAACCTACGGCGTCAGGATTGGACGGCTGTCGCCGTAGAATTGGTCATCGTCGTGCTCGGTGTATTCATTGGTCTGCAGGCCCAGGAATGGGCCACGGCGCGCGCCGAGCAACAACGCGCCGACGTGCTGCTCCAGCAATTGCGTCGGGATCTGGATATCGAGAAGTTCACTCTGAAGATGATGATGGACTATCAACAGGTCACTCTCGACTACGCCAAGGCTGCAATAAAAGGGTTGGAGTCACCAGGCTCTGTCGACCCGGAGACGTGGGTAGTCAGCGCCTATCAGGCGAGCCAGATACTGCCCACTCAAAGCATCCGTGCGACGTTCGATGAAATGAAATCGACTGGCGCCATCGATCTCATCCGCAACGTCAAATTTCGCACCATGTTGATCAACTATTACGGTTATGACTGGTCGCAAGGATCCACGATCAAAGGTCAGGCGCCCTATCGCGAGTTGGTGCGCAGTGCGTTGCCCTACGTGGTACAGAAAGCCATTAATGCATCGTGCGGAGACATCAATGAAACCATTGACGTTGTAGTCGTTACCCGATTGCCAAAAACCTGCCATATCGACCTGACCGACGCAGATATCTCCAGCGCCGCCGCAACCCTGCGCGCCACACCTGGATTCTTGCCCGCCCTGACCTATCAATTGAGCCTCATCGAGACGAATATCGCCAGTCTCCCGATTGCCCAACAACAACTGGCGGATGTTATTGCCATGGCCGCGAAGGCAGCACCATGATCCTGCGCCGCTTTACCGCCAACCTGCGCCGCCAGGACTGGACCGCCGTCGCCGTCGAACTGGTTGTGGTCGTCATCGGTGTGTTTCTTGGTGTGCAGGCGTCGAACTGGAACCAGGCCCGGGCTGACGCGCAGCTTGGCCGCGATTACGCGAAACGGCTGGTCCACGATCTCGACGCCGATCTCGCCGACGTGCGTGCGGAGGGCGCCTATTACTCCGCCGTCCTGAAGAGCGTCCGCAAGACCGACGAGCTTTTGCGGGAGCCCGACTCCGATCCGCGCGAGCTCGTGGTCAACGCCTATCGCGCTACGGAAATCATGTACAACCCTCCGGTGCGTGCGACTTGGGACCAAATCGTTTCTTCCGGGCATCTCGGCCTGCTGCCGGCGAGGGCGGTCGAATCCGGCTTGTCGAAGTACTTCGCCTTCGACACCGCGCTGGATACCTACAATACGGGCCGGGATTCGGGCTATCGCAAGACCGTGCGGGAAGTCATCCCGCTCGATATGCAGATCGCCATACACAAGACTTGCAGCGACGTGCGCGACGCACGCGGCAACATCACCAGTTTTGCCGAATACTGCGATTTCGAGGCCGGCCCGGTTGAACTCAAGGCGGTTGCCGCCGCACTCCGCGGCGACCCCGAGGTCGCCGCGTCCCTGCGCTATCAGTACAGCTTTGTCGTCAATGCGACACTCAATCTCGGCCGAATGAGAGACAACATCGAGGATGCGCTCGAGGCGCTTGGCGCCGCGCCGCAATCCACCGCAGGAACGACGCCTGATTCCACGCCGGCGTCTGCTTCGACACCGAGGTGATTCCATGTTGCGTCATGTGATCGCGCGTCTGCGCCACCAGGACTGGACCGCCGTCGTCGTCGAGCCCATCGACGTCGTCATTGGCGTATTCCTCGGCGTACTTGCGCTGCGCGAGTTGGTGATGCGCCTCTCCACCGCCCATGCGCAACCGGCTTTGTGCCCGAGTGCATCGCGACAAATGCCGCAATCTTGAGGAAAGACCCGCGATTCGTGGCATTGCTGCAATTGCGAATCACCGATCTCGCCACCGACATCGGCCACCTGACCGTGTACTACAAAAACGAACTTTGGAATCCGCTGCGCGGCTTTAAAACGGGTGCCGTGAAACCGTTCGTCGAATTTCATCGCCGCAACACGCGGCGTGATCATGGTATATGCCATTGACATATCCCTTGCGTAGCGTACACTCGCTTGTATATCCCGGCAGGACATGGCAAATGGAACAAGGTGCGGTTTTCCAGAGCAATCGCAGTCAAGCCGTGCGCCTGCCCAAGGCCGTGGCCTTGCCCGAAGGCGTGCGGCGCGTGGATGTGGTCGCGCTTGGGCGCATGCGCATACTCACGCCAGCGGGTGAGGCATGGGATGCCTGGTTCGATGGCCCGGGAGTCAGCGCCGATTTCATGCGCGTGCGTGAGCAACCTACCGCGCAGATACGCGAGCCGCTGTGATGCTGCGTTACCTGCTCGATACCAACATCTGCATCGCCACCATTCGCAATAAACCCGAGATGATGCGCGCGGCGTTCAACCGCCATCATTCGCACATGGCCATCAGCTCCGTCACCGTGATGGAATTGTTGTACGGGGTTGAAGTGTCCGCGCAAGCACAACGTAACCTCGCAAACGTGGAAGGCTTCATCGCTCGGCTCGATGTACTCGACTACGACACGCCAGCGGCCGCGCATACGGCGCAGATTCGGGCGGAATTGACCAAGGCCGGTACCCAAATCGGCCCTTACGATCAAATGATCGCGGGGCACGCGCGCTCGCGCGGACTGGTGGTCGTCACCAACAACACGCGCGAGTTCAAGCGCGTTCGTGGCCTTCGCATCGCAGACTGGTTGCGCGGTGCGGGCTCGCGCGGTGCCGAAGCGTGACGGTAGACTAGGCGCAACAATGGCCGACTCGTGGTCGGTTGGGGAATCCGCAATCGGTGGCAACGCGATCTTCATTTTTCGCCGAACTGCAACGCCGCAACGTGCTGCGCGCGGGCGTGCTCTACATCGGCGCGGTATGGGCGCTGGCGCAGGGCATCGCGCAGTTGGCACCGGTATTCGGCGCGCCGGATTGGGTGACGAAGTGGTTCGTCATTGCCGCGGGCATCGGATTTCCTTTCTGGCTCGCGTTTTCGTGGGTGTACGAGTGGACGCCGCAAGGGCTGAAGCGCGAAAGCGAAATCGCGGCCGATGCGTC
>JAFEFR010000006.1 GCA_018240485.1 Pseudomonadota bacterium
AAGCCCGAGGTGTTGAACTACCTCAAGGCCGAGAACGCCTACTACGCGCAGATGACGCAACACACGCAAGCGCTGCAGGAGACGCTGTATCGGGAAATCACGGGTCGCCTTGCCCCGACGGAGGCGAGCGTGCCGGCGAAATTCCATCACTGCTGGTACCAGACGCGCTACGCGCAAGACGCGGAATATCCGGTTCACGTGCGTCGCTGCGGCAGCGCGGATGCGCGCGAGGAAATTCTGCTCGATGGCCCCGCTTTGGCCAAGGGGCACGATTTCTTCAAAATCGATGGCTATGAAATCAGTCCGAACGAGAAGCTCATCGCCTACGCGGAAGATACGGCCGGGCGCATGCAGTACCGCATTCGGATCAAGGATCTCGTCAGCGGCAAAACCCTGAGCGACGAATTGAAGAACACGCCGGGCGCCGTCGCCTGGGCCGACGACAATCGCACCCTGTTCTACATCGAGAACGATCCGATCACCTTGCTCACCGTGCGCGTGAAAAAACACACGCTCGGCACCGATCCGCGATTCGACCCAGTCGTGTACGAAGAGCGCGACCACAGCTACTACCTCGACGTGAAACGAACCGGCGATGGCAAGTTCATCGCCATCGCCGCGCACTCGACGCTATCGAGCGAGCTGCGCTTCATACCGGCGAGCCAGCCCAAAGCGCGGTTCAAGGTACTGGCGCCGCGCGAACTCAACCTGGAATATGACGCCGAACACATCGATCGGCGTTGGGTGATCCGCACCAATTGGCAGGCCAAAAATTTCCGCGTGATGCAGGTCGACGATGCGCAGACCGGCGACAAAAGCCGCTGGCGCGAGATCGTGCCGACGCGCAACGACGCCAGCATCGACGCCATTGCCGTGTTTCGCGATTACCTTGCGCTCGGCGAACACAGCGACGGCCTCGCCCGCATCCGCATCAAACCCTGGCGTGGCGGCGCGGAGACATTGGCCAAATCGGACGACGTCGACTTCACCGCAACCCTGGGCGACAACCGCGAACAGGATACCGATACGCTGCGTTACGACTACTCCTCGCTGGTCACGCCGAACACGGTCTACGATCTCGACATGAAAACCGGCCATCGCGAGCTGAAAAAACGCGAGGCGATCGGCGGCGGCTACGCGCCGGAAAACTATCGGGCCACACGCACCTGGGTGCGCGCACGCGACGGCGCGAACATCCCCGTGTCGCTCGTCTGGAAAGGCGATTTCAAGGGCGACGGCACGGCGCCGATGCTGCAAATCGGCTACGGCGCGTACGGCGCCAGCAGCGATCCGCGCTTCAATCCGGCCTATGTGTCCCTGCTCGATCGCGGCTTTGTCATCGCCATCGCGCACGTTCGCGGCGGCGGCGAGATGGGCCGCGCCTGGTACGAGGACGGCAAGCTGCTCAAGAAGCAGAACACCTTCACCGACTTCATCGACGTCACCCGCCATCTCGTCGTGGAAAAACACCTTGCGGCCAAAGACAAGGTATTCGCCTTCGGCCGCAGCGCCGGCGGCCTGCTCATGGGCGCGATCGCCAACATGGCGCCGCAGGATTACCGCGGCATCTTCACTCAGGTGCCCTTCGTCGACGTGGTGACGACGATGCTGGACGAGTCGATTCCGCTGACCACCAACGAGTTCGACGAATGGGGCAATCCGCAGGACACGAAATTCTACGACACCATGCTCGCCTATTCGCCCTACGACAACGTCAAGGCCCAGGCGTACCCGGCGATGTTCGTTTCCACCGGCCTCAACGACTCGCAAGTGCAGTACTACGAGCCGGCGAAATGGGTGGCCAAACTGCGGGCGCTGAAAACCGACCACAATCCATTGCTGTTCAAGATCAACATGGAAGCCGGCCACGGCGGCCAGAGCGGGCGTTTTGCGCACTGGCGCGAAACAGCCGAGGCGTACGCCTTCATGCTCGATCAATTGCCGCCGAGCTGAACATCGCCGCCAAGACCGTCTACAACCATCGCGCGAGCCTGCTGGGCAAACTCGAATTGCGCGATGAGGCAGAATTGATCGCCTATGTGAAAGGTCGCGGATTGATCTGATGTGGCACGAAGCCGCGGCCCCTCCGCTTCGTCACTCTTTCACACGCTTGCCGGCAACGCTGTACACCTGCCCCTTGTCGCGCTTGCCGACAGCCACGATCGTGACGACGACGATCTTGTCGTCGACTTGATAGACCAATCGATAACCGATCGTGCGCAGTTTGATCTTGTAACAGTCCGGCATGCCGTGCAGCCGATCCTTGGCGACATGCGGATGCTCAAGGCGCTCGGCCAGTTTCTTCTTGAACTGTTCGCGTATCGGCGCTGCCAGCTTGCGCCATTCTTTCAACGCGGACTCGACGAATTCAAGGCTATAGCTCATCGAGCTTGACCTTGACCCGACGCTCCCCGGCGCGCGCGCGCACCAATTCCGCCAGTTCCAGATCTTCGAGCCGCTGCATCAGTCGCCGATAGGTTTCCGCCGGCACGAGATAGGCGCTGGGCTTGTTATGGACCAGCACGGCAACGGCCTCGTCGTCCGCGGCGTCGATCACCGCGCTCGGATTACGCTTCAGCTCACTGACGCTAACGCTGGCTCCGGCAAGGATTGTTTCCATATTTGGCTCCAAATATAGAGCCAATATTAGTACATCATTCGATGTTCTGCACCTGCTCGCGCATTTGCTCGATCAGCACTTTCAGCTCCACCGCGGCCTGCGTGGTGCGCGTATCGACCGACTTGGAGCCGAGCGTGTTCGCCTCGCGGTTGAATTCCTGCATGAGGAAATCGAGCCGGCGCCCGGCGGGGTCGGGCGCGGCGAGGATGCGTCGCGCCTCGGCGATGTGCGCAGTGAGGCGGTCGAGTTCTTCGTCGACATCGATGCGCGAGAGTTGCAGCACGAGTTCCTGTTCGAGGCGGCTGTTGTCGGCGCGCAGCGATTCGGCCGATTGCATGATTTCGGCGAGTTTGGCTTCGAGCCGCGCACGCAGCGCCTTGCGGATGTCCGGCAGCCAGCCGCGCACGTCGACGACGATTTTTGCGATGCCATCGAGACGCTCGCGCAGAAAGCCGCCGAGGCGTTCGCCCTCGCGCACGCGCGTGGCGACCATGTCCGCGAGCGCGCGCTCGAGCAGGTCGAGCGCCGCCGCCCGCAAGCCGTCTTGATCGACTTCCTCGCGTTTCAACACGCCGGGCCACGCGAGCAGGCTGGCGAAGTCCACGTTGAGCTTGGGGAAGCGCTCACCGAACAGGGCGGCGGTGGTTTCGAGTTTGTCGAGCACCGCCTCGTTCAAGCGGATTTCGCTCGACGCGGTTTCGCTCGCACGAAACCGCAGGCTCAGATCGACCTTGCCGCGCGTGAGCTTGGCCGCCACGCGTTCGCGCAGCGCAGGCTCGATCGCGCGCAATTCGTCCGGCAGACGCAGGCCGAGTTCGAGATAGCGATGGTTGACCGAGCGCAATTCGAACCCCAACGCGCCCCAGGGCGTATCGGCATCGGCGCTGGCGAAGGCGGTCATGCTGCGGATCATGGCGTGGCGTCCTCGCGATTCGGGGCACGCAGTATGCCATCGTCCACCGTGCGCACGGGAATTTGACGGCACGCCGCCGC
Source organism: Pseudomonadota bacterium (assembly GCA_018240485.1). Classification (GTDB taxonomy): domain Bacteria; phylum Pseudomonadota; class Gammaproteobacteria; order Xanthomonadales; family Rhodanobacteraceae; genus Rudaea. The sequence goes on from JAFEFR010000006.1 coordinate 3,614, forward strand.
TCGCAAATTTCCACCGGCTCGCTGTCGATGCGTCCGCGACCGTTCATTTCTGCCTGCTAAACTTCACGCCCGCAAACGGAGCCCCAGCATGCCTTCATTTTCCCGCCCCAGCGGCCGCGCCGCCGATCAACTGCGCGCGGTCGCCATCGAACGCCACTACACGCGCCATGCCGAAGGTTCGGTGCTGATCGCGTTCGGCGACACGCGCGTGCTGTGCACCGCCAGCGTCGAGGATCGCGTGCCGCCATTTCTGCGCGGCAAGGGCGAAGGCTGGGTCACGGCCGAGTACGGCATGCTGCCGCGCGCGACCAAGGAGCGCACGCAGCGCGAAGCCGCGCGCGGCGGCCAGGGCGGGCGCACGATGGAAATTCAGCGTCTGATCGGGCGCAGCTTGCGCGCCTGCGTCGACCGCGCGGCTCTTGGCGAGCGCACGATCACGCTCGATTGCGACGTGCTGCAAGCCGACGGCGGCACGCGCACCGCGGCGATCACCGGCGCCTATGTCGCGCTGGTCGATGCGGTGAGCGCGCTGACCAAGCGTGGCGCATTGAAGAAGAATCCCGTGCTCGGCGCCGTTGCCGCGATCTCGGTCGGCGTGTATCGCGGCGTGCCCGTGCTCGACCTGGACTACCCCGAAGATTCCGACTGCGACACCGACATGAACGTGGTCATGAACGACGGCGGCGGCTTCATCGAGCTGCAAGGCACGGCCGAAGGCCACGCCTTCCGCCGCGACGAGCTCGACGCCCTGCTCGGCCTTGCGCAAAAAGGGATAAGTGAACTTTTGCACTTCCAGCGCGAAGCACTGACGGCATGAGCGCGCGCATCGCCATGATCGCCCTCGTCGTGCGCGACTACGACGAGGCCATCGACTGGTACCGGCGCGCACTCGATTTCGTGCTGCTCGAAGACAGCAACCACGGCGGCGGCAAACGCTGGGTGCGCATGGCCCCGGCGGGCAATGCGCAGTTCAGCGTGTTGCTCGCGCGCGCGGCGACGCTGGCGCAGAAAGACGTGATCGGCAATCAGCATGGCGGCCGCGTCGGTTTCTTTCTGCACACCGACGATTTCGCCCGCGACCACGCGCGCCTGACCGCTGCCGGCGCGCACTTCGAGGAATCGCCGCGCTTTGAGGCTTACGGCACCGTCGTCGTGTTCCGCGATTTGTACGGCAACCGCTGGGACTTGATCGAACCGCGCGCAGCCAGCGCGACCCCATGAAACTCGTCCTCGCCAGCGGCAACGCCGGCAAGCTCGCCGAGATTCGCGCGGTGCTCGCCGACAGCGGCATCGCGCTCGCAGCGCAAAGCGACTTCGGCATCGCCGACGCCGAGGAAACCGCCACCACCTTCGTCGAAAACGCGCTGATCAAGGCACGCCACGCATCACGCCTGTCCGGCCTGCCCGCACTCGGCGACGATTCCGGTATCTGCGTGGATGCGCTCGGTGGCGCGCCCGGTCTTTTGTCCGCACGCTATGCCGGCGAGCATGGCAATGCACAGGCGAACATCGCAAAATTGCTGGCCGCGCTGCGCGATGTGCCTGACGCGCAACGCAACGCCCACTTCCACTGCACGCTGGTGCTGCTGCGCAGCGCCGACGATCCTGCGCCGGTGATCGCCGAGGGCCGCTGGCACGGACGCATCCTGCATGCGCCGCAAGGCGACAAGGGCTTCGGCTACGACCCGATTTTTGCCTGCCACGCGCACGGCCCCGCCGGCGAACTCGATGCTGCGATCAAAAATCGCGTCAGCCATCGCGGCGTGGCGCTGGCGCGCCTGCGCCAATTGCTTGCAGCGCGATTCTGAACCGAATACCTGCTGGCAAGG
>JAFEFR010000070.1 GCA_018240485.1 Pseudomonadota bacterium
CCGATGCTCGCCAGCCTCGCCGTCGCGATGGGTATCGCCTGGCTGGTGAGTCTGGCTCAAGAAGGACGACCCACCCCGCTGCCCTACCTGCCCGTGCTCAATCCGCTCGAACTCGCCCAGATCGGCTATCTCGTGCTGCTTGCGCTGTGGTATCGCGACGCGCAGGCGCAGGGCACTGTACTGGTGAATGCGGAAGTGCGAGCGCGCGCGCTCGCACTCGCCGGCTTCGTGCTGCTGACCACGATCACGCTGCGCTGCGTCCACTTCTTCGGCGGCGTGGCCTGGAACGAAAGCATGGCCTCCTCGTCGCTCGCGCAGTCGGCGTTGTCGATCGTGTGGACGCTGGCCGGCATCGCCGCGATGCTTGCCGGCAAGCGTCGCGGCTCGCGCGCGGTCTGGTTCGGCGGCGCCGCACTGATGGCGCTGGTGCTGGTCAAGCTGATGCTGATCGATCGCAACTATCTCGCCGACCTGTCGGCGATCGTCGGCGTGCTCGTGGTCGGCGTGCTGCTGGTCGCGGTCGGCTATTTCGCGCCGGTGCCGCCGAAGACCGACGCCGCGGGAGAGAAGGCATGAAACGCGTTGCCGCATGGGCCGCCGGCCTGCTCCTTGCGCTCGGCGCGGCGCACGCCGACGAAACCGCGCGCTATGCGTACGCATGGCCGCTGACCCTGAGCGGCGACAGTGCGGCCTGGCAGGTCGAGTTGCCGATCGAGGTCTACCAGACGCTGACCGATCCGCAACTGCGCGATCTCGTCGTCGTCGATGAGCTAGGCAATGCCGTGCCCACGGCGGCGCGCACCGCCGATCCGGCGACTCCCGTCTCTGCGCGCGTCGAACTGCCCCTGTTCGCGCTGCCTGCCGGCTTGCCTTCGAATCCGGCCGATGGTCCGCTCAATCTGCGCATCGAGCGCGACGCGGACGGGAACCTGCGCAGCATTGGCGCCGATCTCGGCACGACGAACTCGAAGGCACCGCCGGACTCGCAGGATTACCTGATCGACGCGAGCAAGCTCGACGCGCCGATCGACCGCCTGCGCCTCGACTGGGACGAGGCCGCCGGTCCAATCAACGCACAATTTTCCCTCGCCGCCAGCGACGACCTGCAGAACTGGCGCGGCGCAGCCGCCAACGTGAACGTGCTCGGCCTCGCGCAGGACGGCAATCGCCTCGAACTGCACGAAATCGGTACGCCCGGCGTGCACGCGAAATACCTGCGCCTGCACCGCCGTGATCGCGGCGCCGCACTGCCTGGCCTGCGCGTCAGCGCCATCACTGCGGCGCAACGTAGCCCTGCCCGAGCGGCGCGCGAGTGGCTCGCCCTCACGGTCAGCGATCCGACCGCTTCCGGCACGCCAATGCCGGCCGGTCCCGAGTATCGCTATGCCCTGCCGGCCGCGTTGCCGATCGTGGCAATCAAGCTCGATCTCGCCGCCGACAATTCGGTCGCACGCGTCGGCGTCGCCAGCCGCCGCAGCGGCACGCCAGGGTGGACTCCGCGTGCGGACTTCACGGCGTTTCGCCTGCCGCAAGGCGGCGATGCCATCGTCAACGACGAAACGACGCTGACCGGCGCAGCGCGCGACAACGAATGGCGCGTGCAGTCGGCAACGCCGCTCAACCGCGCACCGACCTTGAATCTCGCCTGGCGCCCCGACCGCTTCGTCTTCCTCGGCGATGGCAAACAACACTATCGACTCGTCGCCGGCAGTGCGACCACGCGGCGCGCCGATTATCCAGTCGATGTCGCGCTTGCCCAGTTGCGCGCCAAGCTCGGTGCCGACTGGCAACCGCCGCTCGCCGCTCTCGGTGTTCGCCAAGCGCTCGCCGGCGACGCGGCGCTCCAGGCGCCGGTACCGGCGTCGAGGTACAACTGGAAAACGTTCCTGCTCTGGGGCGTGCTCGTCACCGCGGCGGTGGCGATCGGTTGTCTCGCTCTGAGTCTTTTGCGCGGGCAAAAGTCCTCGTCGTAAGGGTTTGGCTTTCGCGCGAGGTGTGCAAACGTCGCGTCACTGCGCGTCGCGGCGCACATGCAACGCCGCGCAATACAGCGCCAGCAGCCACCAGAAAAACAGCCCCCAGTCGGCCGAATAGAACGCGAAGTAGCCGTTGATCGGAAACACCATCGCCACGAGCGCGAGCCCCGGCGCGAACGCGCGCGCGCGCGCGGCCGCATCGGCCCGGCGCCATGCGCGCAGCGCCAGGACAACGCCGCCGATCCAGAACAAAAGGCCGATCGCGCCGGTTTCGCTGAGCACTTCGAGCACGAGATTGTGCGCGTGGCAGGCGCCGCCGTCGCAGCCCTCGGCGAGGAACTTGTCGCCGCGCCGCGCGTAGTCGGGATACGCGCTGCGGAACGCGCGCACGCCGACCCCGTTGACCGGGTGTGCCGCGCTCATGCGCAGCGCCGTGCCCCAGATCTGCAGACGTCCGGCCGCCGCCACATCGACCGACTGCTCGGTGCCGTGAAGCGCGCCGAGCGTGCGTTCGACGCGCGCATCGAACGCGGCCGATCCACGCAACGCGATGAAGCCGACGAGCGCGACCAGCGCGAGCCCCGCCGCGCTCCACGCCGCGAAGCGTCGCCATGAGCGCGCTTCGCGCCAGAGGAAAACCGCGGCAACGAGCGCGTACATGATCCAGGCCGCACGCGAGCCGGCGAGCAGCACCGGCACGAGCAGCAACACGAAGGCGGCGACCAGGCCGCGATAACCGAACCGTTCGCGCGCGGCGGCGAGCGCGAACGGCGACAGCACCGCCAGCGACGGCCCGAATTTCAGATTGCCGGCGCCGAAGATGCCCGAGAGTCGTTCCTTCTCGGGCATGCCGGCGAGGCCGTGGCCGGTCAGCGCCTGCACCCACGCATCGAGCGTCCAGAACGCGACGATGAGACCGATCGCGCCGACCAGGCGAGGCCAGGGAATCGTTCCCGGTAGCGCCAGCACGGCGAACAAAGCGAACGGCAGAAAACGCGGAAACGTCGCAACGCTCATCCACGATCGCGCAGGCGCGACCGAATCCGGCGCCGAAATCAGCGCCGGCAGCCAGTAGCAAAGAAACAGCAGCGTCGCCAGACGCACTGCCGCGTTCGTCGTCAACACGCGGCGCTGACGCCAGGCGAGGACGAGGCCGGCGATCATGCCGATATCGATCGCCGCCTCGGCGCTGCGCGCGAACGGCAGCAGGAAAACGACCGCGAGCAGAAGCATCGCGGGGCCGTGCCGGTGTAACGAGAAGGTGTTCAAGA
>JAFEFR010000071.1 GCA_018240485.1 Pseudomonadota bacterium
ACCGGCGCGCTGTTCGCGCACTGGCACGACGCTATCCAGCCCGACATCGTCACGCTGGCAAAAGCGCTCGGTGGCGGCTTCCCGATCGGCGCCATGCTGGCCGGCCCGAAAGTCGCCGAGGTGATGCAGTTTGGTGCGCACGGCAGCACGTTTGGTGGCAATCCGCTCGCCGCCGCGGTTGCGCGCGTCGCCTTGCGCAAGCTGGCTTCGTCGCAAATCGCCGCGAACGTCACGCGCCAGTCGGCGGCGCTGAGTGCGGGGTTACAATCGATCGATCGGGATTTGAACGTGTTTGCCGCCGTGCGGGGTCGCGGCTTGATGTTGGGCGCCGTGCTGGCCGATGCGTACAAAGGCAAGGCCGGCGCCATACTCGATCACGCCGCACAACACGGCCTGCTGTTGTTGCAGGCCGGCCCGGATGTGCTGCGCCTGGTGCCAGCGCTCAACATCGGCGATACCGATGTAAGCGAAGGACTGACGCGACTGGCGCTAGCCCTGCGCGCCTTCACCAAAGGGTAAGGCCTGCGGCGATGCGCGCTCGCGCGCTGCTGCGAAGAAGCCGCTGTAACGCTCAGGTCACGCGGAACAGCGCTTGCGAGAAATTCTTCGGCAGGTAGGATTCGTTGCGCCGGTCGCGCATGCGTGCTTGCAGCTCCGCACGCCGACCTTCGAGCCAGTCCACGCGCTGCATCTTGATTTCGTTGACATCGACATTGCGACGCGCGGCCTCGGCGGCGCGATGGGCGACGAAATCTTCGTAGGCGTCGATTTCGTGCTTCAGCTCCTGCTGGCACAGTTCGATCATGATCGCATCGTCGAGCAGACCGAGTACGGGCACGTTGTCCGGGATCACGTCGTTCGGCTCGGCGAAATAGGCGAGCGCCGAAAGCACGCGCTGTTTGTCCGGCGGGGTCATGTCCCAGCCGGCGTCGTTGACCATGTCGATCATCGCGCCGAGTTTGGACAGGCGCGCGACGATGAATTCGGGTACGGCGGTCGATTTCGAGTCGGCGAGCAGCTTGCCCGCCGCATCGGTGATCTGCTTCGGGGTCAGATCGCCGGCTTTGGCTTGGGCGCGCTTGGCCGCGTCGATGAAAAACTGGAGGTCGGAATCCTTGAGGTCGATCGTGATCTGCAATGACATGACGTTGGCCTGATATATCCCCGTGGAGGCCGTGAGCGTAGCCAGCGCGCCCTGTCGCGTCAAGAAACGGCGCAAGCGACCGTTCGGCATGCCGCGTTCACATGATCGATACCAGCCCCGCGCCAAATGCCGTCACGATGCGCGTGTAGATGGTCTTGAGCGGCAGGTCGACCTCGGGAAAGTCGCCCACGTCGCGATAGCAGGCAGGAAAATCCGCATCGTCCGGCGCCATCGTGCGGCATTGACCATTTTCGCCGTCGGCTTCGAATTCGAAGCTGGAGGCGTAGCGGAACGGCCATACGTCGAAGATCGGCAGAGCGGCCGACAGGTTGGCGATGGCCGCGCTGGCGCCGCCGAGAAGACGCGTGCGTTGCCGTTTGGCGATCGTCCACGCATTGCCGGGCTCCATGTCGCGCAGGATCGAGGCGCGCAGCCGCGCGGCAAGCGCCGTGTCGTACACGATGAAACCCGATTCCGTGTTGTAGTTTTCCGAGCGCGGATCGAAATTGTGCGAGCCGATCACGGCGATTTTTGCATCGATCACCATCGATTTTGCGTGTAGGCCGACTCGCACACCATGCCGTTGCAATGGTGCGGCGCCATACTTGGGTCGCTCACGCGCGCGGGTCGCGCTGCCCGTCGACGATGCGTCGCCGAGTTCGGAATACGCCGTGATTACCTCCGCAGCCTCCTCGGGAAACGGCTTGAATTCGTGGATTTCGAAACCGAGTTTCAAGTAGCGCTTCTTGTACTTGTACGACAGCGCATAGACGTAGAATGCATCGGTGGCGGCCAACGAATTGGTCGACACGCGGATGCGTGGTGGTGACGTGCGCTTGTGCAAGTCGCGAAAAATCTGTCGCGCGGTCGAACTCAACACGAGGTACGGCGTCTGCAACACGACCTCGGATGTCGCCTCGTGCAACAGGCCGACCAAAGCACGAGTGGATGCGCGTTGTGCGGTCGCCGGGGCCGGCTTGCCGGGCGCATCGGCGAAATAGTCGATGCGCCCGACACGCATGGTTTGGGCAAGGAACCGATCGCGAATGAACTGCGCGTCGTCCGCCTGCCGCGACAGCTCGGCCACGCGCGCCACGTTGCGATAGGCGTGCGGCGTATAGCGCGGCGCGTCGATGCCGGCGGCGAGAAGATTGCCGGCGACGTCGCGCAGGCGGCTCAAGGGCACGCTGTACGGCGATTGCCAGAACGCATCGAAAGACGCACGCATCGCCGCACCGACCGGGCCCACTGCGAGCATGTCGCGATCACGGTAGTCGAACGCATCGTCCCAGTCGAAGTAACGATTTTCGTAGTTGCGCCCGCCGACGAGGCCGATGACGTCGTCGACCAGCAACATCTTGTCGTGCATACGTTGGTTGAAACGCCAGAAGCAGCAGAGCACGCCGGCGGCGAATTCGAGCGGCGGGGTCGAGGCTTTGTGGAACGTTGGGTTGTAGACGCGAAATTCAAAATTGACGTGGGCGCGCGCCAGGCTCGCGTACAAGGCTGCGTCGTCGAGCGCGAATAATTGGTCGGCGATCACGCGCACTTTGACGCCGCGTCGCGCGGCCGCGACGAGTTCGTCGAGGATCAGATACCCCGCATCGTCTTCGCTGAAGATGAAGGTTTGAATGTCGATGCTGCGGCGTGCGCTGCGGATCAGGTGCAAGCGCAGCAACAGCGAGTCCGCGCCACGTTCGATCAGGTCGACGTAATGAACGGGTGCGGTCGGTGTGGAGCGTTCGAGTGCGTCGTCGGCCAACGCTCGATACGGCGAGTCGAGCGCACACGCATCGCTGCGCTCGGGCGCGCAATCGAGCGCACGCTCTTGTGCCGCGCTTGCGGTCGCGGCCGCTTGCCGGGCATGGATCGGATCGAGCGCGCAGCCCGAGCAGGCGAGCCCGATCAGCATAGCCAACCCCATTGCGCCTCGCCAGGCGCTCATCGTGCTCGTGCCTGCCGCGTCATCGGCTGTCGCCGCCCGACATCGCTTGGGTCGCGATCGAGAATTTCAGTTCGACCTTGTCGGACAACGTGCCACGATGCGAGCTCATGCCGAAATCGCTGCGTCGGATCCAGCCTTCGGCTTCGATCGGACAATTTTCGCCGCTCGCCGCCGGGCAATCCGGGTGGATCAAGGTGAATCGCACACGCTTGTCGATGCCGCGCAGGGTCAGCACGCCGTCGAACTCGCCACCGGTTTGCAAACGCTGGATCGGAATCGGGTCGGACGCAAAGACGATCTGCGGGAAATGCTGCGCGTCGAAAAACTCCACCGACTTGACCCATTCTTCGTGGCTTTTGCTGCGCATCGTCACCCGGTTCGCGTCCGCCTGCGCTTCGACTGTCGCCGTGCTGCGGAAGTGATCGATCGCGACCGTGCCGTGCACGCTGTCGAAGCGTCCGTGTACGCCGACGAGCCAAAGCACCTTCACCTCGAAGTCGACGTGCGAATTCGCGCTGTCGAGAACGAGGTGCTCGATGCGTTCCGTGGCCCATCCCATCGCAGGGGCCCCAAGGCACGACATCGCAAGGCATGCACCAAACAGCCACGTCGCCGCAACGGGGTGCGATTTGCCGGTCGCCACCATCGCCGCGTGCGGGACGTGAGGCGCGCTCAGGGCGCCCAGAACGCTTTGAGCCGACCGGCACCGGGTTCGACTGCGCCGGCAAATTCGATCCAGGCGATGCCGCCCGGCGGCATGCCGCGAAAATCGCCCGATTGGCCGGTCGTGAGCAAGGCGACGAGAGTCTCGAAGCCGGGATTGTGCCCGACCATGAGTAGCCGTGGCACTGCCGCGTGCTCATCGACCAGGTCGATCAACTCCCCGGCGCTGGCTTCGTAGATACGCGGCTCGACGAGCGAATCGATGCGACCGAGCGCGTGCTCGAGCGTCTGGCCCGCGCGTCGGGCGGGCGAGCACAGCACGAGCGCCGGCAGGGCTGCGTGCCCGCGCAGCCACGCACCGGCCCCCTCGGCTTCGGTGACGCCGCGTGCGGACAAGGCGCGCTCCGCATCGTGCGCTCCCGCTTGCGCAGGGTTGGCGTGAGCGTGGCGCAGCAGGATCAGTTCGCGGCTCATGAGTTCGTCAGGCAAAGGGAGGGATGCACGGAGCATAGAAGCTTCCGCACAGCGATGAAAGCCGTTGCGACGAAGAGGACGCCCGCTCTGCCTTCGCGCCGTCCCGCGCCCGACGCGAACGAAGTTGGGTTCGATCGGCTTTCAACCGCTGTTTTTTTTCAGCCAGCGCAGCAGTTTTTCCCAATCTTCCTGATGCGAACGCGCCGCTTCGGAGGCGTAATCGAAGATGCTTCTGCCGAGGCCGGCCATCAGCACATATGCCTGCGAATCGCGAATCTGGGCGACGAGCGGAAACGGCATCGCCTTCATTTCCTCGACCGCCAGTTGCGAAGCCGTCGTCCACGGCTTCAGCCGATTGGCGACGATACCGACGGCGACTTTGCCGCGCTTGACCCGCGGCAGGGCGGCCACGCCATCGATGAAATGCTGGCTCGCCTCCAGATCGATGCGCGAAGGCAGCACCGGAATCAACACCGCATCGATGTCGTCGAGAAACGCATCGACATCGCTTGGACGAATGGCCGCCGGCGCATCGACGACGATGCGCTGGGCGCCCTTGGGCACCTGCGTGCGCCAATCCGATCGCGTGCCGGCCAGCGGCAACACCGGCGTCGTGTACCCGGCGCGCTTCTCGCACCAGCTTCGCGACGATGCCTGCCGGTCGGCGTCGACGAGAACCGTGTTTTTTCCGTCCTGCGCATAGTGCGCAGCGAGATTGGTTGCGAGCGTGGATTTGCCGCAACCGCCTTTCGAGTTGGCAACCAGAACCTTCAGCATCGAGACGACTCCCGGGCATGGGTTGCGGGCAAGGGTACACGTCGTGCAGTCCCACGGCCAGTGGCTGCGCCTTCGTCCGGCACCCGCCCCACGAATGACCCGTTCGCGACAGCGCCAACAGGCCCTGAGCCAAGCGTGGCAATCAGCCTGCCGCCTGCTTCACCAGCGCGCCGATTTTCGTTTCGACCGCCGCCGTCAGTTCTTTCAACGCAAAGGCCACCGGCCACATCGCGCCGTCGTCGAGGCGGGCTTTGTCGTTGAAGCCGAACGTGGCGTAGCGATCGCCGAATTTTTGCGCATTCCGGAAGAAACAAACGACCTTGTCCTCGTGCGTGTACGCCGGCATTCCGTACCAGGTTTTTGGCACCAGCTGGGGGGCGGCTGCGGTGACGATGGCGTGCAGCCGCTTGGCCATGCTGCGATCAGGCTCTTTCATGGCGGCGATCGCTGCCAACACGGCTTTTTCGCCCTCCGCCCGATTCTTGCTCGCGCGGGCTTCGGCTTTCAATTCCTGTGCACGCGCCTTCATCGCTTCGCGTTCTTCGAGAGTAAATCCCGAAGGCGGTTTTGTGATGGTGGATGAGGCGGACTTGGCAGCAGGCTTTTTGGCGGATTGGCGCACCTTCGACTCCTCTATCTTCGTGGATGGACCCCGCCGGTTGCGATCGCGCGGGAACGATGGATTCACCCACGCCGTCGGCCCACCCCGAGCTTTTTTGGATGCATCGCTTCCACTGTCGGCTTTGTGAAAGCCTACCGGAAAACGCCGACGACAAGCAGCCTCTCCGTCGGTCGTAGACGCCTGGTGCGAACCAAAGTTGGCTCAGGGATTTCCCTGCGGTACAGGGGCGATGGGCGGCAATCCGGCCGGCAATGGCGCGGGTGGCGGCGCGACCACGGGTTGCCAGTCTTCCGGCGGGTCGGTGCGCAGTTTCTGGCCGCGCAGCAAGGCGATCACGGCCGAAGGCTCGTCCGGCGCCTTGTCGAGCGCGTCGATGTAAGCCTGCGCCAGCTCCGGTTCGCGCGAGAAGCGTGCCGAGAGCTCCATGAATTTCTGCTTTTGCCACGCCGCCGAGCGACGCCGCACGCCCATCACGTCTTTGTCGACGCCCGCTGCGAGCAGCGCTTCCTCGATGGCGAAACCGATGCCCTGGGCGACGAAGGCGCCGCCACCTTCGAGCTTGCGCGCGACCGCGATGCAATCGGAAATGGCCGTCGCCTCCGTCGCCGCATCGAGCCCGACGCAAAACCGATGCAGGCTTTGTAGCGAGGTCGGCAAAAAAGCGCTGGCGATCGAGGTGGCGAAATTGATCCGCGCGCTTTCCGGGCTCAAGCCGAGAGCGGTGATTTCCTTCGGTACCGGCAATACTTCCAGCGCGCGATAGAGCGCGACGACATCGCTCCCCCAGTAATCGTTGTAGCGCTGCGCTTGGGCCATGCGGGCGACGCTGACACGCTGCTTTCCGGCATCGCCATCGACCGGGAAGGCAAGCAACCACACGGCGGCATTGTCCGGGTCGACCTCCTGCAGCGTCTTCAGGGCGGCAGGGTCGGCGCAGCCGGGCTGGCTCATGCAGGCGTTGGAGGCGGCGATCCAGAGCACGAGCGGATCCTTCGGGCCGAATTCGAGCGCGCGCTTGAGCAGCGCCGGGGTTTTCTTTTGTGCCGAGCGCGAGGCATCGGCTTCGTCGGGAGCGGCAATCTGCGCCGCAGCGATTTGCTTGCGCGCATCGCCGCTCAAGGCGAGCAGGTTGACCAGGTCGCGGCGAAA
>JAFEFR010000072.1 GCA_018240485.1 Pseudomonadota bacterium
CATGCTTTGGACAGGGATCGGACCGGAAGGATGCGGAATTCCGATCAGACATTGATTCTTGTCGGGAAATCCGTCCGTCACCTGGTGCATCCATGATGGATCGACGCTCGCATCGCTGAGGGAAACCCGTGCGATGCTGGATCGGGGCTCGTTTCCAATGCGAGAGAAGTAGCCGCCCACATAGAGCCAGCCTTGAGTGTCGACCGTCATGGTGGTGATCGCGCTCGAGTCGGGCATCGCGATCGTCCAACGGGGATCGGTGGTGCCGCTGCCCTCGCGAGAGAACTTCGCCAGCAAACCGGGTACTCCGGGAGCGAGCTGATAGCTGATCCCGCCCACATAGAGAGATCCCGTATCGTCGGCGAGCAACGCGCCGACCGGAACGGAGGCGACGGGCTTCCAATTGGTATCGACCGTCCCATTCACGATCTTCGCCAGATGGCCTCGGTCCACGCCGCCGATGCGCGAAAAAGCGCCGCCCACGAAGAGTCGATCCTGGGCATCCATCGCCAGCGCGAAGACCTCTCCTTCGACATCTGCCTGCCAGGTTGCATCGACGTCGCCGTTCGGCTTCAGGCGAGCGAGATTCCGGCGTGGCGTATCGCCCAGCGAAGTGAACGCGCCGGCAATGTAGACATTGCCGGCGGAATCGGTGACCAGAGCTCGCACAAACCCCGAATGCGTCGAGCCGTCGCAACGTACGTCCGCGTTCCAGCGGGTATCCAGGCTGCCGTCGGACTGGTATCGCGCGACGCCGTTACGGGCAGCCCATTCGCCCTGCGGATAGGCACGAACTGCGTCGAACCGGCCGGCAACGATCCTGCCGCCGTCGGCCTGTCGCAAGAACGCCGAGCTGTAGGCCGCAAGCGAAGACAACTGGACAAAGCTCTGCGGCGTCTTGGCGCAAGAGGGTGTCGTCACCGCTGCCTGTTGTTGAAACTCAAAATAGGGCGGCAAGAGCCATTGCGCGTCGACGGCCATCGAGTGAGACAAGAGCATTGCCAACGCACAGCTCGAGGCGAAGCGCATCCATCCGCTCACGCCAGATGTTTTCCGGAGTCGTTTCATGGTCGCCCCTACAGGATCGCGGGCGTCGTGCCGCTGGTATTGGGATAGACGTAGCCCACCCAATCGCTGCCGGTATCTTCGGTGTATCCGATGCCCTGCATGTACGTCAGCTGCGATTCCGGAAATATCGCGTGGTCGTCGTTCGTCGGGTTGTACTTGCGCATCAATTTGACGGTGCCCGAGGGTTGCGGACTGGTCTTGGGGTAGATGTATCCCTCGATGCCGTCGAGCTTGTAGCCCAAGCTCTTGAAGGCCGTGACGCCGGCCGAGTCGGCGGTGTAGGTCACGTCCATGTGCTGCGGCGTGCTCGTGCATACCGCGGGTGGAGTGGACGTCGTGTCGCCGCATTTCCAGGACAGACGATACAGCGGAACCAGGGGATCGGCCGCATTCTTTGGATTCTTGGGCGTGGTGAACACCCAAACCTGGGCCTGCGGAACATTCGAAATGGGGTACCCCGGTGAGATATAGGTCGTGACGCCGGGAATGCTGTACGCGTCATTGAGGGATGCACCCTCGGGGGTGTATTTGAGCGCGGAGTAGCTACTTGCCGTCCCTTCACATGTCGTCACGCTGGCCGGATCGGAGCTGCCCGGGTTGCAGGCGTTGTTGGGCTGCAGCGTCCCATTGAAGGCCGCTCCCGCCATTTGCGGAACGATGGTGTAAAAACGATCTTTTCTCCCGGAGCTGACGAAGGCATACAAGGGGGTCAGGCGGTTCGTGATTTTTCCGACCATGCTCGTCACTGCGGTGGTCGCGTTCGGCATGCCACACCCTTTCGTGCTCGTGCACGGGTGCGAATCACTGTTATCCAGAATCAACGTGCGGACGTCCGACTCTGGATGCGCCGGGTAGATCGAGCGCAGGATTCCACCCAGGGCCGCTACGAAGGGCGCGGACATGGACGTGCCCGTGCAGCTGCCGTAGCCATCGCCATTGACGCCGGACTCGTCCCCCTTCATTGCAGCGACAATTTTGTCGGTGCAGGACGCCTCTTCGCTGGTCAGGGGGAGCAAACGGTAGCCATCACCCGCGCCGTCGTTGAGCGTCGAGACGATGCGTTTTGCGGGTGCCGTCACGCCATTGACGCCGGCGCCGTTGGTTCCCGATTCGAGCGTCCCCGCCGATGCGCTGGGTATCTGTATCCACGGCTGCCACCCCGAGGTGGGCGCGCTGGGCGTCACGAGCTGCGCGCCGGCGACGGACAGCACGCGCGCGTCCCTGGCAGGGAAATCCGGAGAGGACTGCTTCGCGTTTCCTGCCGAAGCGACAAGCAGAACGCCTCGGCTGTTGGCGACGGCAAGTGCGTTGCCAATGGCGGAAAAATCCGGGTCCGCGCTCGTATCCCAGTCACCAAAGCTTATGTTGATCACCTAGACGCCTCGCCGGACCAGGCCGAGAATTCCCGGAGCGATATCGGCGTGATTCACGGACTGCATCATCGCAAGACTGCAGTTGGGGCATGCACCGGCGACGCCGAGGTTGTTGTTGGTCGTCGCAGCGACAATGCCGGCGGTATGCGTATCGTGAGGTTCGTTGGTCGTGTCTCCGGAGAGGTATTTCGAAAACTGCTGGCGATAGTTCGCCTGCAGATCCGCTGGCGGGTTTGGCTTATAGTCAGTGTGCGCGGGGGTGGTCGCAAAGGGCGGTCGCCAATCCGTATACGCGGGCACATAGATCGCGGTCCCCCACGACACCGAGCCGACGATGCCGACATATCCCGAGCCGAAGGTCGTATCCCAAGCGCTCGGGAAGCGCATCGCTTGCAGACCCCACTGATACGTCGCTTCGTTGCTGGCCACGTAGTACGGATTGCTACTGCTGCTGTTCGCGTAGTACTTGTCGTTGGGGGTGTAGGAGAACGTTATTTTTCGGTTCGTCTCAACGGTAGCGTCGCCGAGGACCGACCGCAGTTGCCCCTTCGCAGAAGCCGCAGCATCGACGCTCGGATAGCGCAACACGATGGCGCGATGTAGGCGCTCCTCGGGAGCGTCAACGTCCAAAGCCGCGCGGGAAGCATTGTCCAGGCGTTCGTCGTCGATCACGTAGCGCGCATCGATGGCGCCGAACAGGTTCGTGGCCAGTCGTGCATCGCCCGATTCGATGCCATGGACCATCAGGTCTTCCAGGCGCGAGGTGGTCAATTGCTCCGCCAACGGTTGAGTCAGCAGCCGCAGGAAGCCCGGATTGGCGATGTCCGTCTGCACGATCAGCTCGTTGCTGTCGCCGCGAGCGTCGAAGAGCAGTTCGCCCACTTGCGACAGCTTGCGCGGCTTGGGCAGCGCGTCGGTGACGCTCTTCCAATAGGCGTCGAGTTCCTGCGCCGTGAGTTTGGGTCGGGCAAAGGCACCGCCAACAAACGGACCCTCGCCGGCGGGAAGTCCATTCGCATATTGGATCGCAGCCAACTCTTGCGGTGGTCGCAATGGCGGATGCCAGCCCGGCGTTGCAAAACTTGCCGTCGCGGCCGTCGGCGAATTGGAGGTTGGTTGGGCCGGTGATTCGTCCACGGCGACTGCCGCGAAGGCACCCACCAGCAGCAGCGTGAAAATTGAAAGCGTACGAAAGTTGCGTGCGGTATCCCCAGTGTGACTAAACATATTCCATTACCCCGTTGTATTACCCCAATTTCACGCTAGCACGAGTTCGAAATAGCGATCAAGCGCGGAGCCGTTTCCCACATGGCGCGGAATCCCGCCACGGCGTAGACTGCCGGGCCGTTCGAGCGAACGCCGCTTGGACCGCCATCGTGGAAGTTCGAAAAGCATGACCGATTTGTGGCGCCGTTGCCTGGAACGCCTCGAGGGCGAATTCAGTGTCGAAGACCTGCACACGTGGCTCGCGCCGCTGCAAGCGAGTGACGTGGAGGGCGGTTTGTGCGTGCTCGCTCCCAACGCGTATACGCTCGATGTGGTGCGTGAGCGGTTCCAATCGCGCATCGCCGAGGTGTTGGCGCACCTTCATGGCGCACCCGTCACGTTGCGTTTCGATGTCGGCACGCTGGCGAAGACGACCGTTTCAAGCGGACGCAAGACCTCGCGTCCGGGATCGCCTGCTCGCGCCCCCGCCGTATCCGAAGGTGAAGTACCCGAGTCCAATCTCGATCCGCACTACACCTTCGATCTGTTTGTCGAAGGCAAGTCGAATCAACTCGGCAAAGCCGCCGCGATGCAAGTTGCGAACAATCCGGGCCGCGCCTACAACCCGCTTCTGCTCTACGGCGGAACGGGGCTGGGCAAAACGCATCTCATGCATGCCGCAGGCAACTTGATGCGCGCGCTCAACCCCAAGACCAAGATCATGTATCTGCGTTCGGAGCAATTCGTCAACGAAATGATTCAGGCGCTGCGCACAAAAAGCATGGACGAATTCAAACGCCGTTTGCGCGTCGTCGATGCGCTTTTGATCGACGATATCCAGTTTTTTGCCGGCAAGGACACGACACAGGAAGAGTTTTTCCACACGTTCAACGCCTTGGTCGACAGCAAGCAACAAATTATTTTGACTTGCGATCGCTTTCCCAAAGAAGTGGACAACCTGGAAACACGGTTGAAGTCGCGCCTGGGCTGGGGTTTGAGTGTCGCGATCGAGCCGCCGGATTTCGAAACACGGGCGGCAATCGTGCTCACCAAGGCGCAGGCGAAAGGCATCGAGTTGCCGATCGAGGTCGCGCAGTTGATGGCCAAGCGCATGCGTTCGAACGTGCGCGACCTCGAGGGCGCCGTCAACACGCTGGTCGCGCGCGCCAATTTTCTGGGAGCAACGATCGATACGGAATTCGCGTTGGAGACGCTGCGCGATCTGCTGACCGTGCACGCACAAGCCATCACGGTGTCGAACATCCAGAAGACGGTCGCCGAGCATTATCAGCTGCGGTTGTCCGACTTGTTGTCGATGAACCGAAGCCGTTCCCTGGCACGACCGCGACAGCTCGCGATGGCGTTGTCCAAAGAGTTGACCGAGCACAGTTTGCCGGAAATCGGTCGGGCCTTCGGCGGGCGCGATCACACCACCGTGATGCATGCCTGCAAGACGATCCGCGATCTTCGAGCGACCGATGGAAAATTGCGTCAGGATTGGGAAAAATTGCTTCGTGTGCTGACGGAATAGGATATCCTGTGGATATATTTTTCCCGCCGTGGGTTCGCCCACTTATCCACAGGAAGAAAACACGGGATACGGGCAGATATCCCGGCAGGAAAAACAAGCTATCTATTTGAAATAGAAAAATAAAACACGCTTATTCTGGTTACGCACAACGCCTACAGCAACTAAGTTTTTCTATCTTTGTTCAACACCAGAAGCTGCGATTCCGAAGGATATCGACCCATGCGGTTTACCATTCAGCGCGAAGTGCTCCTCAAACCCCTGCAACAGGTTGTCGGCGTCGTCGAACGGCGACAAACCCTGCCGGTGCTGGCCAATCTTTTGGTGGTCGCCTCGACCCAGCAGGTCAGCTTCACGGGAACGGATTTGGAAGTCGAAATGGCGGCCACGACGCAAGCCGACCAGGTCGAGGTAGGCGAGATCACGATTCCGGCCCGCAAACTGTTCGACATTTGCAGGGCATTGCCTGATGGCAGCAAAATCGAATTCAAACTTGTGGGTGAGCGCGTCGAGGTCAAATCCGGTCGCAGTCGCTTCACCTTGGCAACCTTGCCGGCGAGCGAATTTCCCGTCATCGAAAATATCGAATTGATCGAGCGCGTCAGTCTTCCAGAGGCGACGCTCAAGGGCTTGATGGATCGCACCGCGTTTGCCATGGCGCAGCAGGAC
Organism: Pseudomonadota bacterium; assembly: GCA_018240485.1. Taxonomy (GTDB): domain Bacteria; phylum Pseudomonadota; class Gammaproteobacteria; order Xanthomonadales; family Rhodanobacteraceae; genus Rudaea. Next base: position 5,845 of record JAFEFR010000072.1, read on the forward strand.
GTGCGGTACTACTTGAACGGACTTTTGCTCGATCTGCGCGAGCAAGCCTTGCGCAGCGTCGCAACCGATGGCCACCGCCTCGCCGTGGTCGAAACCCCGTTGCACGCCGGGGTCGCGGCGAAGCGTCAGATTCTGATCCCCCGCAAGGGCGTGCTCGAATTGCAAGGGCTGTTCGAAGCCGGCGATGGTGTGGTCGAACTCGAATTCGGTCGTGCCCATTTGCGCGTCAAACGGGGCGATGTCACTTTTACCTCAAAATTGATCGACGGTCGTTTTCCCGATTACGAGGCCGTGGTGCCAATCGGTGCCGACAAGGAAGTTCGCGTCGAGCGCGAAGCGTTGCGCGGTGCGTTGCAACGCGCCGCAATTCTGTCCAACGAAAAATATCGCGGCGTAAAACTCGAGGTCAGCCCCAACAAATTGCGGGTGATTGCGCATAATCCGGAGCAAGAAGAAGCAGTCGAGGAAATCGAGGCAAAAACCAGCGTTACCGAACTAAGTGTCGGATTCAACGTCAATTATTTGCTCGACGCTTTGAATGCGCTGGGCGGCGAGGAAGTCTTGATGTGCCTGCGTGACGGCAATTCCAGTTGTCTGCTTCGTTTGCCGGAGAGTGAGCTGGCTCGGCACGTCATCATGCCGCTGCGCCTTTGATTGCGAAATGGCGTTTGCTGCTTTCCTGGATGAAGGACCCGCGATCACGCGGGTTTCTTTTTTCTGCCGTGGCGTCCTGAGCGCACATCCGATGCTGTTATCGGATGAGAGGCAAACCACGCCTTGCCGGGACAGGTGGCAAACAACGGTCAGCAAGCAATCGGAATTACACCATGCACCTTGCTGAGTTGCGCATTCGAGGCCTACGCAACATCACCTCGGCAGAACTGGTGTTGGCGGAAGGGTTGAATGTTTTTGTCGGCCCCAATGGTGCCGGCAAAACGAGCGTTCTCGAAGCCGCCTATTTGCTCTCGCGTGGCGGAAGTTTCCGCACCCATGCCGCCGAACACCTGCAACAACGGGAAGGGGAATCGTTGGCGTTGTTTGCGCGTATTCGCAGCCAGTCGCGTCTGCGTCAGCTCGGCATGCTGCGTGAGGCGGGGCGATGGGTGGCACGGCTGGATGGCGAATCCTCATCCAAACTGGCAGAACTGTTTGCGGCTTCCGCGGTGATGTGTTTCGAACCTGGGAGTCACGCCTTGGTGTCGGGGGGGGCGGAAGGCAGGCGAGGATTTCTGGATTGGGGCGTGTTCCACGTGGAACATGGCCACGCGGAACGAATGCGCCGCTTTCGGCGCGCATTGCGACAACGCAACGTGTTGTTGAAACAAAACGGGGACGAGGAACAATTGACGCTTTGGGATCGCGAGCTGTCCGACGCGGCCGAACCCGTGGCTCAAGCGCGCGAAACGTATCTTGCTCGTTTCGGGCAAGCGCTTTCCCTTGTTCTCGAACAACATTTACCTGAATTGGGTCAGGCGGTGTTGCGACATCGCCCCGGGTGGGATCGATCGATATCCTTGCAACAGGCGTTGCACGACTGCCGGCAGCGCGATCGAGCGCTGGGTCACACCACGCGCGGCCCGCACCGGGCGGATTGGATGATCGCCTTTGCGCACGCACCCAGCCCGGAGCAACTATCCCGAGGGCAGGAAAAGCTGTGCGCCATTGCCTGTCTGCTGGCGCAAGTGAGGCTATTCCAGGAAAGTCGGGGGGAAAGCCCGATCATCGTTTTCGATGATCTTTGCTCGGAGTTGGATGTGGCGCACCAGGCCTCCGCTCTGGGCACATTGATCGAAAGCGGCGCGCAAATCCTGCTCAGCGGCACGGAAATCCCGGACGCTTTACGCACGCGTTTCCCGCCGCAGCGGTGGTTCCACGTGGAACAAGGCCAAGTCCGCGCAATGATATAATTCGCAAATAGGTCTTTGCCCGGGATTCCTACCGCTGGCCGGCCACCCATCACGAGTCAACACCCATGTCTGAAGTGTCCGACGATCAACCCAAAGGCCAATACGATTCCAGCAACATCAAGGTTCTCAAGGGCCTTGAGGCGGTGCGCAAGCGGCCTGGTATGTACATCGGCGATACCGACGATGGCACCGGCTTGCATCACATGGTGTTCGAGGTCGTCGACAACTCGATCGATGAGGCGCTTGCAGGCTATTGTGACCGAGTCATCGTCACGATCCATGATGATGGTGCGGTCAGCGTCGTGGACAACGGTCGCGGTATCCCGGTCGATATCCATCCCGAAGAGGGCATTTCGACGGCACAAGTCGTGATGACCGTCCTGCACGCGGGCGGCAAGTTCGACGACAATTCATACAAGGTTTCCGGGGGGTTGCATGGCGTCGGTGTGTCGGTCGTCAACGCCTTGTCCGACCATTTGCGTCTGACGATTCATCGCGACGGCCACGCGTACGAGCAGGAGTATCGCCTCGGTGAGCCGCTCTACGCGCTCAAGCAAATCGGTCTCTCCGCGCAGCGCGGTACGACGGTGCGCTTTCATCCGAGTCCGGAGATCTTCACCGACACCGAATTTCACTACGATATTCTCGCCAAGCGTTTGCGTGAATTGTCCTTTCTCAATTCCGGCGTCAAGATCGAACTGATCGACGAACGCAGCGACAAGCACGATGTGTTTGAGTATGAGGGCGGCATTCGTTCCTTCGTTGAACACTTGGCGCAACTGAAAACCCCGTTGCATCAAAAGGTTGTCTGTTTTTCGGCGCAGCACGAAGGCACCACGGTCGATGTGGCGATGCAGTGGACCGATGCCTATCAGGAAACGGTTTTTTGCTTCACCAACAATATCCCGCAGAAGGATGGCGGTACGCATCTGGCAGGTTTTCGTGGCGCCTTGACGCGCACGATTTCGAACTACATCGAAGCCTCGGGTTTGCAGAAGAACGCCAAAGTGGCGCTGGCGGGCGATGACATGCGTGAGGGTTTGATCGCCGTGTTGTCGGTCAAAGTGCCCGATCCGAAGTTTTCATCGCAGACCAAAGACAAACTGGTTTCCTC
>JAFEFR010000073.1 GCA_018240485.1 Pseudomonadota bacterium
CCGAGGCTGATCGTGCCGTTGCGATGCAAGCGCACTTCGTCGCGATGGAACGCCAGTTCGTCGTCGCCGCCGAACGTGACCCAGGAACCGTTGGTCGATCGATCGGAAACGACGAAATAGCCGCGCTTGTACTCGATCAACGCATGATTGCGCGAAACCCACTCCGCATCGACGACGAGACTCGACGACGGATCGCGACCGAGCGTGAAAGGCGGCGCGAGTTCATCCAGATCGATCGCGCGACCGCGATAGCGCAATTGCAGCCGCACATGCGGCACGGTGAAATTTCCGGTCGAGATCGCGCGCTGAACCATGGTGAGGTTGGACATGTCGTCCTGCCAGAGCACATCGACGATGTCGATCGGAAGATGCTTGCCGGCAACGCGCGTCTGCCCCATCGAACGTACGCGCAACATGCCCGCGTTGGTCAGCAAACGCACCGTCGCGGCGGTTGCGATGATCTGTTCGCGCTTGGCCAAGGCCGTCATGCGTGCCGCCGTGTTGACCGCATCGCCATACACGTCGCCGTCTTCGAGCAAGGTTTCGCCGTGATGCAGGCCCACGCGGATCGCAAGAAATTCGCGCGCGCACTCCGCATCCGCGGCGATGCGCTTTTGCATGTCGACGGCGGCGAGCAAACCCTGGATCGGACCGGGAAACGTGCACAGGATTTCGTCGCCGATGTTCTTGACCACGCGCCCACCGTGCCCGCGCGTCACCTCGCCGAGCGCGCCGAGCATGGTCGCAACAAGGCGCCGCGCTTCGATATTGCCGCGCGTCTCGAACAGCTTCGTGCTGCCGCTGACGTCGGCGAACAGGATGGTCAGTTGCTCGCTCATCGGCGCGCAGTTTAGCCCGATTTGATGCGCGAGCCGAGTTTTTCGGCGAGGCTTCGCTTTTACTCTGCGCTCACGCCAAGGCCGCGGCGGCGGCAACGATGTCGGCCTCGCCCGGCAAGACGAGAAAGGCGGCGCCTGCGAGCGGCGTGTAGGTATCGGCGCCGACGACGCGCTTGAACGGGGTCGCGCCGAAACCCGCCTCCGCGATCGCGGTGATGACGCCCTCGCCAATGCCGGCGCTGTGGCGGCCTTCGTCGACGATCACGATGCGCTTCGCCGTCCGCGCCTGCGCGGCGATATGCGCCTCGTTGAGCGGCACGAGCCAGCGCAGGTCGACGATGCGCACCTTCCAGCCGTGAATTTTCTCGATCTCGCGCGCGGCACGCAGGCTCATGGTCACGCCGTTGCCGTAGGTGAAAATGACCAGGTCGTTCGCCTCGCCGTGGTACACGCGCCCTTCGCCGAGCGCCATCGCCTGATCGGGTGCGGGATAGGCGAACGACCATTCGCCATCGCCCGCGGCGTACAGATCCTTGGTCATGTACAACGCAATCGGTTCGAGGAAGATCGCGACGCGACCGTCGACCTTGGCCAACGCAGCGAGCGTGCGCAGCATCGTCGCCGCGTCATCGCCGCGACTCGGACAACCGACGACAAGCCCGGGGATGTCGCGCAATGCGGCAATCGAATTGTCGTTGTGGAAATGGCCGCCGAAGCCGCGCTGGTAGCCGAGCCCCGCCATGCGCACGAGCATGGGGTTGCGATACTGGTTGTTGGAGAAGAATTGCAGCGATGCCGCTTCGCCGCGAATCTGATCGCAGGCGTTGTGGAAATACGCGAGATACTGGATTTCCGGAATCGGCAACATGCCCATGTTGGCGAAGCCCTGGGCGAGGCCGAAAATCATCGTTTCGTCGAGCAGCGTGTTGAACACGCGTGCGTTCTTGAACGCCTTGTGCAGACCTTTGGTAACCGTGTAAACGCCGCCTTTTTGCGCCACGTCCTCGCCGAACAGCAGGCTTTCCGGGTACTTCGCCATCAGGTCGTGCAACGCGTTGTTGATCTGGATGGCCAAATGGCGCGGCGGCAATTTCTCCGGCAATTTTTCCGTACCGCCGAACACCTTCACGCGCTGCGTTTCGTAGTCGGCGCGTTGCGCTTCGGCTTTCACTTTGACCGCCGAGTACGGCGCCAGCGGCGCGACGACGTCAGCGAGCGAGGTCAGCTTCGGCGTGCGGTCGGCCGCCTCAGCCGCGGCGAAGCACTTCGCACGGAAATCTTCGTAGCGCGCGAGCAGTTGTTCCTTGGTGTACACGCCGGCTTCGAGCGCGATCGCCGCGCTGCGCAGCAGCGGATCGGTCGCTTCGACCGCCATCAACTCCTCGAAGCTGCGCCACTCGATCTCGAAGTCGGTACCGGCATGGCCCATGATGCGCGTGGTGCGCAGGTGCAGAAAGGTCGGTCGCCGCGTGGTGCGACAGTGGTGCACGGCGCGCGCCACGCCTTCGTAACCCGCCGCGAGGTCGAGGCCGTCGGCGTGGAAATAGTCCAGATTGCTGCGGCCTTCGAAATTCGCCCGTACCCAATCGCTCGGCGTTTTCACCGAAATACCGATGCCGTTGTCCTCGCAGACGAACAACACCGGGGCCGGCAATGTCTGATAGGCCGTCCACGCGGCGGCATTGAAGGCGGTCTGCGCCGTGGCATGGTTGGACGAAGCGTCGCCGAACGAGCAAATCGCAATCGCATCCGCCGGCACCGGCAAGTCGTGGCCGATGCGCCGCGCCTGCTCGATCGCCACCGCCGTACCCAAGGCTTTGGGCAGGTGCGAAGCGATCGTCGAGGTTTGTGGCAGCACCCACAACGGCTTGCTGCCCCAGACTTTGTGGCGCCCCCCGCTCGCGGGGTCGTCCGCGCTCGCCGCGAACGAGAGCGCCGAGTCCATGATCGGATCCATGCCCGGCAACTTGCGAAACCGCTCGGCCATGAAACCGCCGCTGCGATAGTGCAAAAACGCAGGGTCCGTGTGCCGCGTCAATCGCGCCACCATCGCGTTGCCTTCGTGCCCCGACGAACCGATCGTGTAGAACACCTTGTTTTGCACCCGCAATACGCGCGCCATCAAATCGAGATGACGCGAAATCAGTTGCGAATCGAACAATTGCACGAAATCCTCGCGCGTGCACAGGCTGTCCGGCGTGATCGGCGCGGAAGGATGTTCACGATGTGCCGCCACCGTGCCGTTCCAATCGCGCACGAACTCGATGAAGTTCGCATCGCACACCTCGGCGCGATTGACGTTCTTGTGGCGGGCGGGGATGGGATTGGCGACGGCGTTCATGCGCGGATTCCGAAAATATTGGCCCGTATTTTATGGCACCACGCCCAATGCTGGCAGTACCAATTCAATCGATTCGCCTCGACCGTTCTGGAGCGCATGCGAGTGGCGATGGGGACAATCGGTTCAGTCCATCGTACTGCAGTTGTTCGAGTGGGCTCTTGCCCGAACTTGCATTCTTCAACCGCGCAATGACGTTGCCGACGGCGTCATACGCATACTGGTCGTCCTGCAGATTGCACGCGCCCGTGCCGGCTCCGTTCGTGCACACGCCCTTGAGTCTTCCGTCGTTCGCGTAGTAACTCAGGCTGGTTTGCAGCAGCGTGCTGCCGCCGCGTTTTTCGCTCACCGGCTGGCCGACGCGATGAGCGCCATGCCATCGCATCCCCACGTGCGCATGCGCGCGGGTGCGCGAGCGCCGGCCTGCGGGCCTTGGCGCTGGCATGAG
>JAFEFR010000074.1 GCA_018240485.1 Pseudomonadota bacterium
GCGAGCTACACGCTGACGGTGACGAACACGGGCACGGCGGCGACGACGGCGACGACGACGGTGACGGACACCATCGCCTCGACGCTGACGCTGGGCGCGATGCCGGCGAACTGCTCGGCGGCGGGTCAGGCCGTGACGTGCACGATTGCGGCGGGCTTGGCAGCCAACGCCTCGACCAGCTTCACGATTCCGGTGACGCCGCAGACGGCTGCGGCGGGAACCACCATCGCCAACACGGCCAACGTGACCGGTGGTGGGGATCCTGCCTGCGCTACGGCGTGCAACAGCAACACGACGAATACCCCGGTCAGTGCGCCACATGTGACGGTCGTGAAGTCCGCTTCGGCATCGTCGTTTGTGGTGAACCAGTCGGCGAGCTACACGCTGACGGTAACAAACACGGGCGCAGTGGCGACAACGGCGACGACGACCGTGAGCGACACGTTTGCCTCGACGTTGACGCTGGGCACGATGCCAAGCGGCTGCTCGGCGTCGGGTCAGACCGTGACGTGCACGATTTCGGCCCCGTTTGCGCCGAATAGCCCAACGACCTTCGTCATTCCGGTGACGCCGCAGTCGGCTGCGGCGGGAACCACCATCGCCAACACGGCCAATGTGACTGGTGGTGGCGACCCGGCCTGTGCGGCGGCCTGCAACAGCAACACGGTCAACACCCCGGTGACGGCGGTGGTGCCACAACCGGTCAAGCCGGCACCGATGAACAGCACCTGGATGTTGATGTTGTTGGCGCTGATGTTGGCAGGATTCGCTGCCCGCAGCGCGGCTCGCGATGAGACGTAACCTGCGCTGATCGCGAATTTCGGCGGCCTGCACGGACCGATAGAAACGCAAGGGCCCGACGACGTGTCGGGCCCTTTTTTTATTCAAAACGATCGATTTCGAAATCCCGTGCCATGCGCGATACGAGTCGTGACGCCTGTGATGCGATCATGCAATGAAACGGCGAGCGTTCGATCCCTTTCGCCGAGTCGCTCATGCCGGTAGCATGTCCCTTTGCGAATTCGAGAGCCCTCTCATGAAACTCTTGTCCACTGTTCTCCCCCTGTTAATTGGCGCCCATGCCGCCGCTTCAGTGCCGCATCCCTTCGGCATCCAGGATCTGGTCATGCTCGATCGGGTGAGCGATCCGCAGATATCGCCGGACGGCAAGCGCGTGGCCTATCAGGTGCGCGAGACCGACTACGACAACAACAAAGGCAAAAACGGCATCTGGGCGCTCGATCTTCGCGATGCGAAGGCACAGCCGTTGCGATTGACCGATGCCAAGGTCAACGCAAGTACGCCGCGCTGGGCGGCCGATGGCAGCGCGATCTACTATCAGGACAAGGGCCAGCTTTGGCGCCAGCCGAGTGATGGCAAGGGTGCGGCGGTTGAGGCATCGCATCTCGCGCTCGACATCAACGCCTACAAGTTCTCGCCTGACGGTAAATCCGTGCTGCTGTCCATCGACACCTGGCCTGCGTGCGCGACCGAGGCCGATGCCATTGCCTGCACCAAGCGGCATGCAGACGAGAAGGCCAAGAGCAAAGCCACGGGCCGCGTGTACGATAAATTGTTTATCCGCCACTGGGACACATGGGCAGATGGATCGCGTTCGCAGTTGTACGTGGCGGCCATCGGCAACGACGGCGCACTTTCCGGCACGCCAAAATTGATCAGTCGCGATATCGATGGCGACATGCCATCCAAGCCCTTTGGCGGCGATGATGAATTCGCGTTTTCGCCCGACGGGAAAACCGTGTATTTCAGCGTGCGCATCGCTGGCACGAGCGAGCCGTGGTCGACCAATTTCGACATCTA
>JAFEFR010000075.1 GCA_018240485.1 Pseudomonadota bacterium
CGTTTTGCACAAGGCCGCGAGATCGGCGAGCGGGGCAACGTCGCCATCCATGCTGAACACGCCGTCGGTGGCGAGCAATGTGGCGACGTCCGTGTTCGATTCGAGCTGACGTTTCGCGCTGCCGACATCGGCATGCACGTAGCGCTTCAGCGCCGCGCCGGACAACCTCGCGCCATCGATCAGGCAGGCGTGATTGAGCTTGTCCTGCACGCAAACATCGTTGTCACCGAGCAGGGTCTGGATCGCACCGAGGTTGGCCATGGTGCCGGTCGAGAACAACAGCGCGCATTTGCGTCGCGTCCACGTCGCGAGCTTGTCCTCGAGTTCTTCGTGTTCTTCGCGATGTCCGCCGAGCAGATGCGCCGCGGTCGCACCGACGCCCCACTGTTTCGCGGCGCGGATCAGCGCGTCCTGCAACGCCGGATGCTGGGCGAGGCCGAGGTAGTCGTTGCTGGCGAAATTGACCAGCGTCTTGCCATCGATCTGGATACGCACGCCGTCGACCGCCTCGACCTTGCGCAGGCGGCGCAGCAAATCCTGTCGTGCGCGTTCGGCTTGGGTCGCGGCGAGACGTTCGATGATATCCGGACGAGTCATTCTTAATTCTTCCCTTCTCCCCCCGGGAGAAGGTGCCCGAAGGGCGGATGAGGGAAGGGCGCTCCGATATGCAGATGTGGCGCCGTCGAATACCGCAAGGCGTTTCCCTCATCCGGCGCTTTGCGCCACCTTCTCCCGAGGGGAGAAGGAAAGCTTACGCGGCCTCGACGATATCCGCATGCACCGTGCCCGGCTCCAGTTCGACCTGCATCGGCGCGATGCCGAGGCGCGCGAACAGCGCCTGGTCGTGCTCGACATCGGGATTGCCCGTGGTCAGCAGCTTTTCGCCGTAGAAGATCGAGTTCGCGCCGGCGAAGAAGCACAGCGCCTGCAACTCGTCGCTCATTTCGGCGCGGCCGGCGGACAGGCGCACCATCGAGCGCGGCATCAATATGCGCGCCACCGCAATCGTGCGCACGAACTCGAACGGGTCGAGCAGCGCGGTGCCGTCGAGCGGCGTGCCCGCGACTTGCACCAGGCGATTGATCGGCACCGACTGCGGATGCTCGGGCAGGTTCGCCAGCGTGTGCAGCAGGCCCGCGCGCTGCGCGCGCGATTCGCCCATGCCGACAATGCCGCCGCAACAGGTCTTTATGCCGGCTTGACGAACATGGTCGAGTGTCTCCAGTCGATCGGCGTAGTCGCGCGTGTGGATGATCTCGCCGTAGAACTCCGGCGCGGTGTCGAGGTTGTGGTTGTAGTAGTCGAGTCCGGCCGCTTTGAGCGTCTGGGCCTGGTTGCCGCTGAGCATGCCGAGCGTGGCGCAGGTTTCCATGCCGAGCGCGCGCACCGCGCCGACCATTTCGGCCACTTTGTCGACATCGCGATCCTTCGGCGAACGCCACGCCGCGCCCATGCAGAAACGCGTCGCGCCGGCGGCCTTGGCCTGCCTGGCTTTTTCCAGCACGGCGTCGAGCGACAGGAGTTTTTCGGCCTTCACGCCGGTCGCGTAGCGCGCGCTCTGCGGACAATACGCGCAATCTTCGGGGCAGCCGCCGGTCTTGATCGACAGCAGCGTCGACACCTGCACGGCGTTCGCATCGTGATGTGCGCGGTGCACGGCATGCGCCCGTTCGAGCAGGTCGTTGAACGGCAGCGCAAACAGCGCCAGCACGTCGTCGCGATGGACGTTTTCGCGCACAGGGGTGACTTCGATCGGGGCGAGCATGGGCAAATCCGGCTTGGCGTACACTGGAAGTGTGAATTCGCCCCCCTCCCCTGTCAACCCGGAATCCCCCCTGTTGGTTGACGGTTTTTGGCAGCGCCTGCACTTCGCCTTGTTGCCGCCGCATTGCCTGTTGTGCGGCGATCGTGGCGATGCCATGCGCGATCTGTGTGCGGCCTGTGCTGCCGATCTCGCGCCCAATCGCAGCGCCTGCGCGCGTTGCGCCTTGCCGCTGGCACGGCCCGCGGCCTTGTGCGGCGAATGCCTGAAAAGTGAACCCGCTTTCGACGCCGCGTTTGCGCCTTATCTCTACGCTCACCCTTTCGATTTGTTGCTGACTCGCCTCAAGTTCGCGGGCAGCCTCGCCGCTGGACGAACGCTTGCGGAGTTGTGGCTGGCCGCGTTGCGTACCGCACTGGCGAATGGCGCGATTGCCGCAATACCCGACGCCATCGTGCCCATGCCGCTGCATGCCACTCGCCTGCGCGAGCGCGGCTACAACCAAGCGTTGGAACTGGCCAAACCGCTCGCACGCGCACTCGCCATCCCGCTTTTTCCGGAGCTGCTGCAGCGCGCGCGTGCCACCGCGGCACAGTCCGATCTCGACGCCACAGCGCGCCGCAAAAACCTGCGCGGCGCCTTTGCCGTCGACCCC
>JAFEFR010000076.1 GCA_018240485.1 Pseudomonadota bacterium
CTCGGTTTCGCGCCGCGCATGGCGATCAAGCACACCTCGAAGGAGCAGCAGGGGCAGATCTTCCTTCCCTGGGTCAACGGCACGCTGATGGTGCTCATCCTCGGCGCGGTCATCGGGTTTCGTTCGTCCGACAGTCTTGCTGCGGCATACGGCATCGCCGTGACCGGCACGATGACGATCACCACCTGCCTGTTTCTGGTCGTCGCGCGGCGCATCTGGGGCTGGAACCGGCTCGTCGTCGTTCTGTTTGGTGTCGTGTTCCTGATCATCGACGTGGCCTATTTCAGCGCGAATGCGGTCAAGATCGAACACGGCGGCTGGTTTCCGCTCGTGCTCGGCCTCGCCTCGTTTCTGGTCATGAGTACCTGGCGCAAGGGGCGCGAACTCGTCCTGCGCGAGTTGCGTCAGGGCGGGCTTGCGCTGGAACCGTTCATCGAAAGCGTGGTCGCCCATCCGCCGCTGCGCGTGCCGGGCACGGCGGTGTTTTTGACCGCCAACGTGCATTCGGTGCCGAACGCCATGCTGCACAACTTGAAGCACAATAAAGTGCTGCACGAACGCAATATTTTGCTGACGGTCGAAACGCTCGACGTGCCGACCGCCGAGTATGGCGAGCGAACCGAGATCACCGCGCTCGGCAACGAATTCTATCGGGTGGTTCAGCGCTACGGCTTCGCCGAAGATCCGGATATTCCGACCTCGTTGCAGACTTGCGAAGCGAAAGGCCTTGGCTTCGACATGATGGACACGACCTTCTTCCTGAGTCGGGAAAACGTGATCGCTTCCGCCGGCGCGCGCGGCATGCCGATGTGGCGCGACAAGTTGTTCGCCTTTCTTACGCGCAATGCCAGCCCGGCGACGCAGTTTTTCCGCATCCCCGGCAACCGCATGATCGAACTCGGCACGCAGGTGGAGATTTGAGGCCGGTACACGGAATGGTCAACGTTCCTGCCATAATTGCGGCATGAGCGATTCCCGCCTGATTTCATCGACGGTCACGCGCGAGGACGAACTGCTCGAAGCGTCGATTCGTCCGCAAAAGCTATCCGAGTATCTCGGCCAGCAGGCGGTGCGCGAGCAGTTGTCGATCTACATCGAAGCGGCGAAGCGACGCGGCGAGGCGCTCGACCACGTGCTGATTTTCGGCCCGCCGGGATTGGGCAAAACCACGCTCTCGCATGTCATCGCCAACGAACTCGGCGTCAATCTGCGCACGACCTCGGGCCCCGTCATCGAGCGCGCCGGCGATCTTGCCGCGTTGCTCACCAACTTGCAGCCGCGCGATGTGTTGTTCGTCGACGAAATCCATCGCCTCTCGCCGGTGGTCGAGGAAATCCTCTATCCGGCGATGGAGGACAACCAGATCGACATCATGATCGGCGAGGGCCCGGCCGCGCGCTCGATCAAGCTCGACCTGCCGCCGTTCACCCTGATCGGCGCGACCACACGCGCGGGCATGCTGACCAACCCGCTGCGCGATCGCTTCGGCATCGTCCAGCGCCTTGAGTTCTACACGCCGGACGAACTCGCCGCGATCGTGCGACGCTCGGCGAAGATCCTCGGCATCGCCTGTGCCGACGATGGCGCGGCGGAGATCGCCAACCGTTCGCGTGGCACGCCGCGCATCGCCAATCGCTTGCTGCGGCGTGCGCGCGATTTCGCCGAAGTGAAGGCGGACGGGCGCATTACGCGTGAAGTGGCGATTGCCGCCATGGAAATGCTCAACGTCGATGGTGCCGGTTTCGATGCGCTCGATCGTCGCTTGCTTGGCACCATCGTCGACCACTTCGACGGTGGCCCGGTCGGCGTTGAATCGCTGGCCGCAGCGTTGAGCGAGGAACGCGGCACGATCGAAGACGTGCTGGAGCCGTACCTGATCCAGCAGGGCTACCTCATGCGCACTGCGCGCGGACGCATGGCCACGCGCAAGGCGTATCTGCACCTCGGACTCAAAGCCCCCAAACGTGCGGAAGCGGGGCTGGAAACGGGGTCAGAGTGAGTTCCTCGACGAACACATCGAAAGGTACCTGCGAAAGCGCGGAGAAAACTCACTCTGACCCCGTTTTCTCTTGGCCGGTGCGCATTTATTGGGAAGACACCGACGCCGGTGGCGTCGTCTACTATGCCAATTACTTGCGTTTTCTCGAACGCGCGCGAACCGAATGGCTGCGCAGCCTCGGCATCGACCAGTCGCAGGTGCGCGAGCGACATGGCGTGGTTTTCGTCGTGCGCGAGGCGGCGATCGAATACCTCGCCCCGGCGAAGCTCGACGACACGCTTGAAGCAACGATCCATACGATCGAGCGTCGTTCAGCTTCGATGACTTTTACGCAACGTATACTCCGCAGCGGCGATGGCGCCGTCCTCGTGATCGCGAGCGTGCGCGTTGCCTGCGTCGCCGCGTCTGATTTCAAGCCGCAACGCATTCCCGATTCTCTGTTTTCCTGAAACGAAACCTGCCGACATGCCCGCTCCCAGTGGCTTGAACATCCTCGATCTTGTGCTCAATGCGAGCATCTTCGTCAAATTTGTGATGCTGCTTCTCCTGATTTTTTCGTTCATGTCGTGGGCGATCATCTTTCGCAAGCGCGCGATGCTCAACCAGGCGATGCAGGGTGCCGACGAATTCGAGGAGCGCTTCTGGTCCGGTGCGGATCTTGCCGGCCTGTTTCGCGAAGTGACCGCAAACGGCGCCACCACCGGCATCGAGAGCATCTTCGAGGCCGGATTTCGCGAATTCGCGCGCCTGCGCCAGCGCGGTCGCATGGACGCGCGCACGATCCTCGAAGGCGCCCAGCGCGGCATGCGTGTGGCCGAATCGCGCGAGTTGGATCGCCTGGAACAAAACGTCGAATTTCTCGCCAACGTCGGTTCGATCAGCCCGTATGTCGGCTTGCTCGGCACCGTAGCGGGCATCATGGTGGCCTTCGTTGGCCTCGCCAACATGAAAGAGGCGACGATCGCCACCGTCGCGCCTGGTATTGCCGAGGCGCTGATCGCAACCGCGATGGGCTTGATCGCCGCGATTCCGGCGGTGTGGGCGTACAACCGCTTCCAGACCAAGATCGAACGTCTGTCGACGCGCTTCGATACCTTCGTCGAGGAGTTTTCCTCGATCCTGCAACGCCAAGTCCACGCCGACGACGGCGCCTGAGCGCGCGTTGCCGCGAATTTTCGTTCGAACCGCCATGCGCACGCGCAAGAAACGCAAACTCAAAGCCGAGATCAACGTCGTGCCGTACATCGACGTGATGCTTGTGCTGCTGATCATCTTCATGGTGACGGCGCCGTTGCTCAATCTCGGCGTCGACATCCAGTTGCCGCAATCGACGGCGAAAGCCGTGCAGGTCGACAAAGAACCCGTGTTGATCAGCGTCGACAAGGACGGCAAGTTGTTCCTCACTCTCGGCAGTGCGCCACGCGAGGCGATCGATGCGGAGTCGCTGATCAAGAAAGTGGGGGCATTCGTGCGTCAGAATCCGCAAGTGCCGGTATTGATCGGTGGTGACAGTCGCGCCAGCTATGGCATGGTGTACGACATCTTGCCCGGGTTGCAGCAAGCCGGGGTCGGCAAGGTCGGCTTGATGAGCCAGCCCATGCAGGACAAGAAACGGTGACGCTCGGCGCCGCAATGCGTCACGTCTAGCGATGGAAACTTCGAGCGACAAAATTCGCGCCTATCTGTATGCACTGCTTGTGCATCTGGGTGTGTTCGCCGCGCTGTTTGTCGGTTTGTTGTGGGTGACGCCGGAGCCGATGCCGACGTTGCAGGGGCCGATCATCGAGGCTGAGCTGGTCGGCAAGGTTGCCGCGCCGCGCCCCACGCCGCCGACCAAGGCGCCGCCCGCGCCGCCGAAGGAAGACGCAGCGCCACCGCCTGCGCCCAAACCCGCACCGCCCCCGCCGCCGCAGCCGGAAAAAGCGCCACCGCCGACCGTGCAGAAAAACGATAGCGTCGATCGCGAGAAAATCGCCGAAATGGCGCAGCTCAAGGCCGAGCAGGCCAAGAAGGCGGAAGAGGAAAAAGTCCGGCAGAAGCAGATCGAGTTGCAGCAGGAAAAAGAACGCAAGGACGCCGAGGCAAAGGAAAAGCAGCAGCAGATCCAGAAGCAGCTCGACGAGATTCGCAAAGAGCGTGCCGCGAACGAGAAGAAGCTCAAGCTCGCGCAGGAAAAAATGAAGCAGCTCGACGACCTGCAAAAACAGCAGTCCGCGCCGAAGCCGGTGAAAGCGCAAGCCGCCGACGTACCCGAGGCCGCCGAGGCGCGCACCGGCATGAACGGCAACGATTCGGGTCTGTTGGCCGAATACAGTTCGGCGATCATCAAGGTCGTCACCGACAATTGGAATCGGCCGGATACGACGCCCAGCGGCGTACGTTGCACGATCACGATCACGCAAATCCCCGGCGGCACGGTGATCAATACCGCGATCGGCTCGCCGTGCAATGCCGACATGGTGACGCAGAACTCGATCAAACAGGCCGTGACCAAGGCGCAGCCGTTGCCGTACAAAGGCTACGAAAGCGTGTTCCAACGCACCATCACTTTCATCTTCAAGTACGACGGGAGTTGAACCATGTACCAACGTTTCTTCAAATGGGTGGCCGCAATGGCGCTGGCGTTTTGCGCGACGTCGCTGTTTGCGCAGGGCCTGACTCTCGAGATTTCCAACGGCAATGCCTCGGCGATTCCGATCGCCGTGGTGCCCTTCGTGTGGCAAGGCGGCGGCGCGCCGCCGGAGACCAATGTTTCCGATGTGATCAGCAACGATCTCAACCGCTGCGGCCAGTTCCGCACGTTGGCGAAATCCGATGTGGTGGAAACGCCCGCACGCGGCAGCGACATCAAGTTCGCCACCTGGCGCTTGCTCAAACAGGACTACATCACCGTCGGTCGCGTCATCGATGCCGGGGCCGGTGAGGTCAAGGTCGAGTTCGAGCTGTACACCGTGGGCGATCAAAAAAATCTCGCCAGCATGGCCATCACCGGCCAGCGCAGCGACCTGCGCGGCCTCGCGCATCAAGTCGCCGACGTGATCTACGAAAAAATCACCGGCGTACGCGGCGCATTCTGGACGCGCATCGCCTACGTCACCGCCAAGGGCCTCGGCAACAACACATCCTATGCGCTGATGATCGCCGATTCGGACGGCTATGGCCCGCAGCAGGTGGTCACTTCGCGGCAGCCGCTGTTGTCGCCGGCCTGGTCGCCAGACGGACGCAAGCTGGCCTACGAATCGTTCGAGCGCGGCTCCTCGGCGATCTACATTCAGGACATCGCCACCGGCGCGCGCGAAGTCGTGTCTGCGCGCAAGGGCATCAATGGCGCACCGGCTTTTTCGCCAGACGGCCGCAAGTTGGCGTTGAGTTTGTCCAATGGCGTCAACCCGGATATCTATGTGATGGATCTCGGCAGTCGCGCCTTGACCCAGATCACGCACAACTACGCCATCGACACCGAGCCGGTGTGGTCGCCGGATGGGCAATCGCTCTACTTTACCTCCGATCGTGGCGGCAAACCGCAGATTTACCGTGTACCGGCCAGCGGCGGCAGTGAATCGCGCGTGACCTTCACTGGCGACGCCAACGCGAAGGCCTCGGTGAGCTACGACGGCAAGAAGCTTGCCATGTCGCAGGGCAATAAAAACATGTATCATATTGCGGTTATGGACACCGCGTCGGGCACCAACACGGTCATTTCGCCTGGCAATTTCGACGAATCGCCGAGTTTCGCCCCGAATGCGAGCATGATTTTGTACGCCGCCACCGAGGGACCGCGCGACGTGCTTTACGCTGTCTCGGCGGACGGTCGAGTTCGCCAGCGACTGGTTCTGGCCGATGGCGACGTGCGTTCGCCAGCCTGGTCGCCGTATCGGCAGCGCGGACAATAAAAACCTTCGACCGGATGTCGAATCAGAGTGACTCCCCTTTTGCCAACACAGAGGTCAATGACATGAAGTTCCCGATGCGTACCCTCCTGACGACCGTTGCCGCCACGGCGGCCCTGGCCGCGTGCTCCAGCAACAAGCCGAAACAGACCCCGCCGCCGCCGCCGGAAGCGACGACCACGACGGCACCGGCCAAGTCCGGCCCGTACAGCGGCCCGGAAGATCTTGATCGTGATTCCTGCCTGCGTCAGCGCGTGATCTACTTCGATCTGGACAAGACCGAAATCCACTCGGAGTTCCAGGCGCAGATCGCCTGCCACGCCGCCTACCTGCGCCAGTTCCCGGGTGCGAAGGTGACGCTGGAAGGCAACGCCGACGAGCGCGGTACGCGTGACTACAACCAAGGTCTGGGCGAGCGTCGTGCCAATGCGGTGTCGAGCGCCGTCGCCGCCGCCGGTGCGTCGAGCAGCCAGCTCAACGTGGTCAGTTTCGGTGAAGAGAAGCCGGTCTGCCGTGAGCACAACGAAGGTTGCTGGCAGAAGAACCGCCGCGTCGAGATCGTCTACACCTCGAAGCAGTAATCGCGGAACCATGGACGAGGCGCGCAGGTCGAAGTACCGGCGCGCCTTTTCTTTTTCTTGATCCCACGAAGCCATGCTCATGATGACGAATCGTTTCCTTGCTGCGGCGACACTGTTGGCCGCTCTTGTCTGTGCGGCGCCCGCGCATGCGCAGCGCGAAAGTCTCGCCGAGCGCGTGGCCCGGCTCGAGCAGCAACAGAACCAGGGTAGCGGTTCGGGCAGCGTCGAACTCGTCAATCAGATCAATGCACTGCAATCGCAAGTCCAGCAATTGCAGGGTCAAAATGAAGAACTCAAGCATCAAATCGAACAACTGAAACAGCAGAGCAAGGATCAGTACATCGATGCCGATTCGCGATTGAGCAAACTCGAAGGCAAGGCGCCCGGCAATGTAGCAACGCCGAATGCGCCGGCGAGCAACGGCCAGATGCAGGACATCAGTCTGGGCGCTGCCGGTGCGAGCAACATGCCGTCATCGGGCGGCTCGACCTCGTCGACCCCGGCGCAGAATGCGCCTGCGGCAAATCCGGCGGACGCCAAGGCCGCCTACGATCAAGCGTTTGCCACGCTCAAGGACGGCCGGTACGCGGAGTCGGCGAAGGCATTTCAAGCTTTCATCAACCAATATCCGACCAGCGATCTTGCGCCTAATGCCTACTACTGGCTCGGCGAGTCTTATTACGTTACGCAAAATTATTCGGTGTCGCTCGATGCGTTCAACAAGTTGCTCGCGCAATTTCCGACCAGCCAGAAAGCCTCTGCGGCGCTGCTCAAGGTCGGCTACTGCCAGTACGAAATGAAGCAATGGGATCAGGCCGAATCAACCTTGAATCAAGTCGTGGCGAAGTATCCCGGAACGCAGGAAGCCAATCTGGCCCAGGGGCGCCTGCGCGCGCTCAAGCTCGAGCGTCGCTGAGATTCAGGGCGCGATTCAACCTGTCCGGCTTGCTGCCGACGTCATTTTCGTCAAGGCGCAATCCGGTTCCGGTTTTTCCGTGTCATCGATGCCAGATATCGGCATACGACAAATCGACCCATGCCATTGCAATCAACGCTGACCATGTCCACGCCCGCTCCCCTCGGTGAGCGCTTGCGCATCACCGAAATTTTCCGTTCGTTGCAGGGCGAAGCGCGTGCGGTCGGCTGGCCGACCGTCTTCGTGCGTTTGACGGGATGCCCGTTGCGCTGCACTTGGTGCGATACGGAATATTCCTTCCATGGCGGCGAATGGCGGGACATCGACGACATCGTCGCGGAAGTGGTGAGACACAAGACGCGGCACGTCTGCGTCACCGGTGGCGAGCCGCTCGCGCAAAAGCGCTGTCTGGATTTGTTGCGCCGTCTATGTGATGCCGGGCTGGATGTGTCGCTGGAAACCTCCGGCGCGCTCGATGTTTCCCAGGTCGACGCTCGTGTCAGTCGTGTCGTCGATGTGAAAGCGCCGGGTTCGGGCGAATCCGCGCGCAATCGGTGGGCCAATTTCGACGTGCTCGGCGCGCACGATCAGATCAAGTTCGTGCTTGCCGACCGCGCCGATTACGACTGGGCGCTCGATGTGCTCGACCGACACGCTTTGACTGCGCGTTGCGAGGTGTTGTTTTCGCCGGTTGCCGGCAAGCTTGCCGCGCACGATCTTGCCGACTGGATTCTGGCCGACGGGCGCGGCGTTCGCATGCAGGTGCAATTGCACAAGTTGTTGTGGGGCAATGAGCCGGGAAAGTGACCGGCGCGAAAAATTCGGCGATGTACGAGGGCGCGTGCGACCTGCCTCATCCCGATGATGCGATGCGCAGCGAAAGCGGCGATCGTACTTGCCGCACGTTGAAAGGAACCCATCGATGCAGACTCTGCAAAATCCGGCGGCCCGGCCCGCGAATGCGGTTGCGAAAAATGCCATCGTCCTCGTTTCCGGCGGGATGGACTCGGCGGTCACGCTCGCCATCGCCCGCGCGCAGGGATTCGTCTGCCATGCGTTGAGCGTCGAATACGGGCAGCGTCACATCTCCGAGTTGATCGCCGCGCAACGCGTTGCCGCGCGCTACGCCGTCGCACACAAAACCGTGCACGTGGATCTGCGCAGCATTGGCGGGTCGGCCTTGACCGACGACATCGACGTGCCGGAGCAGGGCGGTGCTGGCATCCCGGTCACCTATGTGCCGGCGCGCAATACGATCATGTTGTCGATCGCGCTTGGCTGGGCCGAGGTGCTGGGCGCGCAGGACATCTTTTGTGGCGTCAATGCGGTCGATTACTCCGGCTATCCGGATTGTCGGCCCGAGTTCATCGATGCATTCGAGCGTCTCGCCAACCTGGCCACCAAGGCCGGCGTCGAGGGCAGGAAGGTGGGCGTGCATGCACCGCTGTTGCGCATGAGCAAGGGCGAGATCGTGCGCTGCGGAGTCGAACTGGGCGTCGATTTTGCCGAAACGGTATCGTGCTACCGGGCCGACGCCGATGGCCGCGCCTGTGGTCACTGCGATGCCTGTCGCTTGCGTGCACAGGGATTTCGCGAGGCCGGCGTCGATGATCCGACGCGCTATCGCTAGCCGGCGCAACACTTTTGCGGCGGCGAATTTCCTTGCCGATTTTCCCTCCTGCCACTAAAATTCGCAGCCCGGTTGCCCACGTTTTTGCAGCCGCGCGTACGTGTCTCGGCCACTGTCAAAAGCACAGATCGATCTTCGACCGCAGACGCAGTTCCGCCGTTCCGTTGAATGGGGCCGTTAGCTCAGTTGGTAGAGCAGCGGACTTTTAATCCGTTGGTCGCTGGTTCGAATCCAGCACGGCCCACCATTCAGTTGAAGCGGCATCCCTGTCGACGCAGAAGGCATTCGTGGCGCCGAATCGAGCGGTAATGAAGCGACTCACACGTGGCGCATCGATCGCAAGCGCGGAACTGCATCTGCGAACCGTGGAAACCACCGCCAAGCAACGACGCACAGAATCATGCCACTCATGTGGAATACCCTGCTGCGCGAACATGGCTGGATCGCCGGTAATTCGGTGACGAAAACCATCTGGATTGCCGTCATTGCGCCTGGCGATGCGCGTCGAGGCGAGATCGACGGCGACCCGGCGCTGTATCAAAATCAGATAGCGGCGACGATGATGGATGCGTTCGGATTCGATTACGGCAAAGCCGTGCCGCAAGCGGGAAAGGCGATCGCATTACCTGCCACGCCTTGATCGCATGCACGCTCAGGCGTGTGTGAGTAGATCGTGCGCGTGCAGGTAGGCGATGATGCGTTCGGCTGCGACGTCGGCGTCGAGTTTTTCGGCATCGATGTGCAGCTCGGGGGATGCGGGCGCTTCGTAAGGCGAGTCGATGCCGGTGAAATTCTTCAGTTCGCCGCGACGCGCCTTTTTGTACAAACCTTTAGGGTCGCGCCGCTCGACGATGGCGAGCGGGGCGTCGACGAAGATTTCGACAAATTCTCCGTCAGGCAGCATGTCGCGCGCAAGCTTGCGCTCCGACTGGAATGGTGAAATGAACGCGGTGAGCACGACCAGGCCCGCGTCCACCATGAGTTTGGCGACCTCGCCGATTCGACGGATGTTTTCCACGCGATCGGCGGCGGTGAATCCCAGATCCTTGTTCAAGCCGTGGCGCACGTTGTCGCCATCGAGCAGGTAGGTGCGCACACCAAAGGTATGCAGTTTGCGCTCGACGAGATTGGCGATGGTCGATTTGCCGCTGCCGGACAAACCGGTGAACCAGAGCACGCATGGTCGGTGTCCGTTGAGGCGTGCGCGCGCCGCCTTGTCGACTTCGAGTGCCTGCCAATGGATGTTCTGCGAGCGGCGCAGGGCGAAGTGCAACGTCCCTGCGGCGAGAGTGCGGTTAGTCAAACGATCAATGACGATGAAGCTGCCCATGTCGCGGTTGTCGGCATAAGCATCGAACGGCACGGCGCGATCGAGCGTGAGCGTGCACACGCCGACCTCATTGAGATCGAGTGTGGCTGCGGCGACATGATCGAGGGTGTTCACGTCGACGGCATATTTCGGTTTGGACAACTTGCCGCCCAGTGTGCTGGCGCCGAGTTTCACCAGATACGCGCGACCCGGCAGCATCGGCGTTTCATCGAACCACACGACGGTCGTCTCGAACTGGTCGGCGACGCCGGCAGGTTCTTGTGCTGCGCAAATCACGTCGCCGCGACTAATGTCGATTTCATCGGCGAGCACGAGCGTGACCGACTCGCCATTGACGGCTTCGGCCTTGTCGCCATCGAAATCGACGATGCGCTCGACGCTCGAGATTTTCCCCGAAGGCAGCACGCGCACCGTATCGCCGGGTTTGACGCTACCGCCGAGGAGGCGGCCGCTGAAGCCGCGAAAATCGAGGTTCGGGCGGTTGACCCACTGCACCGGCATGCGCAATGGCGCCGATGTCGAGTCGGATGCGATTTGCACGGACTCAAGAAAATCGAGCAGGCTGGGGCCGCGGTACCACGGCGTGTTGGCGCTGCTCGCGACGATGTTGTCGCCACGCAGTGCCGAGAGAGGAATGCAGGTGACCTGCCGAATACTACCGCCCAAGCGCGCGATGAAAGCGCGATATTCGCGCTCGATCTCGGCGAATTTTTGCTGCGAATAACCGACGAGGTCGAGTTTGTTGACTGCGAGCACGACATGCCGGATGCCGACCAACGACGTCAGATAGCTGTGCCGCCGCGTTTGCGTCAGCATGCCCTTGCGTGCGTCGATGAGGATGATGGCGAGGTCGGCAGTCGACGCGCCCGTGACCATGTTACGCGTGTACTGCTCGTGCCCCGGCGTGTCGGCGACGATGAACTTGCGCTTGTCCGTACTGAAGAACCGGTAGGCGACATCGATCGTGATGCCTTGTTCGCGCTCGGCGGACAAGCCATCGACCAGCAGGGCAAAGTCGAGTTCGTCGCCTTGCGTGCCGATGCGGCGAGAGTCGGCTGCGAGGGTGGAAAGTTGATCGTCGAGCAATGCTTTTGCTTTGTACAGCAGGTGTCCGATCAGCGTGCTCTTGCCGTCATCGACGCTGCCGCAGGTGATGAAACGCAGCAGGGATTTGTTTTCGTGGGTACGCAGGTATTGCTCGATGTCGCCCTCGATCAGGGCGCGATCGGTGGCGGAGGCGGCGGCATTCATCAGAAGTAGCCCTCCGCCTTCTTTTTTTCCATCGACGCAGACGAATCGTGATCGATCAGGCGGCCCTGGCGCTCGGTGGTCGTCGCCAGCAGCATTTCGCGAATGATCGCAGGCAAGGTGTTCGCGTCCGATTCGATCGCGCCCGACAGCGGATAGCAGCCGAGCGTGCGGAAGCGCACCGATTTGTGCTTCGGGATTTCGCCGAGGCGCAGCGGGAAGCGTTCGTCGTCGACCATGATCAGCACGCCATCGCGCTCGACCACCGGGCGCTCGGCGGCGAGATACAAGGGCACGATCGGAATGCTTTCGCGATGGATGTATTGCCAGATGTCGAGTTCGGTCCAATTGGACAGCGGAAACACGCGGATCGATTCGCCCGGGTTCTTGCGCGTGTTGTACAAGCGCCAAAGCTCGGGGCGCTGGTTTTTCGGATCCCACTGGTGCTGCGCCGAGCGGAATGAAAACACGCGTTCTTTCGCCCGCGATTTTTCTTCATCGCGACGCGCGCCGCCGAAGGCGAGGTCGAAGCGATGCAGGTCGAGCGCCTGCTTCAGGCCCTGCGTCTTCCACATGTCGGTGTGTTTGGCCGAGCCGTGCGTGAACGGATTGATGCCGAGCGCCTCGGCTTCCGGATTCTTGTGCACGATGAGATCCATGCCCGACTCGCGTGCGGCACGCTCGCGCATTGCGTACATGTCGCGGAATTTCCAGGTGGTGTCGACATGCAACAGCGGGAACGGCGGGCGAGAGGGAAAGAACGCCTTGCGTGCGAGATGCAGCATCACCTGCGAATCCTTGCCGATCGAATACAGCATCACCGGGCGTTCGGATTCGGCAACGGCTTCACGCAGGATATCGATGCTCTCGGCTTCGAGACGCTGCAAACTGGTCAGACTGTGCATCCGTGCATTATGGAATGGAGTGAAGCCACGGAAAAGGCTTTGATGCTTCCAGAACGTGGGCAGAAAACGCCTTCATTGCGCTGTCGCGACGAGTTCGGCAACGGCCGCGGCGGCGCTGTGGGCGGGGTCGCCGCGCAGTGATTCGTGGATACGAATGAATTCGTCCAGGGTTTCCGCAGAGGGGGCGCGCGCGCGCAGCATCGGTGCGAGGGCGCCGGCAAGCGCCGGTGGCGTGCAGTGATCCTGCATCAGCTCAGGCACGAGGGTGCGACCGACGAGAATGTTTGGCAGCGAGTATACGGTGGTCTTGAGCAGGCCGAGTATGTGCACGATACGGTAGGTTGAACGCGCGATGCGGTAGGCCACGACCATCGCACGTTTCGCCAACATCGCTTCGAGCGCAGCCGTACCCGAGGCGAGCAGCACGGCATCGGCGGCGATCAGTGCAAGGTGCGAGGGCGGGGGTGTGGAATGCAGTGGCGAAAGAATCGTGACGTCATCCATGGCATCCGAGTGAGGATCCAACCCACCCGCTACGGTGCGTTCTCGATCTGCGACGAGTCGACGGATCGCACGTTCACACGCCGCATTGGCGGCCGGAATCACGATGTGCAAATCGGGAAATTCGCGGCGAAGCAAGGCCGACGCGTCGAGGAAATCGCGACCGAGCCGAGCGATCTCGCCGAGCCGACTGCCCGGCAGAAGGGCGAGCACATGCGCGCTCTCGGGCAGGCTCAGGGTGCGACGGGCCGCAAGTTTGTCGGGTGACTGGGCGAAATCGCGAGCGAGCGGATGACCGACGAAACAGGCATCGACCTTATGACGCGCATAAATTGGTGGTTCCATGGGAAACAGACAGAGCACCCGGTCGGCGCTGCGGCCCATTTTCGGAGCACGGTTTTCGCGCCAGGCCCAGATCGACGGGCTGACGTAATGCACAGTTCGTACGCCTGCGCGTTTGAGCTTTTTCTCCAGGCCAAGGTTGAAGTCGGGCGCGTCGATGCCGATGAAGGCATCGGGGCGTTCGCGTAAAGTGCGGCTGTATACATCCCGGCGCAGCGCCAACAGAGTCGGCAGATGTCGGAGCACCTCGACGAGTCCCATCACTGACAGGCGTTCGAGCGGATGCCAGATTTCCATGCCGGCTTCGCGCATGCGCGGGCCGCCGATGCCGGCAAAACGGGCATCGGGAAAGCGCTGTCTCAGCCCCTGGATCAGATCAGAACCGAGCAAGTCGCCCGACGCTTCGCCGGCGACGAGGATGAATAGTGGCGGTCGGGCGTCGGCCATTCGCGAGGTCTTTTTTCGCGCACCGATGGGAGTGGGGAAGAGGGGATTTACCGTGCCAGAGGCCGCGTGCCGCGCTCGATGAATTCGAGCATCGTACGCACGTCCGGTTCGGCCTCGGCAGCGGTGAGGAGCGTGGCGCGCGCATCTTCGAGCGGCGACTTGGCCACATACAGCGCGCGATAAGCCCGTTTGATTGCAGCAATACGCTCGGGTGAAAAACCACGTCGCTTCAGCCCTTCGGCATTGATCCCGCGCGGGCGACCATAGTCGGCGGCCATCATCACGAAGGGGAGGACGTCGCCGTTGATCATGCAGTTCATGCCGACGAAGGCGTGCGCGCCGATGCGGCAGAACTGATGCACGCCGGCGAAGCCGGAAAGGATCGCGTAGTCGCCGACTTCGACGTGTCCGGCGAGTGTGGCGTTGTTGGAAAACACCGTGTGGTTGCCGACGATGCAATCGTGTGCGATGTGCACGTAGGCCATGATCCAGTTGCCGTCGCCGATGCGCGTGCTGCCGCCGCCGTCGCCGGTGCCGCGGTTGATGGTGACGAATTCGCGAATGAGGTTGTCGTTGCCGATGACGAGTTCGCTGCGTTCGCCGCGATACTTCTTGTCTTGCGGATCGCCGCCGATCGCGGCGAACGAGGCGATGCGATTGTTGCAGCCGATGCGCGTGGGGCCTTGAACGACGACGTGCGGTGCGATCTGCGTATGCTCGCCGACGACGACGTCGGCGCCGATCACGCTGTAGGCGCCGACGGCGACATGCGCGCCGAGCTTCGCACTCGCATCGATTTGCGCGGTGGGGTGAATCATCCGATCGGGTTCCAGGGCGTGGGTTGCGGTAGCGAAAGCGTTTGCATCTATTCGGTTTTTTCCGCGCACATCATTTCGGCTTCGGCCGCGACCTTGCCATCGACCAGCGCGCGCCCGTGGAAGATCGCCATGTTGCGGATGATGCGCTTGAGCTGGATGTCGAGAACGAGTTGATCGCCGGGTTTGACGATCTGGGTAAATTTCGCCTTGTCGATCTTGACCAGAAAGTAAAGCGGCGTTTCGCCCGGCACATACTGCGAAGTCAAATGCACGAGCAAGCCGGATGCCTGCGCGAGCGCTTCGATGATGAGCACGCCCGGCATGACGGGATAGTCGGGGAAATGGCCTTGAAAAAATGGCTCGTTGACGGTCACGTTCTTGATGGCGGTCAGCGATTTCCCCACTTCGTACGCAATCACGCGATCGACCAGCAGAAACGGGTAGCGGTGCGGCAGCATCCTGGCGATGACTTGGGATTCCATCGGCAGGCTGGGCAGGGTCGGGGCGGCGGTCATGGTTTTGTATCCTTTTCCAGCGCCGTCACGCGCCGGTGCAGTTCGTCCAGATGTTTGAAGCGCGCAGCATTGCGGCGC
The DNA here is from genome assembly GCA_018240485.1 of Pseudomonadota bacterium. Taxonomy (GTDB): domain Bacteria; phylum Pseudomonadota; class Gammaproteobacteria; order Xanthomonadales; family Rhodanobacteraceae; genus Rudaea. Next base: position 15,201 of record JAFEFR010000076.1, read on the forward strand.
CAGGTGCGATTATCCTGGATCGGGGTACCCGAGGAATACTCCCCTGGCGTCGCGATCGAGTGGGTGACGAGGGCCATCGAGGTGATCGTGACCTTGTCGCAGATTTCCAGATGGCCGAGGATCCCGGCGCCACCGCCGATCAGACAGTACCGTCCGATTCTTGCGCTGCCGGCGACGGCCGAGCAGCCGGCCATCGCGGTGTGCGCGCCGATGCGCACGTTGTGCGCGATTTGGATCTGATTGTCCAGACGCACATCGTCTTCGAGCACGGTATCTTCGAGCGCCCCGCGGTCGATCGTCGTGTTCGCGCCGATCTCGCAGTCGTCGCCGACGACGACGCCGCCGAGTTGCGGCACCTTGATCCAGCGATCTCGATCGAAAGCAAGACCGAAACCATCTGCGCCAAGCACGGCGCCGGGGTGTACGAGCGTACGTTTTCCCAAGCGCACGCGTGCGACCAAGGTGACGCGAGCGACGAGGCGCGTCTGCGCGCCGACATGGCAATCCGCGCCGACGTGGCAATACGGGCCGAGCAAGGCGCCTTCGTCGATGCGGGCGCCGCTTTCGACGACGCAGAATGCGCCGATGGCGACGCCCGAGGCGATGTGCGCATCCGCCGCAATCACGGCGCTGGGATGGATGCCGGGCGCGCAAGCGGGCCGGCGCTCGAACAGTCCGGCGACTTTGGCATAGGCGACGTAAGGGTCTTGCGCGAGCAAAGCCGCGCGGGGGAAGTGGGTGGCGTCGGCAGCACGCAGGATCACGGCGGCGGCCTGGGTCGTTGCAAGCTCGCTGCGATAGCGCGGGTTGGCGAGAAAGCCGACCTGCGAGGCCGTGGCGCCGGCCAAGGTGGCCACGCCGTCGACGCGCACACGGCCATCGCCATGCAGTTCCAGTGCAAAGCGTGCGGCGAGTTCCGCCAGTGTGAATGCCTCGCCCGTTGCGCTCACGGCTTCGCGTTGCCCGTGTCGCCCGCGTTGAGCTCTTTCAAACGTTGCAGCACGGCATCGGTGATGTCCACGCGCGGGCTGGCATACAGTACGGCCTGGCTGCCCACCACCATGTCGTAGCCTTGCCTGCGCGCAAGCTCGATCGCCGTGTCGTTGATCAAACGCAGGTTGCGATTGACCTCTTCGGTGCCACGGTTGTTGTATTCGGTGCGCGTTTCGTCGCGCCGACGCTTGTTGTCGCGCTCGGTTGCATCGATCTCGCGTTTGAGCGCTTCGGCATTCTCGCGCGTCATGATTGCGCCATCGCGTTCGTAGCGTTGTTTCAGCGCGGTCAGCTTCGTGTCGTCTGCGGCGATCTGCGCATTTTGCCGGGCGAATTCACGCTCCAGCCGGGTTTTGGATTCGACGAATTGCGGTGCGGTGTCGATCAGGCGTTTGACGTCGATATAGCCGATGCGCGCTGCAGGCTGCGCCGACGGCGGGATTTGCGCGTGTGCGCAAACGGACAAAAGCAGCGCACCGAGCAGGACGCGCTTGGCGTAAAGTCCGATGGAACCGCCAGATTGAATCACGCGTCGGGCTCCCAGCTTGCGCGCCGCAGTTCGCGGATCCGGCGCGATTGCAGCGATGTCGATGCCCAATCTTAACCCGATCCCGCCACGTTCGTCGCCCTATGTGTGGGGTGCAAGACGGAACGGCGCGGGCAAGATCAGAAGGTGCCGCCGAAATTGAATTGCAGCGTCTCCGAAATGTCACCGGGTTTCTTGATGAGCGGCCGACCGAGGTTGATCACGATCGGGCCGACCGGTGCCTGCCAATGCAGGGACAAACCCGTGGAAGCGCGCATGCCGTCCGGGCCGGTCCAGGCGAAGTCGCTGAAATTCTTGTAGACGTTGCCGACATCGACGTACCAGGAAAGACGAGTGGCCGTGTCGTCCTTGATGAACGGCAGCGGGATGATCAATTCGGCCGAGCCGGTGGTCTTGAATGCGCCACCCAACGGTTGCAGGCAGTAATCGGCTTGTGAAATCGAGGTGCAGCCGGAGTATATCGTGCGCGTTGCGGCGGAGCCGAGTGTGTTGTCGCGGAAGTTGCGCACGTCGGACACGCCGCCGGCATAGTAGTTGGCGAAGAACGGCAGGCCGAGTTGGCTGTATTTGCCGAAGGCCGCGCCATAGCCGATGTTGACCGTACCCTCGAAGACGAATCCGTGTGTGATCGGGATGTACTGCTGGTAGCGGTAATTGATTTTCCAGTATTCCGCGGTCGATCCGGGCAGAGCGACTTCGAGGCCGAGCGACTGCACCGAGCCATGCGTTGGGTTGAAATACTTGTTGCGCGTATCGTGCGTCCAACCTGCGGTGAAGCTCAACTGGTGGAAGGTGTAGTGGCCTATCGCGTTGAGATAATTGACGATCTCGACCGGCGAGTAATAGGTGCGATAAGTGAGCTGGTTGCCGTTCGCGTCGGTCTGGTAGACCGGGTTGCCATTGGCATCGTAAATCAACGCGCCGTTCGCATCGCGCGCCTGCAGGAGGTAGTCGCCAAAGGTGCGGATTTTGGTCTTGCTGGCGCCCAGCGACACGCTGATGCCGTCGTTTTCGCCGATGGGCACACCGCTATTCATCGCGAACGAGGCCGTATCGTTGGTGTAGTTGGCGATGTTGGCGTTGCCGAAGTCGCTCTTGGTGTAGCGCGCGGTATAGCCCAAGCCGATGCCGCTGTCGGTCAGGTACGGCTGAAAGTAGCTGACACCGAAGGATTGCTGGTAGTAGCTCTTCGAAGCGGAAACGCTGGCCGAGTCGCCCGAACCCAGGAAGTTGTTCTCGGATACGGAAATCGACAGGATCAGCTTGTCGAGCTGCGAATAGCCGACACCAAAGGTGAAGCTGCCCGAGTTGGTCTCCTCGACCTTGACCCTGATGTCGATCTGATCGTCCGTGCCGGGCACGCGCGGGGTGGAAATGTCGACCTTCTTGAAATACCCCAGTCGCTGCAGGCGGATTTTCGAGCGATCGATCGCGGCCTGCGAGTACCAGGCGCCTTCAAGCTGACGCATTTCGCGGCGCATGACTTCGTCTTCGGTGCGGCCGTTGCCGGCGAACTCGATGCGGCGCACATAAACGCGCTTGCCCGGATTGACGAAGAAATTGATGCCGACGGTGAGCTTGTCCTTGTCCGGGGTCGGGATGGGCGTGACCTGGGCGAAGGCGTAGCCGATGTTGGCGAGCACGGCCGTCATCTGTTCGGAGGCCTTCTGCACTTTTTGTCGCGAGAAGACGTCGCCGGGCTTGAAGTCGATGAATTTGCGCATCTCCTCCTCGCTGACCACGAGGGTGCCGGAGAGTTGGACATCGGCGATCTTGTAGACCTGGCCCTCGGTCATGGCGGCGGTCAGATACATGTCGCGCTTGTCCGGGCTGATCGTGACCTCGGTCGAATCCAGACTGTAGTCGAGGTAGCCGCGATCGAGGTAGAACGATTGCAGTTTTTCCAGGTCGCCGGTCAGTTTTTCGCGCGAATACTGATCATCGCGCGAATACCATGAGGTCCAGTTGGTCGTGTCGGACTCGAAGTCGCCGCGAATTTCGCCGTTCGAGTAGGTTTTGTTGCCGACAAGTTGGATATTCTTGATTTTGGCAACCTTGCCCTCGGCGATATTGATCGACAGCTCGACGCGGTTACGGTCGAGGTTGATCACGGTTGGTTTGATCGTGACGTTGTACTTGCCGCGGTTGTAGTACTGGCGGGTCAGTTCCTGGGTCACGCGATCGAGCGAGAGGCGATCGAACGGCTCGCCCTCGGCGAGACCGATGTCTTTCAGGCCCTTGAGCAGGTCTTCGGACTTGAGGTCTTTGTTGCCCTTGAGCTGAATCTTCGAGATGGCCGGGCGTTCCTTGACCGTGATGACGAGGATGTTGCCCTGGCGACCGAGCTGGACATCGGTGAAGAAGCCGGTCTTGTACAGCGCACGCACCGCCTGCTGGGCGCGCTCGGTGGTGACCTTGTCGCCCTTTTCGACCGGCAGGTAGGTGAACACGGTACCGGCGGAAATGCGCTGCAAGCCGTCGATGCGGATATCGGAGGCGACGAACGGATCGATGGCATGCGCTTTGGCGGCGAGGCAGGCGAGCAAAACTAGGGCGGCGATACGCTTCATCGTCAATCCGGGGGTAAGGTGCAACGCGGAATTTTAGCGGAAAATACAGTGACGGGGGGCGCAGAGCCGTGCTGGCACGGTTATCACCCCTCATCCCCTCGCCCTAAGCGGCAAACTCAAGAAGCAAACTGACGTGCGATGTCGTTGTAAAACGCCAGACTCATCAGCGTGACCAGCAGGGCAAGGCCGACATATTGTCCGGCGATCAGTGTACGTTCGCTGACCGGGCTGCCCTTGATCCATTCGGCCAGGGTGAACACGATGTGGCCGCCGTCGAGAATCGGAATCGGCAGCAGGTTGAGGATGCCCAGGCTCAGGCTGATCACGGCCAGAAAGGAGAGAAACCACGCCAGCCCTTGATGGGCCGAGGCATTGGCGACCTGGGCGATCGAAATGACGCTGGACAGGTTTTTGACGGAGGCCTCGCCGACGACCATGCCGCGAATCATGCCGAGCATGGAGGCGATCTGCCTGCGGGTTTCGGCGAAGGCTGCGGGGATGGCGGCGAGCGGGCTGAAGCGTTCGAGCGCATCGCGGGGAACCGGTGCCGGGCCGTAGCCGATACCGATGCGTACCTTTTCCTTGCCGTCGACGATCGATTTCTCGGCAACGACGTGTAACGGTACGCGTTGGCCGTTACGCTCGACAAGGAATTTCAAGTCGGGCGATTTCGCCGATTGCTCGGCCAGAACCGAGGCGAAATTTGCGGCATCGGCCGTAGCGACGCCGTTGATGTCGAGAATGCGATCGCCGGTGTGCATGCCTCCCGCTTCAGCGGGTTGACCGGCAACCACGCTGGCCACGATCGGCGGCGTCGGCTTGGGATACAAACCGATCTGTTCGACTGCGGCCTGATTGTCGGGCGCGCCCGGCGGCAGCTTGCTCAAGGCCAGGGTCACCGTGCGCAGGCGGCCATCAGCGTCGGCGACCTGGATCGCCGTGTCGCGATGCAGTGCGGCGGCTTCGTACACTGCCTGCATCGCGTTGCTCAGCGATTCGACCTTGTCCTCGCCGATCGCGACGATGCGATCGCCCGCATTGAGCCCGGCCTCGGCAGCCAACCCCTTCGGCGTGCCGATGATGGGTTGGTAATCGGGGCGACCGATCACGAACATCGCCCAGAAGGCGACGAGAGTGAACAGAATATTGAAAGCCGGGCCGGCGGCGGAGATCGCAATGCGCTGCCACGGCGGCTTGGAATAGAACTCGCCGGGTTGGCCGGCCACGGCGGCCGGGTCCTCGGCCTCGCGCTGGTCGAGAAATTTGACGTAACCGCCCAGGGGAATCGCCGCGATCGCCCATTCCGTGCCGCCGCGATGGAACGAGGCGATGGGTTTGCCGAAGCCGATCGAAAAGCGCAGTACGCGCACGCCGCAGCGCCGCGCCACCCAGTAGTGACCAAACTCGTGGAAGGTCACCAGGACGCCCAAGGTGACCGCAAGCCAGAAAAGGGAACCGAGAAATTCGTACATGGGATAGATCGCGATTCGGGTTTGACGATGCGCTCGCTTCTCGTTTGTCGACGAAAGAAGGGCGGTGAAAAATCAGCAAAAGCCTTGCCGCATCTTACGTTGTGCGCTCTGACGCGCCGTTAAATCGGTGTGAATCAGATGTTCGACGCCGCCCACGGGCTCCGCCGATATGGCATCGAGGGTGGCTTCGATCAACTCGGGGATGGCGAGAAACGGCAGGCTGCCTTCGAGGAAGGCCGCGACGGCGACTTCGTTTGCCGCATTGAGCACGGTAGGCGCCGTGCCGCCCGCTGCCAGCGCTCGGTAGGCGAGGTCGAGACAACGAAACGTATCGCGGTCGGGGGCTTCGAATTGCAGCCCGCCGGATTGGATCAGATCGAGCGGGGGCACGCCCGCATCGACACGCTCGGGCCAGGCGAGCGCGTGGGCGAGCGCCGTGCGCATGTCCGGGTTGCCGAGTTGGGCCAGCACCGAGCCGTCGACGTATTCGACCAACGAATGCACCAGACTCTGTGGGTGCACGACGACCTCGATTTGCTCGGGTGCAGCGCCGAACAGCCAGTGCGCCTCGATCACTTCGAGACCCTTGTTCATCAGCGTCGCCGAATCGACCGAAATCTTGCGCCCCATGACCCATTTCGGATGGGCGCAGGCTTGTTCCGGCGTGATTGCCGCCAGTTCGCTGCGCTTGCGGCCTCGGAATGGGCCGCCCGAGGCGGTCAGCAGGATGCGGCGCGCGCCGGCCACGGCGAGGTCGGCGCGACCGCGGCGCACCCGTTCGCCCGGCAGGCATTGAAAAATCGCGTTGTGTTCGGAATCGATCGGAATCAATTCGCCGCCCCCCGCGTGCACGGCATCGAGCAACAGCGAGCCGGCCATGACGACCGCTTCTTTGTTTGCCAACAGCAGGCGCTTGCCGGCGCGTGCGGCCGCCAGGGTCGAGGCAAGGCCGGCGGCACCGACGATCGC
>JAFEFR010000077.1 GCA_018240485.1 Pseudomonadota bacterium
ACCTTCGGATCGATGCGTATCACGCTGCCGCGAACGGCCTTGCCTTGCACATACAGCGTCACCGGATCGCCATGCGCGATCGACGGCGCCTTGCTCTGTGGAATCTTCAATACCGCTATCAAGTCATTGCTGTTGGACACGAGAGCGAGTTTTTCACCGGTCTCGACCGACTGGCCGAGTTCGACGAACACGTCCTGCACGGGGCCATCGACCACACTGCGGATTTTCAACTCGTCGAGCTTGCGTTGCGCAAGGTCGAGCCCGTCTCTGGCCTGCTTGAGCGCCTCTTCCTTGATCGCAATGCGCGACGCGCCGAGATCGTGCGCGAGCGCGATACGATCGGCCTGTTCATCGATCTGCGAATGCAAGCCGGCGACTTTCGCATCTGCCCGCGCCATGTCGAGTTTGGAGACGATGCCGCGCGCAGTCAGCGGCAGCAGCGCATCGCGCTCGCGCGCCTCGACTGCGAGCTGACGTTCGAGTTCTTTCTGTCTGCCCGACTGCGCCATCGCCTCGATCTTGCCGCTGAGCACCGCCTCCTTGAGATCCAGACTCGCCTTTTCGAGCGCGACACGCGCCGCGGCGGACTGCTCGTCGAGCCGCGCGTTGCGCAAGCGAAACACGATATCGCCTTTCTTCACCATGGCGCCGGGGGCGACGGCGATCGCTTCGACGACTCCCGATGCCGGCGAGGCCAGCACCGTCTTCTCTTTTTCGACGAACACGCCGGAGGCCGATACCGGCACGACCAGATCGCCCTTCTGCACGACGACCGTGGCGAAGCCGTGCCGTGGCACGCGGGGAATTTTCGATGGCACTTCCCGCGGCTGCGCAAACGGCAGCACGACCACGACAGCGGCGACACAGATCGCGGCAAAGAAAGCCAGACGTGGCCAGAGCGAAACGAGACGGGGATTCATCTTCATCCAGACATCGGTGGAGTCAATTCACGTGGCGACGCGTCGATCGGCGCGCCCCATTCTCGCGTTTACGCTGCACCGGCTCGTGCAGCCCCGGGTCATTCGACGCCCGTCCGGCGCGGGAGTTCCCTTGCGCCGGTCTGATTCGCATCAAGTCTCAGTGGAAACAAACAAACTCCCTCTCCTCCAACGGCTCTGTCGTTGGGGGAGAGGGCTTGCTCCGTGCTGAGATTCAGCGCCAATCAGGTGCGCCGGAAAGTAAAAGTGGAGTCGGCCTGTAAGCCGGGTTTTGTCTTGAACAGTCATTCCTCTAGGCCATGCGTCGCCACATGGCTCAAGCAACCTACCCGGGAGCGACGCGGGCCGCGCCATGCTCCCCTATTCGGCCTTGCTCCGAGTGGAGTTTACCGTGCCACGCGACGTTGTCCCCGCGCGCGGTGCGCTCTTACCGCACCGTTTCACCCTTGCCTGATCCCTTGCGGGCCATCGGCGGTTTGCTCTCTGTTGCACTGGTCGTCGGCTCACGCCGCCCAGGTGTTACCTGGCACTCTGCCCTGTGGAGCCCGGACTTTCCTCGCGATGCTTGCGCACCCCGCGACTGTCCGGCCGACTCCACCACGAAGTATACAAGGTGCGGCACGCGTTTGCGCCGACGACACCGCCTTCATGTGCGAATCTTGCCCATCCGCCCTTTCATCCCGCATACAGCGCCTTGCGCGGCGCGCCGGTGATTTCCGCAGCGAGCTTCGCCGCGCGGCTCGGCGGCAATTCGGCGCTCAGAATCGCGTAAATGCGCCGGCCATCGGCGAGCTTCGCCGCGACCTCGGCGTCGTCCGCGCCGCTCACCAGCACGACGAATTCACCACGCTGCTGATTCGCATCGGCCGCGACCCGCTGCGACAACTCGGCCAAGCTGCCGTCGAGCAGGGTTTCGAATTGCTTGGTCAGTTCGCGCGCGACCACAGCCTTGCGTTCGTCGCCTAATTCCAAGACGAGATCGCGCAGGGATTCGACGATGCGGTGACTCGACTCGTAGAAAATCAGCGTACGCGTTTCCGCACGCAAGTCTTGCAGGCGCGCGCGGCGCGCCGCCGACTTGGCCGGCAGAAAGCCTTCAAAGACGAAACGATCCGACGCCAATCCTGCCGCCGACAGCGCCGCAATCGCCGCGCAGGCGCCGGGAATCGGCGAGACGGCGATGCCCGCCGCGCGCGCCGCGCGCACGAGACGGTAGCCGGGATCGCTCACCAGCGGCGTGCCCGCATCGCTGATCAAGGCGATGCGCTCTCCGGCCAGCATGCGTCGTACGAGTTCCGCGCTCGCTTCGTGCTCGTTGTGCTCGTGCAGCGCGACGCAGCGCGTGCCGATGCCGTGATGGCGCAGAAGTGCGGCGCTGTGGCGCGTGTCTTCGGCCGCGATCAGATCGACCTCGGCCAGCGTCGCGCGCGCGCGCGCGCTCAGGTCGTCGAGATGGCCGATCGGCGTGGCCACGACGAACAATTTGCCGTCGACCGCGCCCGGGGTGTCTGCGTGCCTGCTCATGCCGTGCCTCAAGTAAAACCGTTCGCTAGTGTAGCCCCACGCCTGCGCCCGCTGCGCTTCCGCTATGATGGGCACAGACCCACGATGGACGTTTTCATGCGCACTTCGAGCCTCGCCCTGCGCCATTTTCTTGCCGCCATCGGCATCGCTCTGGCACTCACCGGTTGTGCGCAATGGGACCTGCGCGGCGATCGCGACGATGGCCCTGCGGTGGCAAACGACGCGGAGCAATGGTTCAAGAACGGCGAGCTCGATCGCGCCGGGCAAGGCTTCATGGATCTCGCCGAGGCCGATCGCGACCACCGCGACCACTACCGCCTGCGCGCTGCCGAAGCCTTCCGCGAGGAGGGCAATCTCAACGCCGTCGCCTGGGCACTCGACGGCATCAAGGCGCGCCACCTGGCTGATACCGAGCAACCTCGCCTCGACTTGCTCGAAGCCGAAATCGCCCTGTCGAAAAAGGATGCGCAGCGCGCCTTGACCTTGCTCACGCTCGACGACACGCGCCTCGCGCGCGTGCTGCGACTGCGGGCGCTCGAACTGCGCGCGCGTGCGCAGGCGCAGTCCGGCAACACCTTGGGCAGCGCCCGCACGCGCGTTGCACTCAATCCGCTGCTGCAAGGCAAGGATCGCGAACGCAACGAGGCGCAAATCGTCGATACGCTGGCGCAAACCGAGGCAAGCACGCTTCAGCAACAAGGTGCCTCGTTGCAACAGGGCGATGCGCTGCGTGCTTATATCGATCAAGCGCTGCATCAATCCGGACAAGCGCTGGCCCAGCCCATCGCGACGCCGGATCGACCGGTGGGCACCGTTGGCATCGGGCAAACCGCCGTGAACGGCGAAGGCTACCGTCCTGCGCGTGTCATCGCCTTGCTGCTACCCATCGAAGGTCAACTCAAGGCCGTTGCTCAGCCGATTCGGGACGGTGTGTTTGCCGCTTACTTTGCCGATACGCATATGCCGCGTCCGCAAATTCGACTTTACGATGCCGGCAACAGCGCAGCCGATGCGATCGCCGCGTACCAGCGTGCCGTCGCCGAAGGCGCCGACCGCATCATCGGACCGCTGCGCCGCGATGCGGTTTCGGCCGTGTTCGCGCAAAGTCCGTTGTCCGCTTCCGTGCTGTCGTTGAACTTGCCCGAGCGTGGCGAGCCGCCGCCGCTCGGCAGCGCCGCGTTCGGCCTCAACCCCGACATCGAAGGCGCACAGGCGGCACAGCATCTGCTCGACCGCGGTATCACGCGGGCAGCCATCATCACCGCGGATGCCGATTGGGCCGAGCGTGCTGCAGCGGCATTCCGCGCGCAGTTCGAAGCCGGCAAAGGCGAGGTACTCGGCGCTGCGAAACTCAAAACCGGCGAGTTGAATTTCTCCGCAAACATTCGCGCCGCACTCGGAGCACTGCCACTCCAGACTGCCGCCGCTCCCGCAACGGCAAACGCAAGCAGTTCGCAAAACGCCGGCCTCTTCATCAGCATGCCACCACAGCAGGCGCGCCTGCTCGTACCTCAAGTCAAACTTGCGGGCTACGCAAACCTGCCCATCTTCGCCACGTCACATCTTTTCAGCGGGCTTTCCAATCCCGGCCTCGATCGCGATCTCGATGGCGTCGAATTTTGCGACGCCCCCTGGTTGTTCGATGCCGTTGTCGGCCTGCCCCGCCATGTCGACATCGCCACCGCGCTCGAATCCGCGCGCGGCGCCGGTGCGCGCCTGTTTGCGTTGGGCATGGACGCCTATGCGCTCGTGCCGTACATCGATTGGCTAAACCAACATCGCGAGGCGTATCTGCCCGGCGCGACCGGCCAACTCGGCAGCGATGGCAGCGGTCGCATCCAGCGCCTGTTGACCTGGGTACGCTTCAACGACGGCATCGCCACGCCCGTCAGCGGTGGACTGCAAATCAACAACGTCTCGGCGCAATGATCGTTGCGTTGCCGTGACCACGACCACGCGCGCCACCGGCGAGCTTTGGGAAAGCGCCGCACTCGCCCACCTCGGCAAGGCCGGCCTTCGACTTCTCGCACGCAATTTCCATTGCCGCTACGGCGAAATCGATCTGATCGTTTTCGACTCGGTGGGCGGCGGCGATACTCTCGTGTTCGTCGAAGTCCGCTATCGCGACGGCAGCGCCCACGGCAGCGGTACCGCATCGGTCGGCGCAGTCAAGCAACGCAAACTCGTGCAGACGGCGCAGGTTTTCCTGCAAGCGCATCCGCAATACACCCATTTCCCCTGTCGGTTCGACGTCATCGGTTGCTCGGGAACGCCAAGGCAACCGAGCTTTCAGTGGACGCGCAATGCCTTCGATGCGTTCTGAAGCCAACGCCCGCAAGGTGTGATTCGTGCTCCGCGAACACCAGCGGCGCGCCGCCATCAGGCAAGGTAGTCGTGTACGACTTCGCCATAGGGAAGCAGCAAATCGGCCTTGAGATGGACGGCCGATACCACTTCCAGTACCGGCAGATCGGCCACCGGCGCCAGCGCATGCGCAAACAATTCGAGCGCTCCCGGGCCAGTCCACGCGCCCTTGAACCGTTCGCACCGCATGGCGTAACGCACCAGTTCGCAAATGCGTAGCGTGCCATCCACGTGCGGCAGGATTTTCAACAGATACGACGGCGCCTGCATGCCGGCAATGGCCGTGTCCTTGTCCATCGCGGCGTACTTGTAACCCATCGTGCCCATGGCGACGGGCACATCGGCGTACTTGAGCGTGCCGACAAGGGTATCGCGATGCACCTTCAATTCGGGCTTGCCGAGCTTTTTCGGAAATCCCCAGATTTCACGGCCCCCCGCCGTCGGCGGATGATCGTCGAGAAACATCATGCGCACATAGCCGCCGGCTTCGCCGCGAAATTTCACAGGGATCACCTGCCCCGATTCGGTGTAATCGCCGAAGCCGGTCGAGTCAGGCATGCGGATGAATTCGTACTTCACCAACGGCTCGGCCATTTCCAGCGGTGCGGGAATCACCCGCGCCAGTGCTTTGGGATCGGTGCGATAGGTGATGATCAGATACTCGCGATCGACAAAGAGGTACGGCCCCGGCGCATACGCCGGGTTGTCGATCGGCATGGCAAAGGCGTTTTTGCGGACGTCATCTTCAGTCATGGCGCTCTCGGGTGAGGGGGAGGCTGGATGTCGAACATTGTCGTCCGTTGGCGGCGGCAACGCCAACCGAATCGCCGCCGATCACGATTGGATTCGCAGCGCAGCCAGCAAGGCGATGGCCGCGAACACGCCCGCGATGACGTCATCGAGCATGATGCCAAGCCCCCCTTTGACGCGGCGATCGGCCCACGATACCGGCCAGGGTTTGACGATGTCGAACAGCCGGAACAGGGCGAATCCCGCCACGAGATGCCAGCACGCGAACGGCATCCACAACAGCGGCGTCAGAGCGATCCATTGACCGACGAATTCGTCCCAGACGATGAAGCCGGGATCCTCGATGCGCATTCGCTGCGCCACGCGCGCGCAAGCGGCAACGCCGATCGCAAAGGCGAACGCGATCGCGGTGAGATACCATGGCCACGCCAGCTCGCGCAGCGCAAACCAGGGCAGCAAGGCGGCCAGCGATCCGACCGTACCCGGCGCCCGTGGACTCAACCCCGAACCGAATCCGCAGGCGATCCAGCCTGCGGCATCGCGCAACACGACGGCGCGCTGGTTGGCATCGAGCTTCATGCCGCGAAATGCTCCCAGCCGGCCCGTCCCCGAGCGACGTCGTTGCCGCCCGCGTCGCACACACGCACACCGGCGCCGGCAACGATGCGGCCGATGCGCGTCACCGCCCCGCCGCTGCGCGCAAGCGCGTCGATCAATGCCGGAACCTGTTGCTCGGGCACGGTGAAGCACAACTCGTAATCGTCGCCACCGCCGAGTTGCAGCGCCGCGCGCGCCTCGTCGCCGACGAAGTCACGCAATGCCGGCGAGGTCGGCAGTCGGATCAGGTCGATTTCCGCACCGACGCCGCTGGCCTTGCAGATATGGCCCAGGTCGGCGACGAGGCCATCGGACACGTCGATGCAGGCGCGCGCGCGCGCGCGCAGCAGCAAGCCTTGCGCAACGCGCGGCGTCGGTCGGTGGAGACGCTCGATGAGGGCGGCACGATGCGCGTTCGGCGTATCCGTTTCCGGTGCGGCGCACAGATCGCCCCGCAACAAGCCCAGGCCCGCCGCCGCATCGCCGAGCGTGCCGGTCACGAACACCGCATCGCCGACCTGCGCCGCATCGCGACGCAATGCGAGCGATGCCGGCACGAATCCGTGCACGGTCACGGTGATGGAGAGTGGTCCTTGAGTCGTATCGCCGCCAACGAGGGCGAGATCGAACTGGCGCGCAAGCGCGGCGAACCCGTCGGCAAATGCCGACACCCAGGCGTCGTCCCCGCTCGACAGGGTCAAGGCCAAGGTCGCCCACGCCGGCACGGCACCCGTTGCGGCAAGATCGGAAAGGTTTACCGCCAGCGATTTCCAGCCGATGTCGAACGGCGCGGCGTCGGAAAAAAAATGCACCCCGGCGACCAGCGTGTCGGTGCTGACCGCAAGCGCCTGTCCGGGCGGCACCGCCAGCAAGGCCGCGTCGTCGCCGATGCCGAGCAGCACATCCGTGCGCGTCGACGCGCAACGCGTGCGGATCGATTCGATCAAATCAAATTCGGTCATGCGCGATCGATCCAGCCATACGCGTCATCGCGTTGTTTGCTCGAACAGTGCGATGCGTTTCTTCGACGCGACCCGCTGCCAGGCCTTCACCAGCACATCCCGAAACAGCATCGCATCGATCGAATCCAGTTGCGCGTACGTCCAGCCATGCTTTCCCCATGACGGGATCGAGGAAAACGTTTCCGGAAAGGCGGCGATCAACGCCGTTTGATCCGCCGGCGACAACTTGAGCACGGCGCGGCTCTCGGAACCGCCGCGCGCGGAAATCTGCGCAAAAATCTTGCCATCCACCCGAAACGATGGACTGCCGAAATGATCGCGCTCCTGCGCACCGGGCAGAGAAAGTGCCGCCACCTTCGCCTCCTCCCAGGAAATCATCCTCGCTCCGGCTCAACCGCGACCGCTGGCTGCGTATTCCGCTTGCCGCAACTTCGCGGCGAGCTTGTCGAGCACACCGTTGATGTAGGTATGGCCGTGTTCGGCGCCGAAACGTTTGGTCACTTCGATCGCCTCATTGATGACGACGCGATACGGTACATCGATGCGATGCTGCAATTCGTAGGCGGCCAGACGCAGCGCGGCGCGTTCGATCGGATCGATCTGCGCAACGTCGCGATCGAGATACGGCGCAAGGCTCGCATCGAGCTCGGCGCAGTGCTGATTGACGCCACGCAGAAGATCCTCGAAATAGTCGAGGTCGGCGATTTCCATATCCTGCTCGTGGCGAAACTCCTCCATCACGCGCGGCATGGTATTGCCGCTCATCTGCCAGGCGTAGATCGCCTGCAAGGCACGCCTGCGTGCGCGCGAACGCGCGACGAGGTCGATGCCGTCGGTGCGGCGAGGGGGGTGTGCCTTCATGTCTTCATTTCCGATGTGTCATTGTTTCGCATCGCCGGTCGCGGCCGGCGCCTGGTCATGGCGATAGCCGGACGCCACGCGCGTCATCGCGATGCGTGCGCGCAAATCCACCATTTCCATGGCTGCCAGCGCCACTTCTTCGCCCTTGTTGCCGTGCGCGCCGCCGGCCCGCGCCTGCGCATCGGCATGCCGCTCGACCGCGAGCACGCCATTCAACACCGGCATGCCGTGATCGAGCGCAACGCGCATCAGCCCCTGCGCGCAGTTGTCGGCGACATGTTCGTAGTGCCGCGTGTCGCCGCGCACCACGCAACCCAAGGCGAGAATCGCCGCGTGCCCGCCGGCTCGTGCCAGATCGGCCGCGACTTGCGGAATCTCCCACGCACCCGGCACGCGCACGAGATCGATCGCCGCCTCGGCAATGCCGTGCTCGCGCAACGCGCGCATGGCGCCATCGACGAGCACATCGACGATGCCGGGGTTCCAGCGACTGGCGAGGATGGCAAACCGCGCCGTCGGAACGGGGCGCAATTCGCCGGAATAATGCGGCATGCGGAAACGAGAGTCGGCGCGGTGGATTCCGCACTGCGTAGTGTAACCGCGCGCCTGCCTCAACGCGCGGCGGGCTCTTCGTAGCCGGCGATTTCCAGGCCGAAACCGCGCAATGCGAGAAATTTCCGTGCCGTGCCGAGAACGGTCAAACGCCGCACGCCGAGATCGGCGAGAATTTGCGCACCGAGCCCGTGCTGGCGTCCGTCGTGACCGCTGTCGCCATCGCGTTCGGAGCCGGCATGGAGGCGGTCGAGCGCACTCGCACCCTCCTTGGCATCGGCCAGCACGACGACGACGCCGCGGCCTTCGGCGGCGACGCGGCGCAAGGCCGCGCTGACCGAAATGCCACAGGCGGCGCCGGTCAGATGCAGTACGTCGCTCAAGGTGTCGCGCACATGCACGCGCGCGAGCACCGGCTCGCCGTCGTCGACCCTGCCGCGCACGAGGGCGAAATGCGGCAGGTTCGACAGCACATCGCGATAGCCGACCAGACGGAACGGGCCGAACTCGGTCTCGACCTCGCGCTCGAACGCGCGCGCGATGGTCTTCTCGGTCTGCAGGCGGTGGCGGATCAGGTCGGCGATTGTGCCGACCTTGAGCCCGTGTTCGCGGGCGAACGCGATCAGCTGTTCGCCGCGCTTCATCGTGCCGTCGTCGTTGACGATCTCGACGAGGATGCCGGACAACATCGGCAGGCCGGCCAGACGCACCAGATCGATCGTCGCCTCGGTGTGGCCGGCGCGCGTCAGCACGCCGCCGTCGCTGTAGCGCAGCGGAAAGATATGGCCCGGACGCGCGAAATCGGCGGCCTGCGAGGTCGGATCGGCGAGCGCGCGGATCGTGCGCGCACGGTCGGCCGCGGAGATGCCCGTGGTCGTGCCGTGGCGGTAGTCGACCGAGATCGTGAACGCGGTGCGATGGCTCTCGCTGTTGTCGCTCACCATCTGCGGCAATTGCAATTCGTCGAGCCGCGCGCGCAGCATCGGCTGACAGATGATGCCGCTGGAATGGCGCACGATGAAGGCGAGGCTCTCCTCGGTCACCGCTTGCGCGGCCATGATCAGATCGCCTTCGTTCTCGCGGTCTTCGTCGTCGGCGATGATGACCATGCGCCCGGCGCGCACGTCGGCGACGATGTCTTCGATCGGATCAAATTGCATGATGTCGTTTCCAGAATGGCGGCACGAATTGCGCGTGCCGGTGTGCATGAATCAAGAACGCGACCGCCACGATAGCGCAAAGCGCCGCGCTGACGGCAGAGGCTTCGATGCCGAACGCGCCGCCGCTGAGCCAGGCCGGGCCTTCGATTTCGGTGCGCAGCAACCCCGTGCCAGGGTGGCCGGAATCGGCGAGGCCGAATACGCCGGTTTGGGTGAAATTCCAGGCCGCATGAATGCCGAACGTCCACCACAACGAGCGCGTGGCGACGTAAACCGCGCCGAGCATCACCCCGCCTTCGATGCCGAGCGCGGCGATCGACAGCGGCGTTGCGTTCGGATTGCCGAGATGCAGCACGGCGAACAAAAACGAGGAGAGCACGATCGCAGCGACGCTGCCGAACACGTTTTCCAGATTGCGCAGCACGACGCCGCGCGCGACCAGTTCCTCGAACGCGCCGGCGAGAATCGCCACGCCCGGCAAGCCGGCGAGGCGCCAGCCTTCGCCCGATTCGAAGCGCACACTGCCGCTGGCAATACCCGCCGTCACTACGCAGAGAAACATCAACGCCGCACCCAGCCCCGCCCCGTACAACGCACCGCGCGCGCGCGATGGCGCGAGTTCGTCCGCCGCACGCCGCGCGAGGAAACGCGCGTAGAGGTGGTACGCGTTGCAGGCGACGATGGCGGCAACCAGCGCGAACAGCGCGCCCCAGATCGGGTCGAGCCGGTAGACGATGCGCATGGCGAAGCGGTAGGCCGCGTTGAGCGGCAGCGCGAGGAGCGCCAGCTCCGCGATCAGCGCGCCGATGGGGTGGCGAAGCCAGCGCATGTCAGACCTGCGCGAGCCGCTCGGCATAGCGCGCCATCACATCGACCTCGATGTTGACCGCATCGCCCGCACGCCGCGCCGCAAACGTCGTCATCGCCAGCGTGTGCGGAATCAGGGTGACGCCGAACGTATCGGCTTCGACCGCATTCACGGTCAAACTCGTGCCATCGACGCAAATCGACCCCTTGACCGCGATGTACCGCGCAAGCGTCACCGGCACGCGAAACACCCAGCGCTGCGAACCGCCATCGTCATCGACGCGCACGATGCGGCCGACGCCATCGACATGCCCCGACACGAGATGCCCGCCCAGTCGGTCGGCCAGGCGCAGCGCCTTTTCGAGATTGACCGCATCGCCGACCGCGAGCGTGCCGAGTGTGGTCAAGCGCAGGGTCTCGGCCGACACATCGGCGCTCCAACGCGCCCCCTCGTGCGCGATCACGGTCAAGCACACCCCGGCCACGGCAATGCTGTCGCCGAGGGCGACGTCGGCGAGATCGAGCGCGCCGGCGTCGATGACGAGC
>JAFEFR010000078.1 GCA_018240485.1 Pseudomonadota bacterium
CAGGAACAAGGCCGACAGCGCAAAGCGATGCGATTTCATCGTGGACTCCAGAAAATTCCGTCCACCATAACATGCGCCCGTGCCGCCATGGCGCATGGCCTTTGCCGACAACGCACGAGACTGGTAACGTCCGCACTCGATTTTCGGCCCTGGAATTCGCCATGCTCGTTTCGCGCCGCCGTACGCTTTTTTCACATCTCACCGGTCTTGTTGTCACGCTTGGATTTGTCTGCACTGCGCATGCCGATGTGAATCCGCAAACGCAAGTACCGCCGCCGCAAGATGTGCCCTATCCCGGCACGCTGACCTTGCATGTGGACGCCAACGACACCGGGCAAGGCATCTTCCGCGTCCGCGAAACCATTCCGGTCAAGGCCGGTGCCTTGACGCTGCTGTATCCACAGTGGATTCCCGGCGATCATTCGCCGAGCGGGCCAATCAGCATGCTGGCTGGTCTCACGCTCAGCGCCAACGGCAAGCCACTGGCGTGGACGCGCGACAAGTACGATGTCTTTGCTTTCCATGTCGATGTGCCGGAAGGCGTCGCCAATATCGATGCTGCATTCCAGTACCTGTCCCCACGCCGCGACGATGAAGGTTTCGAGATCACCGACCGCATGCTGGACATGGAATGGAGCAAGGTATCGCTCTACCCGGCAGGTTATTTCACGCGCGGCATTTCCTTCGTGCCGAGCATGACCTTGCCCACCGGGTGGCAGTTCGGCACGGCGCTGGAAACCGCTTCGCAGGCCGGCGACACGACGACCTTCAAACCGGTGACGTTCAACAACCTGGTCGACTCTCCCGTCTATGCAGGCAAGCATTTCAAGCGCGTCGATTTGAATCCCGGCGGCGCGGCGCCGGTGCATCTCGACATGGTTGCCGATGCGCCGAAGTATCTGGAGATGACGCCGGAGCAACTGAAAGCCCATCGCGCACTGGTGACGCAGGCCGAAAAGCTGTTCGGCTCGCATCACTACGATCATTACGATTTTCTGTTTTCGCTGTCCGACGTGCTCAGCGGCAACGGCACAGAACATCATCAATCCAGCGAAAACGGCCTCGGCACCGACTATTTCACCGACTGGAGCGACAACGCACCGGGGCGCGATTTGCTGGCGCACGAATACACTCACTCCTGGAACGGCAAGTTCCGCCGCCCGGCCGATTTGTGGACGCCCAATTTCAACGTCGCCATGGGCGATTCCCTGCTGTGGGTGTATGAAGGGCAGACGCAATACTGGGGCTATGTGCTGACCGCGCGCTCGGGCATGTGGAGCGGCGAACAGTTTCGCGATGCACTGGCGCTCGTGGCGGCCAAGTACGATCGCAACCGCCCCGGCTTCGAGTGGCGCACGCTGCGCGACACGACCAACGATCCAGTTACCGCGCATCGCTCCCCGTTGCCGTATCGCAGCTGGCAGATGAGCGAAGAGTATTACAGCGGCGGACAAATGATGTGGCTGGCGGTGGATGCGAAAATCCGCGCGCTCACGCACGGCAGCAAATCGCTGGACGATTTCGCCAAGGCGTTTTTCGGCATCGACAACGGCAGCTACGTGACCAAAACCTACACCTTCGAGGACGTGGTCGCCGCCTTGAATGGTGTTGCCGCCTACGACTGGGCGAAGCTGCTGCACGGCTACGTCGACGAGAATCGCCCATCGCTGCTCGATGGCCTCGCCGCGTCAGGTTGGAAACTGGTGTACGACGACAAGCCCAGCGATTTCGAGAAAAACTCCGACAAACAATCTCCGGCGCGGCACAAGATCGGCTTTGCCTACTCCATCGGTCTCGTCGTCGGCGGCAGCGGTCAGATTGCCGACGTGCGCTGGAACGGCCCCGCCTTCAAGGCCGGTATCTCCACCGGCACCACCTTGATCGCGGTGAATGGCCACGCCTACAAAGCCGAGACGCTCAAGGAAGCCATCGTCGCGGCGGAAACCGACAAAGCGCCGATTCAACTGCTACTGAAGTATCAGGACGAATACCGCACCGTACCGGTCGACTACCACGGCGGCTTGCAGCATCCGCACCTCGTACGTATCGCGAGCGCGCCAGATTACCTTTCACAAATTGCGGCGCCGAAAAAGTAGGTTTCGCCCTCTCTTCCGTCGGGATGATGCGATCGAAGAGGGATTACGGGAAAGGCGTTGCCGTTGTGCCGCAACGCCTCCCCCGGCAAAGGCGGGAAAAATCACGTCGTCACGCGATCCCAGAACTGCTTGACGCTGTCCAGCCACGACGACGCCCGCGGCGTGTGTGCGGCATGGTCGCCACCGAAGCTGTCCTCGAACTGTTGCAGCAACTCCTTCTGTTGCTTGCTCAGTTTGACCGGCGTTTCGACGACGACGCGACAGAGCAGATCGCCGACGTGGCCGTTGCGCACATTCTTCACGCCCTTGCCGCGCAGCTTGAACAGTTTGCCGGTTTGGGTTTCGGCGGATATCTTGATCGTCGCCTCGCCGCCGA
The DNA here is from genome assembly GCA_018240485.1 of Pseudomonadota bacterium. Lineage (GTDB taxonomy): Bacteria > Pseudomonadota > Gammaproteobacteria > Xanthomonadales > Rhodanobacteraceae > Rudaea. Next base: position 2,473 of record JAFEFR010000078.1, read on the forward strand.
GCGTGGGCACGTTAAGATCGGCACCGAGCGCAGCCTGCGAAAAGCGGATCGGCACTTCGCAGTAGAGGTCGTCCTGCTGGCGCTGGAAGATCGCATGCTCGCGCACCTGCACTTCGACATAGAGATCGCCCGCGGGCGCGCCAGCGGGCCCGGCCTCGCCTTCACCGGAAAGGCGCACGCGATCGCCCGTATCGACGCCTGCGGGAATTTTCACCTCAAGTTTTTTCTCGCGACGAACTCGGCCTTCACCATGACAGGTCTTGCACGGATTGGCGATCGTCTTGCCGCTGCCGGCACAATGCGGACAAACTTGCTGCACCGAGAAAATGCCGTTTTGCATGCGCACGCGGCCATGCCCCTGGCAGGTGTTGCAGGTCGACAGTTTGCCATCGGACGAGCCCGACCCATCGCATTTGTCGCACCCCGCCAGCGTGGGCACGTCGATCGTCTTGGCGACGCCGAACACCGCTTCTTCCAGGTCGAGTTCGAGGATGTAGCGCAGATCGGAGCCGCGCCGCTGACGCGTGCCGCGATTGCCACCGAAAATGTCCGAAAAAATATCGCCGAAAATATCGCCGACATCGGCGTGGAATCCCCCACCAGCACCCATGCCCTGCTCGAACGCCGCATGCCCATGCCGGTCGTACAGGCTGCGCTTCTGATTGTCGCTGAGGGTTTCGTAGGCTTCCTTCGCCTCCTTGAAATGCGCCTCGCAGTCCTTGTCGCCCGGATTGCGATCCGGGTGATATTTCATCGCCAAACGACGGAAAGCGGTTTTCAGCTCGCCGTCCGTTGCCGTGCGCTCGACCGAAAGAACTTCGTAGTAACAACGTTTGCTCATGGAAATACGTTCATGGTTTCGGCATGACATGCCGTTCGATGCGTCGGTCAGGCACGAGCCAAATCAATGCCACTGCCGCATACAAGAACCCGGAAATGATCGTCGCGTAACGCCATGTCGACGATAGCGCCGCCGACACCGCCAGAGTGATGGCGACAAGATAAAGCACCGGCGACAACCGCTCTTTCCAGTTGCTGGCCAGCGCCTTGGCCAACTCCGATGCGGTGCCGCCATTGCACGCGACGAGCGCTTTCGCCAGCGGAATCCAGGACAGCGCCGCCATCAGCAACACCACGCCGTACAAGGCCGCAGGAATGGGGGCCGGAAATTCGCCGTGCTCGCCATGCGCTTCATTCACCCACGCGGTGGTGAACGGAAACAGCGACAGCCAGAACAGGAAATGCAGATTCGCCCACATCGCCTTGCCATCGACGCGCTCGGCCAAATGCATCAAATGGTGGTGGTTGTTCCAGTAGATACCGACATAGACGAAGCTCACCACATAGCTTACGAACACCGGCCAGTTGCCAAGCAGCGCGTGCCACGTCGCGTCGTGCGGCGGTTTCAATTCGAGCACCATGATCGTGATGATCACGGCGATCACACCGTCGGTAAATGCTTCCAGTCGCCCTTTTTCCATAACCATTCGCGCGCAGCGCGGCTCCTACTGTTCCTCTCCCCCCGCTAGCGGGGGAGAGAGCTAAGAGTGAAGGGGCAGCGCTGCAAATTCATGCGACGCCCCGCATTCTCGATATGCCTCCCCCTCACCCTACCCTCTCCCCGTGCTCGCACGGGGGAGAGGAAGCCGAACTTACTTCTTGTCGCCCTTGACTTCGGTGAACTCGGCATCGACGACATCGTCTTTCGGCGCCGCACCGGCTTCGGTGTGCGCGCCGGCATCACTCGCGCCGGCGCCGGCCGAAGCTGCTGCCGCGAGTGACTGCGCAGCCTGCTCCAGCGCCGTGCACTTCGCCTCGATGGCATCCTTGTCTTCGCCCTTCATGACTTTTTCCAGGTCGGCCAGCGCGGTTTCGATGGCGCCGATCTGCGCGCCGTCGACCTTGCCGCCATGATCCTTAATCGCCGCGCGCGTGGCGTGGACGAGCTGATCGGCCTTGTTGCGCGTGGCGACGAGTTCGTGGAATTTCTTGTCGTCTTCCTTGTTGGCCTCGGCATCGCGCACCATGCGCTGGATTTCGTCCTCGCTCAAACCCGAGCCCGCCTTGATCTCGATGCGCTGCTCCTTGCCGGTTTTCTTGTCCTTGGCCGACACATGCAGGATGCCGTTGGCGTCGATGTCGAACGACACTTCCACCTGCGGCATGCCACGCGCGGCAGGTTCGATCCCCGCGAGATCAAACTTCGCCAGCGACTTGTTCGCGCTCGCGCGCTCGCGCTCGCCTTGCAGCACGTGCACGGTAACCGCAGTCTGGTTGTCTTCGGCGGTCGAGAACGTCTGCGCGGCCTTGGTCGGGATGGTGGTGTTTTTCTCGATCAGCTTGGTCATCACGCCACCGAGCGTTTCGATGCCGAGCGACAGCGGCGTGACGTCGAGCAGCAGCACATCCTTGACCGAACCGCCGAGCACACCGCCCTGAATCGCAGCGCCTGCGGCAACGGCTTCGTCGGGGTTGACGTCCTTGCGCGGCTCCTTGCCGAAGAATTCCTTGACCGCGTCCTGCACCTTGGGCATGCGCGTCTGGCCGCCGACGAGGATCACCTCATGAATGTCGGACACTTTCAGGCCAGCGTCATTGATCGCCGTGCGGCACGGCGCGATGGTCTTGTCGATCAAATCACCGACCAGTGCTTCGAGCTTGGCGCGCGTGAGCTTCAGGTTGAGGTGCTTCGGGCCCGACGCATCCGCGGTGATGTACGGCAGGTTCACTTCGGTCTGATGGGCGCTGGACAGTTCGATCTTGGCGCGTTCGGCGGCGTCCTTGAGGCGCTGCAGGGCGAGCGAGTCGTTCTTGAGATCGACGCCGGATTCCTTCTTGAATTCCTCGACCAGGAAGTCGATCAAGCGCTTGTCGAAGTCTTCGCCGCCCAAAAACGTATCGCCGTTCGTCGCCAGCACTTCGAACTGCTTTTCGCCATCGACTTCGGCAATTTCGATGATCGAAATATCGAACGTGCCACCGCCCAGGTCGTAAACCGCAATCTTGCGATCACCGCCCTTCTTGTCGATGCCGTAAGCGAGCGCGGCCGCCGTCGGCTCGTTGATGATGCGCTTGACTTCCAGGCCCGCGATGCGACCGGCGTCCTTGGTCGCCTGACGCTGCGAATCGTTGAAGTACGCAGGCACAGTGATGACCGCCTCGGTGACGGGTTCGCCGAGAAAGTCTTCCGCGGTCTTCTTCATTTTCATCAGCACTTTCGCTGAAATTTCCTGCGGCGAAAGACTTTTTCCGTCGGCAGTCGCAAGCCACGCGTCGCCATTCTCGTGCGCCACGATCTTGTACGGCACGAGGTTGATGTCCTTCTGCACTTCCGCATCGGTGAACTTGCGACCGATCAAACGCTTCACTGCGTAGAACGTGTTCTTGGGATTGGTCACCGCCTGACGCTTGGCGGTGGCGCCGACGAGCACTTCGCTGTCCTTGAAGGCGATGATCGAAGGCGTGGTGCGATCACCCTCGGCGTTCTCGATGACGCGCGCGGTTGTCCCTTCCATGACCGCGACGCAGGAGTTGGTCGTGCCGAGGTCGATACCGATAATCTTGCCCATGGTGAAATCTCCGAAAAAGTGATGTGCGGCTCAGCGGCCGCGGATGACGGTAACTTGGGGGTCTGACAATGCCGATTCAAGCGCTCGGCGCTTTGGCCACGGTGACCAGCGCCGGGCGCAGCAGACGATCATTGAGCACGTAGCCCTTCTGGATCGTTGCCACGACCGAATCCGGCGCGGCATGCGGCGCATCGATCAGGCTCACGGCCTGATGCTGCTCGGGATTGAATGGCTGGCCGACCGGGTCGATCTGCTTCAAGCCATTGCTCTCCGCCACCTTCAGCAGTGCTTTGAGGGTCAGTTCCATGCCTTCGCGCAGGCCGCCCGCATCGGCGGTTTGCACCGCCAGCCCGCGTTCGAGACCATCGCACACCGGCAACAGGTCGCCGAGCAGGCGTTCGTTGGCGAATTTGCGTGCCTGCTCCAGATCGCGCTGCAAGCGCTTGCGCTGGTTTTCGATCTCGGCGCGTTCGCGCAACAACAGATCGCGCATGTCGCCAAGCTTGCTTTCGTAGTCGGCGAGTTTGCGGCTGAGATCCTCGGCATCGTGCTGTGCCGCGTCCGCCGCTTGGCCTGCGAGGCCGTCATCATCTGGGTGAAGGGGATTGGTGTTTTCCATGATTTCCATCAATAAGGCGCCCGACAGCCTGTGCTGCCCGGCGGGACAGTCGAAAATGTAACCCGTCTCGTTTTGGGGTCGCCGCGTCCGGGATTCAAGACGTGGACAAATCGGGGCGTGGCCCGCCTTGCGCAGTACCCGCAAAACGATCAAAAAAGCGCAGTTTCGGCTCCAGCCACCGCCGCAGGCGCGCATTGTAAACGCGTTCGACGCCCCAGTGCAGCGCCGCGGCGAGAGCAAGCGCTTGAATCAGCGCCAGCAGCAGCGCGCCCCAGCGCCCAAGCACGGGGGCGGTGAGGTTCATCGTCAGATAGCCGAGTTTCTGATGCACGAGGTACAGCGGGTAGGACAATCCACCCAGCACAACGGCGAGGTTGCCGCCCCAAGCGAGCCACGTCGGCGCCGCGCACAGCACGGCGAACACCACAATCAGAGCGATGCCGATGGCGGCCACCACGACGGGTGAGAAAACCTCGGGGGATTCCTGCGGAATGGCAGGAATCTGGTTGACCACGCACATCACCGAACACACCGCCGCCGCCAGCGTGAGCACGCCGCGCCACGGCGTGAGCCCGGCTTGTCGGCAGCGAAGACACAGACAGCCGAACGCAAACAAAGCGCCGTGCCGGGTCAGCGCGACGGCATGCAGCCAATCCGGTGCGACGGCCAAAAACAGTGAGGCGCCGATGCAGGACAACCACAACGCCAACATGACATCGATGGCAATCCAACGCTGCAAAAAAATCAGGTACACGGCAACGCCAAGATAAAACCGCAACTCGACTGCAAGGGTCCAGTACACGCCGTCAACCGCGCGCGCACCGAAATCGCCCGGCAGCATGGTGAGGTTCAAGAAATAGTCCTTCCAACCGACACTGAACGGCTCGGGCTGGGTGAAGGTGAGGAGAAACACGAGTGTTGCCGCCACCCAGAACACCGGGTACAGCCGCGCCACGCGCGAGGCCACGAAATGCCCGGGCGAGCCGCGCCCGCACTCCACGGTGAGCAAAATCACGAACCCGCTCAAAATAAAAAACAGATCGACGCCGAAATAGCCGTAGCGCGTCCACGCATCGAGTTCGGGGAAGGTGATCGTGGTGTAGCGCTCGTACACCGCACCGCGATAGGTGAGATGGAACGCAAAGACCGCGAGCGCCGCGATGAATCGCAACAAATCGAGCGCCGGCAAGCGCTCCGCTCGCGCGCTCACGCGCCGCGCTCGCTCAAGGTGTGCGATAGCACCTGCGCCGTTGCCTGCACCACGGGAATCACGCGCTGGTAGGCCATGCGCGTCGGCCCGATCACGCCAAGCACGCCAAGCACGCGACCTTCCACGCCATACGGCGCCGTGACGAGGCTGTAGGCACCGAGCGGGTTGAAGCCGGATTCCTCGCCAATGAACAAGCGCACGCCCTCGGCACGCGAGCAATTTTCCAGCAGGCTCAAGAGGTCGCGCTTGCGCTGAAACGCTTCGAACAATTCGCGCAGGCTGTCGATGTCCGCCGCCTGGGTGCCCATCAGGTTGACCTGCCCCGCAACGAGCATGTCCGCCCCGGGGCGATCGGAAAACGCGGGATTGGTCACCTCTGCAGCCGCCACCATGAGCTGATGCAGGCGCGCGCTGGTTTCGCGCATCTCCTTCTTGAGCAGCTCGCGGATCTCGCTCATGCGCAATCCCGCGTAGTGCGCGTTGAGAAAATTGGAAACTTGCTCAAGCTCGCTCGGCGAGTACAGGTGCGGCGTCACGATCACGCGGTTCTGCACTTCGTTGTCGGCGAAAACGAGAATCACCAGTACGCGGTTGCCGCCGATGGCGACGAAATCGATATGCCGAAACGGAAACTCCTCGCGCTTGGGCACGGTGACGACACCAACGAAATGCGTCACCTCGGACAACAGCGAGGACACGCCACTGAGCAAATCTTGCGTCGGTGCCTGCATCGGCAGCTCGCGGCGCAAGGCATCGATCTGCGGCTCATCCAGCGGCTTCAACTCCAGCAGGCTGTCGACGAAAACGCGGTAGCCTTGCGCCGTCGGCACACGCCCAGCGGAGGTGTGCGGCGCTGCGAGCAAGCCGAGTTCTTCGAGATCGGACATCACGTTGCGGATCGTCGCGGGGCTGACATCCAGACCCGAATTTTTTGCCAGCGTGCGCGAGCCGACCGGTTGACCATCGGCGATGTATTGCGCGATCAGCGTGCGCAACAATTGCCGTGCGCGCTGATCCAACTGGTGATGCCCGGAAGAATGCGGGCCGAAATGGGCGGACATGAGTTTTCGTTCGTGACGATTCGGCGACGCTAACAACCTCTTTCGTCAGGGTCAACAGCGTTTCCTTCATGCGCGCGGCAAGAGCCCGCCCCCGTCTTGGCGCTTCGCCTCCTGCGTGTTAGCGTGCGCGCGCCCATTCGATCGCATCAGCCCATGCTGCAAACGTTGTTCGTCAAGGATTTTGCCATCGTCGGTGAGGCCGAAATCGGCTTCGCGCAAGGCCTGACCGTCATCACCGGCGAAACCGGAGCGGGCAAATCGCTGCTGGTGGATTGCCTGCTGCTGCTGTCCGGCCAGCGTACCGATGCGGGCGTGGTGCGCCACGGCTGCGAGCGCGCCGAACTGATCGCCGAATTCGATCTCGCCGACGCGCCCGCCGCCAGCGCCTGGTTGCGCGAGGAAGCATTCGACGACGACGATGCCTGCACACTGCGCCGCGTGATTCGCGCCGAGGGCGCCTCCCGCGCGTGGATCAACGGTCGCCCCGCGACCTTGGCGCAAATGCAGGCGCTGGCCGAACGTCTGATCGAAATCCATGGCCAACACGAGCACCAGGCATTGCTCGAAAAACGCCATCAACTCGCGCTACTCGACGCTTTTGGCGGACACGCAGCGCTGCTGCAACCACTGGCAACGCTCGCCGAACGCTGGCGCGCGCTGGATGCGCGCGTGCGCGCGTTGCACGGCGAGCACGATCACGCCGAGCGCATCGCCTTGCTTGCCCATCAGGTCGAAGAACTCGATCGGCACGCACTGGAACCCGCGGAAATCGCGGCTCTCGATGAGCGCTACAAGCGCCTGTCCAACGCCGGGCAACTCATCCAGGGCACGCACGCGCTGGCGGAACTCTTCGACGGCGACGGCGAATTCACCTTGCTGCGCCTGACGCATCGCGCGCAGAGCGAACTTGCGCGCCTTGCCCACAGCGACCCGCAGCTTGCCGCAATCGGCGAGGTACTGGCCGCCGCCAGCGCCCAGCTTGACGAGGCGAATGCCGCGCTCACCTGCTACCGCGACGCGCTCGATCTCGACCCGGACAAACTCGCCGAAGCCGAAGCGCAAATCGGCAAACTGCACGAACTGAGCCGTAAGCATCGCCGCCCTGTGACGGAACTGAAATCGCATGCGCAAACACTGCGCGATGAGCTCGACAGTCTGCGCGGCGCTGGCGAGACCTTGGTCAAGCTCGAACGCGAGCGCGGCGGCGTGGCAGTGGACTACAGCAAGGCAGCGGCGGCCCTATCCGTCGCGCGCCAGTCGGCCGCGGCGCGTTTGAGTTCGGGCGTCGGCGCACTGATGGCGGAACTTGGCATGTCCGGTGGGAGCTTTCAGGCCGCCATCGAGCCAAATGAGAAAAACACGCCAGATGCGCACGGCAACGAGCGCGTCGAATTTCTGGTCGCCGCCAATCCTGGGCAACCGGCGCGCGCGTTGCGCAAGGTGGCCTCGGGCGGAGAGTTGTCGCGCATTGGTCTTGCCATCGAAGTCGCCGCCCTCGGCCGCGAGGATGCCAGCGCGGATGCTGTGGCGACGATGGTGTTCGACGAAGTCGATACCGGAATCGGCGGCGCCGTCGCCGAAGTAGTCGGACAAAAACTGCGCCGCTTGGGCAAGCATCGGCAAGTGCTGTGCGTCACCCATCTGGCGCAAGTCGCGGCGCAAGGCCATCAGCACTTGCGCATGGCCAAGTCGCACGATGACAAGACAACGCACACGCGCGTCGAATCACTCGACGGCAACGCGCGACGCGATGAAATCGCGCGCATGCTCGGCGGCATCGAAATCACGCAAGCGACGCTCGCGCACGCGGCGAGCATGTTGAAATCGGTGAAGCCCTGATCGCCCGGCGCTGACGCGGGGACGGTCATTTTTTCTTCTTCGCTCGCACGTAAAGCACGAGGCTGTGGTCTTCGATGACGTAGCCATGGCGCTCGGCGACCTGGCGTTGCAGGTGTTCGATGTCTTCGCTGACGAACTCGATCACCTTGCCCGTATCGAGATCGACCATGTGGTCATGGTGCTTGCCACGATCGATCTCGTAAACCGCCTGGCCACCCTCGAAGTTGTGCTTGGAGACGAGCCCGGCCGCCTCGAACTGGGTCAACACGCGATACACCGTTGCGAGGCCGATTTCGTCGTCGTGTTCGAGCAGGCGCCGATAGATGTCCTCCGCGGTCAAATGCTTGCCCTCGGAGGTTTCGAGAATTTCCAGGATGCGCATGCGCGGGTGCGTCACCTTGAGCCCGGCCTTGCGCAGATCGTGAGTTTCCATATGAGTAGCACCTGAATACCGCGCCTGCATCGCGCACGCGCTGAAGCCGGCGCCTAGTGTATCATCGTGCGTCATCCGCCCTGCCGCACCGACCATGAATCTGGCCAGACCCAACCTCGTTCGCAACAAACTTTCGCGCATCGTCGCACTGGCCGCCTTCACGCTCGGGCTTGGCGCCTGCAACCCGATCTACCAGTTGGACATCCAGCAGGGCAACCTGTTCAGCAAAACCCAGGTCGAATCGCTCAAGCCCGGCATGACCAAGCGTCAGGTCATGCTGACCATGGGCAGCCCTTCGGTCGTCAACCCGTTCCAGCAGAGTCGCTGGGACTACATCTCGACGTACCGCCGTGGCAATGGCCGCATGGATACCAAAGATCTCACCCTGTATTTCCAGGGCGACAGCCTTGCCAAGATCGACGGCGACTATTTCGCGGAAGACCCCGCCGAATTGATCCGCCTCGCGACCAAATACAAGCGTCAATATCCGGACGACAAGCGCCCCGACGAAGACAAGAAAAAACGCGGCGACGACGGCGCGTAAGTCTCGTTCCCGTACTTCCATCGCTGGCAGCACAGGCACATCTCAAGGTTCTTTTTGTTTCTCCGCACGGCGCCGCCGCGCTTGTTTCGGATCGGCAAGCAGCGGCCGATACAGTTCGATGCGATCGCCCTCGCGCAGGGCGGCCTTTTCATCGAGTCTGCGACCGAAGATGCCGATGGCCTCCGGAACGAAACCCGCCGGCAATTCCGCACTGATGTTCGCGACATGAATGGCCTCGCCCACCGTTGCCGTGGCAGCAATGCGCACGCGCTTCACGACTTGCCCGTGCGGATCGACATAAACGACGTCCACACAAATCGCAGAACTTGTTGCAACATCGGCATCAGACTGGGACACGGTCGGCCTCGCGACAAAATTCATCGACCATGCGGTCTGCGAGCTTCTGAAATCCGCTGCGCAGCACCGGCCCCATCAAACCGGAATAATCGAAATCGAGCGAAAATGCGATCTTGCAGCCCACCTCGCCCAGCGGCACGAAACGCCAATCGCCCTGCAGTGTGCGGAACGGGCCTTCGACGAGCCGCATCGAAATTCGTGCCGGCGCCTCCAATGTGTTGCGGGTCGTGAAAGCCTGCGTCACCGTACCCAGGCGCACTTCCAGGCGCGCGACCACGGCATCGGTTTCGCGCGCAAGCACCCGCGCATCGGCGCACCAGTTGAATCGATGCGGATACGCCTCGACATCATTGACCAGATCGAACATGTGCGCACACCCGTGGCGCACGATCGCGCTGCGTCGGATCTGGATCATCGCAACCGCCCGCACCCGTGAGCGCCGGCAACCAGCGGCGCCCGGCAGAATCCCTCAACAGATGTATACAATGTACGATGGCGCATTGCGCGATTCTAAAGCGTAATGCCGGCAGCCGCACAGCGGTTCAAAAGTATCTTCCATGGCCAAAGACAACAAAAAAACCGATACGACCATCGCCCTGAACAAGCGTGCCCGGCACGAATATCACATTGACGAGCGCTACGAAGCTGGCATCGCCCTGCAGGGCTGGGAAGTGAAAAGCCTGCGCGCCGGTCGCATCAGCATCGTCGAATCCTATGCGATCGTGCGCAATGGCGAAATTTTTCTGTTCGGCGCATCGATCCCTCCCCTGCTCTCGGCCTCGACGCACGTCGTCGCCGAGGATCGGCGCACACGAAAGCTTCTGCTCAACCGAGCCGAGATCGACAAACTCGTCGGCGCAGTCGAACGCAAGGGCTACACCCTCGTACCGACCGCCATGTACTGGAAAGGCAACCGCGTCAAGGTCGAGCTCGGCCTGGCCAAGGGCAAGCAGGATCACGACAAGCGCGCCGCCGAAAAAAATCGCGATTTCGCCCGCGAAAAGCAACAGGCCATGCGAGCGAAAAATCGCTTCGCCTGAGTACCAACCGCCGTTTCTTCATTGAATCCCTACCCGGCGGCCCGATATAATTCCCC
>JAFEFR010000079.1 GCA_018240485.1 Pseudomonadota bacterium
CGCACGGCCCCGCCGGCGAACTCGATGCTGCGATCAAAAATCGCGTCAGCCATCGCGGCGTGGCGCTGGCGCGCCTGCGCCAATTGCTTGCAGCGCGATTCTGAACCGAATACCTGCTGGCAAGGTTGCAATAGCGTCCTGCAGGACCTATCGTTCGCATCATCCCGCGCAGCCCGCTACGGCCATGATCGTTTCCCACGAGCGCGAAAAGCTGATCCATGCCATCGTGTTCTTCGCACAGAACACGCGCTACTGCGGCAAGATCAAGCTTATCAAGCTGCTCTATTTGCTCGACTTCGAACACTTTCGCCAGACCGGACGCAGCGTTACCGGCATGGACTATCGCGCGTGGAAAATGGGCCCGGTGCCGTTCGAGTTCTATCAGGAGTTCGACGCGCTGGAACCCGATCTCGCCGCGGCGATCGACATTGCCCCCGAGAAAATCATCGACTACACACGCGAACTGATCGTAGCGAAGGTCGCTTTTGACGACAGCCATTTCACCAAGCGCGAGTTGCGCGTCATGGGCGATTTGGCCGCGCGGTTCCGCGACAGCCTGTCCAAACCGATGGTCGATGTCACCCACGAGGAACTCGGCCCATGGGCGGAAATCTGGGACGGCGGTCGTGGCAACGACGAGCGCATCCCTTATCGCCTGGCGCTGGCCGCGAATGATCCTCACCGCGAAGCGATCCTTGCCAGTGCCGACGAATACGTCGGCCTTGAAGCCGCGCAAACACACTGAATCGGAACACCAAGGACGTGCAGCCGGGCGACATCTACCGCCACGAAGCGTTCTACACCGACCTCAGCACGGGCAAGCTTGAACCCAAGTATTTGCTGATACTGGCCGTTCCACGAGGCGACGACATCGTCGCCCGCTTGCTCACCAGCCGCGCACATGGCCGCCCGGAAACGCCGCCCTGCTTTCACGGGCGACCCTATGGCGGCTATTTCCTCGGCGTGCCCGGCGGCCCGCTGAACTCGAAAACTTGGGTCGATCTGCGCCCCTTCGACGATCTCGATCCCGCCGCATTCCATCGCCACAGCGAACGCGGCATCCTCGCCCACTCGCACACGTTGCCGCTCACCGTATTGCGCGCCGTACTCGAATGCGTCGCCGCTGCCGACGACACGACGCGCCGACAGGAGCGCCATCTGCGCGATACACTGGCCGCCCTGCGTTGACACGCGCTGCGTGTCGATACGTAACACTCGAAAGGGAATACATGCGAATCCTTGAGCTTTTGTGCGACCTCGACCCGGGCGCGCTGACCGAAATGTTCGGCAAACAGGTCACTGAATCCGTCGAAAGTCGCTTATCGGTCAAGTCCAACAAAGACTACGTGCGCTGCCTCGTGCGCGACAAGGACGTGCAGGCCAAGCGCGAGGAACTGGTGCGCCAGCTCTGGCTGCATCGGCTCGTACAACACTACAAGTATCCGGTCTCGCGCCTGGCGGTGGAGTTCGCCATCACGTTCGGTCGCGACACTTCCAAGCGCGCCGGCATCGTGGTCATGGACTCCGATCGTCCAGCGGTTCCGTACCTGATGGTCGAAGTCAAACAAGGCAAGTTCAAAGACGGCAAGGAACAACTGCGTTCCTACGCACACGCGACCGGCGCGCCGTTGGCGCTATGGTGCAACGGCGTGGAATCCGTCGCGTGGCATCGCAAAAACCCCAACTATTTCGTCGAGATTCCCGACATTCCGTCGGTCAGTCAGACCATCGACGACATCGCCGGTCAGCCGTGGACAGTACAAAGCCTGATCGAGATCGAACGCAAGCGCGAGGCCGAGGGCAAAAGCGCACGTACGGACGGACGCAATCCCTGCGCGAAGCGACAGGAAATGTTCAACTCAATCTGTTCATTTCCAAGATCGACCGGCTTCTTGTGCCACGTTTTAGCTCGGCGTTCGAGTCGAAAGTTGCGTCGGAAGTCGCATCTGCCTACGCGATGCGCAAGTCCGCCTCTGATTCGATTGCTAGCGCAGAACAATTCTTACTCGTGGCGCTTGGCTTGGCCGACTGGCAGCCGCCGCAGCCGCTGAGCTACGTCCGCAGCAGCCGCGACGCTTTCGCCGCCGGGCGGCTGGATGCCGAGCACTTCAAGCCAAGCTGCGACGAGTTGGAGGCGCGCCTTCGTGCCACCGGACGCTCATGCGCGCTGCAAACGCTGCTCACCGTTAACGAGCGCGGCGCACAGCCGGACTACGCCGACCAGGGCTTGCCGGTCGTCAATTCCAAGCATGTCGTCAACGGCGAGGTGCGATTGGACGCCGAGAACCGCACCGCCTCATCGGGTAAACGCGCGCTCACGATTCGCCACGGCGACGTGCTGATGAACGGCACCGGCGTTGGCACCATTGGCCGCACGGCACCCTACCTGCACGCAACCGAGGCATTGCCCGATAACCATGTCACCGTCTTGCGCCCCAAACCGGGCGCCATCGACCCTGTGTACCTATCGGTGTATCTGAATAGCCGCGCCGGCCAGTCACAGGTGGAAAAATGGTTGCGCGGCTCGTCCGGGCAGATCGAGCTGTACCCGAACGACATTGCACGCTTCCTCGTCTGGCAAGCACCGGAGCACGTGCAGCAAGCCATCCGGCAATCCGTCGAAGCAGCGTTCGCGGCGAAGCAGTGCGCCGCCGCCCTCCTCGACGCCGCCAAGCGCGCCGTCGAAATCGCCATCGAAGAGTCGGAAGCTGCCGCACTGGAGTACTTGCAAGCGGTGCAAGCCGAAATGGCGTGATCGTGAGTTCGCCGTCTTGCACCGCAAACCTGCCGCTGCTCTCGCGCTACATCCACGGCCCTTGGTGCGTGCGCAAATGCGCGCGCTGCGACTTCAATGTGTATCACGCGCCCGACACGGCGCCGCAATTCAGGTACACCGCCGCGTTGCTCGCCGCACCGGCGGCAAGAAACAGGTGATCGGATTGGTGAACGCACGGACACCTGCGAACTCGCAGCCGCGCTGAAAAACCGCATCAGCCATCGCGGCCTGGCGCTGGCCGCTTTGCGCGCGCAGCTTTCGGCTTGAGCGTGCTGCGATAACGCGCCGGGGTTTCCTGCACGCGCGTGCCGTGCAGGTGCGCGCGCAGCCACGCGGCAAACGCCTCGGCGGGGAGATGACCTTCGGCCAGGGCGAGCATTTGCGGGTAGAACTCGTCGTCGTCCGCACTCAAGCGGCCACCGTTGAGTTCGATGAAAGCCTCGCAGGCAACCGAAGCCGTGCGCTTGTTGCCGTCGACGAAGGGATGGTTGCGCGCCAGCCCGAATGCCAGCGCCGCCGCGAGATCGGCGAGGTCGGGTTCGGGCTCGACGTAGGCGTGCATTTGCTGCGGCCGTGCCAGCGCCGATTGCAGCAATCCTTCATCGCGCACGCCGGATGCGCCGCCGTGCTCGGCAAGCTGACGGTCGTGGATGGCGAGGATCAGTTCGCGATCGAGCCAGAGGATCATGACGGCACTCAACTATCGGCCAGCCGACGCAACAGATTTCTGCGCCGACGCATGATCGACTCGGCCACTTCCATCTTGGCGGCAAAGTCCGGATCGAACGGCATCAGCTTGATGCCGTCCGGCAGTTCGGTGACGTAGAGCGAATCGCCTTTGTCCACGCGCAGCTTGGCGAGCAATTCGCGCGGCAGGATGACGCCGGCGGAATTGCCGATGGTGGTGATCTTGAGTTTGGCGTTCATGGCTTGGTGCCTCCGGTTTCGAACGGATTATAACATGCGTTGTAACTTTGCGAACCTTTACACTGTACGCATGTCGCCTTCGCTGCCACCGCTGTCGCTGTACATCCACATCCCCTGGTGCGTGCGCAAATGCCCGTACTGCGATTTCAATTCGCACAATGCGCCGCAGGCGTTGCCGCAGCGCGAATACGTCGCGGCGCTACTGGCCGATCTGGATCGCGATTTGCCCTTGGCGCAAGGCCGCCCGCTGCGCAGCATCTTCTTTGGTGGCGGCACGCCGAGCCTGTTTGCGCCGGAGAACATGGCGCGCATTCTTGATGGTGTGGCCGCGCGGCTCGCGTTCGCGCCCGGCATCGAGATCACGATGGAGACGAATCCGGGCACGGTGGAACACGGCGACTTCAAAGCCTACCGGCGCGCCGGCATCAATCGGCTGAGCTTCGGCGTGCAGAGTTTCGATGACGCGGCGCTGCAACGCATCGGTCGCATTCACGATGCGGCACAGGCCGAGCGCGCGATCAAGCGCGCGCAGGACGACGGCCTGGACAACCTCAATCTCGATTTGATGTACGCGCTGCCGCAGCAGACTATCGACGGCGCACTGGCCGATATCGAGCGCGCGATGGCGTTCGACACGCCGCATCTGTCGCACTACCAACTCACGTTGGAGCCGAACACGTCATTCGCCGCAAACCCGCCGCCACTGCCGGACGAGGACAGCGCCTGGGACATGCAGGAGGCCTGTCAGACGCGCATCGCCGCGGCGGGTTTCGGCCATTACGAAGTGTCGGCGTATGCGCGGCCGGGGCGCGAAAGCGTGCACAACCTGAACTATTGGCATTTCGGCGATTACCTCGGCATCGGCGCGGGCGCGCATGGCAAGTACACGGCGCCCTCGCCTCCGGCAGCGTTATCGTCGGGGGAGAGGAAGGACACGGCTCCCTCTCCTCCGACGGCAGTATCGTCGGGGGAGAGGGTTGGGGTGAGGGGGGCTCTTGATCTTGATCTTGCGCTTGGGAACGAGCGAAAGGCGCCCCCTCACCCAACCCTCTCCCCCGCCGCAAGCGGCGAGGGAGAGGGCTTTGACGTGCCGCGACACGGGAAGCCTTCGCCCGCCGCCAGCGGCGAGGGAGAGGGCTTTGAAGTGCAACGGCACGGGAAGATTTC
>JAFEFR010000007.1 GCA_018240485.1 Pseudomonadota bacterium
ATGGCCAGCTATGGCATGAACGACGTCAAGAACGGCATGAAGATCATCGTGGACGGCTATCCGTGCTCGATCGTCGACACCGAATACGTGAAGCCGGGCAAGGGCCAGGCGTTCACGCGCGTGAAGTACCGCAATATCAAGACCGGCCGCGTGGTCGAGCTGACGATGAAGTCGACCGATTCGCTCGAACCGGCCGATGTGCTCGATCAGGACATGGAGTACCTCTACAGCGATGGCGAGTTCTGGCACTTCATGCACCCGGATACGCACGAGCAGATCGCCGCCGACAAGTCGGCGATGGTCGACGCGGAGAAATGGCTCAAGGGCAATGAGGTCTGCATCGTCACGCTGTGGAATGGCGCGCCGCTGACCGTGGCGCCGCCAAACTTCGTCGAACTCAAGATCACCGAAACCGACCCCGGCGTGAAGGGCGACACCGCGGGCTCCGGCGGCAAGCCGGCCAAGCTCGAAACCGGTGCGACCGTGCGCGTGCCGCTGTTCGTGCCGAACGGCGAGGTCATCCGTGTCGATACGCGCACGGGCGAGTACGTCGGTCGCGTGAAAGGCTGAGAAACATTTTCACTTCTCCCGCTGGCGGGTCGAAGTCGGCGACAGCCGACTGAGGGTGAGGCAGGATGCCGAACGGGGTGTGTCGAAGCCGCGGCAGCGGCTTCGGGTGAGGGGCGCTGGAAGAAACGCAATCCTTCGGTTGAGCCACCCTCATCCGCCTTCGGCACCTTCTCCCGTCAGCGGAAGAAGGGAAGAGCAGTCCATCCGGTGCCTGAGCAGCCTATGACGATCGTCGACCAACTTCTCGAAGCGCGCTGGGTCATCCCCATCGAACCGCACGGCGTCGTGCTCGACCATCACGCCGTCGCGCTCGCGGGCGAGGTCATCGCCGACGTACTGCCGATCGAAGTCGCACGCGAAAAATACCCAAATGCCGCTCGCGTCGAGTTGCACGAGCACGCGCTGATCCCCGGCCTCGTCAACGCGCACACGCACAACCCGATGGTGCTGATGCGCGGCCTCGCCGACGATCTGCCGCTGATGACCTGGCTCAACGAGCACATCTGGCCGGCGGAAGGGCGCGTGATGGGGCCCGAGTTCGTGCGCGACGGCATCGAGTTGGCGATCGCCGAGATGCTGCGCGGTGGCACCACCTGCTGCAACGAGAACTACTTGTTTCCCGATGCGCAGGCGGCGACGTATCTGAAGCATGGCTTCCGTGCCGTCGTCGGCTTGCCGTTCATCGAATTCCCGACCGCATGGGCGAAGAGCCGCGACGAATACTTCGACAAGAA
>JAFEFR010000080.1 GCA_018240485.1 Pseudomonadota bacterium
TCGACAAATGCCTTGAGCTCATCGGGCAGAGAAATGTTCATCGTCGCCATGGCTGGCCTCGTATGGCAAGGTTTGCCATGGCATCGTAGCACCGCGCGTGCGGTGGCGCCATTGCACGCTCACGCGCCGAGCAGGCGTTGCTCCAGCAATGTGCGCAAGTCGC
This sequence comes from Pseudomonadota bacterium, assembly GCA_018240485.1. Lineage (GTDB taxonomy): Bacteria > Pseudomonadota > Gammaproteobacteria > Xanthomonadales > Rhodanobacteraceae > Rudaea. The sequence continues at coordinate 164 of JAFEFR010000080.1, forward strand.
GGCGGCCGTCGGCGATCACGCCGATGTAAACCGTGCGCCCGATAACGCGATAAAAAATATGCCATGGCCCATGAATGACCCGGCGGTATTCCTTGCGCCCGATTGCTAGCAGTTCGCGCGGGCGGCTGCCGCGCTCGGGCATGCTCTCCAGCGAATCGACAACACTCAGCAGGGCATCGAGGATGAGGTCTGCCTTGGCGGGGGAATCGTTCGCGGCGATGTACTCGTGAATCGATGCGAGATCGCGTCCCGCTCCGTCGGTCATCACGACTTGGAAGCGCATCAACCCACCTTGTGTTTGGAACGCAGCCGCTCGATGACTCCGCGTGCCGGTTTGTATCGGCCAGCCGCAATATCCTCATCGCTCATCGCCAGTAATTTCAGCAGCGCCAGCGTTTCCTGCGTCTTTTCGTACGAGGCGATGTCCTGCACCACGGCCTTGGCCTCGCCGTTCTGGGTGATGATCAGCGGCTCGCCAGTGATCGCGATTTTCTCCAGCACTTCGGCGGCGTTGGCCTTGAAGTAACTGATCGGCTTGATCGAAGAAGCAAGGCTCATGGTGGGGCGCTCCGTTTGCGTGGACTGAATTTAGTCCTTTTTCGATCCGTCAACAAGCGTCGCCCTCGACAAACGACGCGCAGCCACTGCCCGCCGCGTCAAAACACCATGACCAGCACCGACGGCAACTGCGCGCCGACGTCTCGCTGCAACATCGCGCGTGCGGCGGCATCGATGGCCGCGGCTTCGCTCTCGCGCCCTGCCGCGCGCAGAATCTGCGCACGCACGACGCGCGCGAGCAGCAGCCTCGGGCTGTCGGCGGCAAAGCGCGTCATGAGGTTCGCTTCGGCCGCATCGACCAGGCCGAGCGCTTCGGCACCGAAGCCCTGCCCGGAAACGGCCAGCGCCTCGGTCAGTTGCACGCTGCCCGCGTCGTTGCGCCGATTCAGCCTGGCATAGATGCCTGCCGCTTCGTGCGCGCTCGCGCGCGCGGCGGCGAATCGGCCGAGAGCGGATTGCGCGCCGGCGAGGTACATGAGCGTGGAGGCGAGCTTGAACGCGGGTTCTTTGTTTTCGCGTTCGTACGTCAGCATTTTGTCGAGAAGATCGCCCGCTTCGCGCGCGTTGCCGTCCCAGATCAAGGTCAATGCGTAGCGCCGCTCGATGCTGCGCAGCTCGGCCGGTGTCAACCCGGAAGCCGAGCGCGCGATATCGAGCGCGGTGCGCATCGTGGTCGTCGCTTCACCGATGCGCCCCGTCATCAGCATCGGGCCGATGCGAAACGATTCGTTGAGCGCGTATTCGCCCGTGGCCACGCCGAACGCACGCCGGGTGCGGGCGACGAGATCGTCGAACGTGGCCATGGCTTTCGCGTATTCGCCGGCCTCGGCCTGCGCATAGCCCAGCGTCCGCAATGCGGCGACGGCGTAGTTGTTGTCGGGCCCGGCAAGGCGGTCGTACTCGATGACCGCCTTGCGCAACACCGTTTCGCATTCGGCAGTGCGCCCGAGCTTCATCAGGGTATAGCCCTGATTGCCGCGAATCTCGGCCGCCGCGAGGGCATGTTCGGGCGGCGCCGAATCGAGCAAGGGATCGAGCGAGGCATACAGCGCGGCGGCATCCGCATGCCGCCCCAGCTTCGCGTAAAGATCGGCCAGCAGCGATTTCTGGTTGGCCGCCTCCCAGCTCTGCGCGCCGAACAATTTTTCGATTTGCGGCATGGCGGCGGTGTACTGGGCGAGCGCCTGCGCATCGCGATCGGTCTGCAAGTAAACGAAGGCCAGGCTCGATGCGAGCCTCGCCAGCATCGGCGCACGCTGGCCGGCGTAGCGCTCCAGAATCGTGCGCGCTTGCAGGTAGTTTTTTTCCGCCGGCGCGAAATCGCTTGCGCTCTTTTGCGCGTCGGCGAGATTCGCCTGAGCATCGCCCGTTTCGATGCTGTCTGCGCCGTACTCGCGCACGGCAAGGTCGAGCGCGGTCTGCGCAAGCGCGGTGGCCCGCCGCCCGTCGCCGAGCCGGTCGCGGATATTACCCAAGGCTGCCAGCAGCGCCAGTTTGGTCTGCGGTGCGTCGTCGAGATTGGCAAGAAGATTTTTCTCGCCGCGATCGAGCAGATCGCCGACGGTGCGTTTCTCGCCCTGCGCGTGCGCCGGATCGGCCTCCTGAAACAGGCCGATCAGGAATTGCTGCACCGCCTGCGCGCGCGCGGCTTCGCGTACGGCGACATGCTCCGCGCGCAACACGCTCGCCGCACCGATGACGACGCCGAGTACCGCAAGCGCGCTCATGGCGACGCCGAGGCGATGCCGCCGCACGAATTTGCGCAAGCGATAGCCCGCGCTGTCGGCGCGTGCGCGAATCGGTTGGTGGCGCAGGTAGCGGCGCACGTCGTCGGCGAACGCCTGTACCGTCGCGTAGCGTTCGCCCGGCGCCTTCTTCAGCGCGCGGGCAAGAATCGTTTCCAGATCGCCGCGCAGGCGGCGGCGCAACTGCTCGGGCGTCGCGGCGCGCACGCGCGCGTGGCGCTCGGTGTCGTCGCCTTTGTCCACCGCAGCCTGCGACAGGCGTCGTGGTTCGCGCGTTGCGATCGTCTGCGCCCACTGCATCGGCGTGGCATTGCCCTCGCCGTAGGGGCGGCGACCGCTCAACAACAGGTAGAGCACGATGCCGAGCGAGTAGACATCGGTCGCCACCGTTGCCGGTTCGCCGCTGAATTGTTCGGGCGCGGCATATTCCGGCGTAAATGCCGCACCGCCCGCGCGAGTCAGTTCGCCCGCTTCGTCGATGTCGATGTCGGCATCGAGCAGCTTGGCGATACCGAAATCGAGCAACTTGGCTTCGCCATCCGCGCCGACGAGAATGTTCGACGGCTTCAGGTCGCGATGCACGATCAGATTGGCGTGGGCATAGGCCACCGCATCGCAGACCTGCAGGAACAAATGCAGTCGCGCCTCGATGTTTGCGCTCTGGCGATCGCACCAGTGATCGATGCGCTCGCCGTCGATGTGCTCAAGCACGAGATAGCGTTGGCCCTGAGCGCCGTCGCCCACGTCGAGCAGGCGCGCGATATGCGGATGTTGCAGGCGCGCGAGCAGGCGCCCCTCGCGCGCGAAGCGCTGTTGGGCCTGACGATCGCTCGCCGCACCGCGCAGCAGTTTGATGGCGGCATGACCGGCATGCAGGCCGTCGCACCGCGTGGCGAGCCAGACCTGGCCGCTGCCGCCGGCGCCGAGCAGCATGTCCAGACGCCACGCACCGATGCGCTCGCCAGCGAGATCGGACGGCGCGCTGTCCTCGCCAAGCGGCTGCGCGTCACCGATCGCGTCAGCCGCGAGAAAATGCCGCCCCTCGGCCGCGCGGTCGGCGGCGATCAGTTCGAGCAGGTGCGCATGCGCGGCAGCATCGTGCGCGGCCAGCGCGGCGATCAGCGTGGCTTGGCGCGGGGCATCCGCGTCGACCCAGTCGTCGAACGTGCGCAAGGCCTCGCGCCAGGCCACGCGCGAATCGTCTGCGCCACTGGATTTGTCGTCAGCCACGGCCGCTCCCCGAAACCCGTTTGCCTGTTTGCGTTGCCAGACGTAAATCCGCCACCGCGCGTATCATCCGGCAATCAGCACAACTGTCCGTAGAGAAAAGCGCGCGCCTTGCGCCAGTCGCGTTTGACGGTGGGCACGGAAACCTCCAGCACACCGGCGATGTCTTCCTCGGTGAGCCCCGCGAAGTAGCGCATCTCCACCACGCGGTAGGCACGCGCGTCGAGATTTTCCAATGCCGTCAGCGCACGCTCGATGTCGGTCAGGGAATGCTCGGTGAAAATCGTCTCGCCGAGGCCGGAAGTCAACGTCACGCTCTGCACGCCGCCGCCCCGCTTCTGCGCGTTGCGCTCGCGCACGTAATCGACGATCACGCTGCGCATCACGCGCGAGGCGTAGGCGAAGAATACGCGCCGATTGGTGTCCGGTAACGTACGATTTGCGGTCAGCCGCAGGTAGGCATCGTGCAGCAGACCCGGCGCGTCGAGCGAAAGCGTACCCGCGCGCGACAGATGACTGCGCGCAAGCCGCATCAATTCCGGATAGAGCAGGCGATACAAGGGCTCGCGTGCGGCGGCGTCGCCGGCATTGGCACGCTGCAAGAGTTGAGTGACTTCGCTCATCGCCGATTCCTGCTGAATTTTCGCCCTCGAAACCGTGCGAATGCGCCACTGGCACCATTTTTTCCGAGAAACACTGTCGCATGTTTCCAGCGGAAATCCCATGACCTGCCGCTCGCGAAGTGTGTGAAATGCACCCCGCTTCGTCGCACCCGACTAGTCCTCGTCTTCGACGAACAACACGCGCCGCGTCATGCCGCAGGTGAGATCGTAGGCGATCGTGCCGGCCTGCGCGGCGATGGTTTCGACCGGCAGGCCGGTACCCCACAACGTGACGCCATCGCCAATCCGCGCCGACGGCGCATTGCGCAAGTCGAGCGTGATAAGATCCATCGACACGCGACCGATGACCTGCGCGCGAACACCGCCGACCAACACCGGCGTCCCGGCGCGCGCGCTGCGCGGATAGCCGTCACCATAGCCGATGGCGGCGACACCGACCCGCATGTCTTCGGGGCATTCCCAACTCGCCGCATAGCCGATGCGCTCGCCTTTCGCCACCGCCTTGACCGAGATGAGGCGGGTCGACAAGGTCATCGCCGGCTCGAAGCCGAAGTCCAACCCCGAACGGCCTTCGACCACGGAAAGTCCGTACAGCAGCCCCCCCACGCGCACCCAGTTCGTCGCGTTCGTCGAACGATACGCCGCCGGCCAACCGAGCAGGCCGGCCGAGTTCGCCAACGAACGCGGGCCGACGCCTGACGCGGTCGCTGCATCGAAACACGCGATCTGCGCGTGGGTCGAGGCGTTGTCGAATTCGTCCGAGGCGGCGAAATGCGTCATCCGCACGATGTCGGGATCGATGTTCGGCAAGGCGCGCAAGCGCGCGTGCGCGTCGGCAACCTGGGCCGGATCGAAGCCGAGCCGATGCATGCCGGTATCGATCTTCAACCACACGCGCAACGTACGCGCATCGGCATCGGCTTCCAGCCAGCGCAGTTGCGCCTCGTGGTGGATCACGGCATCCAGATCGAGCCGCCGCAGTTCGGCCAGATCGCCCGCCTCGTCCGGGCCGGACAGCACGACGATGCGCTGCCGATTGCCGGCCGAGCGCAGGCGCAACCCGTCGCCGAGCGCGGCGACGCCGAGCGCATCGGCATCCGCGCAGGCACGCGCGACGCGCTCCAAGCCATGACCGTAGCCATCGGCCTTGATGACCGCCATGACCTGCGCCCCCTGCGCACGCGCGCGCGCGCGCGCGCGCGCAAGGTTGCGACGCAGGGCGCCAAGGTGGATGGTGGCTAAGGCGGTGCGGCTCATGGCTCGATCGGGGAAACGCGCGGATCGCGCATCGTAGCGCGTTTGCACACTGCGCCGAATTGCGCCACGCGGGCGAATCCGGGTTTTTCGCGGGCGATCAATCGTAGCTGCCGTAGCTGTCCGCGGCGAAGTTTTCGAACTTGGTGTATTGGCCGAGGAAGGTCAGTTTGACGTGCCCGGTCGGGCCGTTGCGCTGCTTGCCGATGATGATTTCGGCCTGCCCTTTGTCCGCCGACTCCTTGTTGTAGTACTCATCGCGGTAGATGAACATGATCACGTCGGCGTCCTGTTCGATCGCGCCGGATTCGCGCAGGTCGCTCATCATCGGGCGCTTGTCGGTGCGCTGTTCGAGCGAGCGATTGAGCTGCGAGAGCGCGATCACGGGCACGTTGAGTTCTTTCGCCAACGCCTTCAGGCCGCGCGAGATTTCGGAAATTTCGGTCGCACGATTTTCCTTGCTACCGGGCACGGCCATCAACTGCAAATAGTCGATGACGATCAGGCCGAGATCGTGCTCGCGTTTCAACCGTCGCGCGCGTGCGCGCAACTCGCCGGGCGACAAGGCGGGCGTATCGTCGATGAAGATTTTGGCGTCGGACAAGAGCGTGATCGCGCTGGTCACGCGCGGCCACTCCTCGTCCTGGATGTCGCCGGTGCGCAGATGCTGCTGGTTGATGCGGCCGAGCGAGGATATGAGACGGAACGCAAGCTGCGAGGCCGACATTTCCATCGAGAACACGGCGACGGCTTTCTTCGACTTGATCGCCGCGTGTTCGGCCATGTTCACCGCGAGTGCGGTTTTGCCCATCGACGGGCGCGCGGCGAGGATGATCAGATCGGACGGCTGCAACCCGGCAAGCATGTCGTCGAGATCGGCGAAGCCGGTCGACAGGCCGGTGACCGCGCCCTTGTTTTCGTAGCGGTGATGCAGAATCTGGAACGCTTCTTTCACCGCCGTGCGCATCGGCGTGAAGCCCTTGCGCCCGCGCGCGCCGGCTTCGGCGATGCGGAACACTTCGAGTTCGGCGCCTTCGAGAATTTCCTGGGTCGAGCGGCCTTCGGGCTGGAAGCCGTCGCCGGCGATCTTCGTGCCGGCGTCGATCAACTGGCGCAGCACCGACTTCTCGCGCACGATGTCTGCGTAGGCGCCAATGTTCGCCGCGCTCGGCGTGGCGTTGGCGAGTTCGATGACGTAGCTCGATCCGCCGACCAGTTCGGACAATTTGTTCGACTCGAACCAGTCGGCCAGCGTGACCGCATCGCACGGCATGTTCTTGTTCGACAGCTCGCCGATCGCGCGGAAGATCAGGCGATGATCCTTGCGATAGAAGTCGTCCTCACCGAGCTTGTCGGCGATACGCTCCCACGCGTTCGCATCGAGCATGAGGCCGCCGAGCACGGCCTGTTCGGCGTCGATCGAATGCGGCGGCACGCGCAGCGCGTCGATGCGAGAGGGAGAGAAGCGATCGGGAGAAGCGGCCATGAGTCGGTTTTCGTCAGCGTGTATGCGATGTCAAACAGCGCGAATCCTCGCACTTACCCATCTCACATCGTGCGATTGGCGCGCGCGAGTCGCGTACGAGCATGCTGGCACAACGCCCTGTGAATTCGCTTGTGGATAAGGTGTGAAAATGAAAAAGGCGCCATGCGGCGCCTTGTTTCACCGCGGTGTCGAACTGCACAAGGTCAGCTCGCGTACCGCGAATCGTCGCTGCGCACAGCGCAGGCCAGGATCACTCCTCGCCGGTCACCGTCACCTTGACCGTCGTATGCACATCGGCGTGCAGGTGGACGTGGACTTCGAACTCGCCGGTGTGGCGGATCGGGCCTTCGCCCATGACGACTTCGCTCTTCTCCAGCGTATGGCCGGACGCGGTGAACGCCTCGGCGATGTCGCGCGGGCCGACCGAGCCGAACAGCTTGCCCTCGGGGCTGGCGTTCGCCTTGATCGTGATCGCGGCGCCTTCGAGCGCGGCCTTGCGCGTTTCGGCCGCGCCAAGAATCGAGTTCGCCTTGGCTTCGTATTCGGCGCGGCGTTTCTCGAATTCGGCCACGTTTTTCTCGGTGGCCGGCACGGCCTTGCCCTGCGGCACGAGGAAATTGCGGCCATAACCCGGCTTGACCTTGACCTTGTCGCCGAGGCCGCCGAGATTTTTCACTTTCTGCAAAAGTACCAATTCCATGTTTGTCTCCGATTCGTTAGCGCCGTTCTGGAGTACGGCGCAGCAGTGGTTGTTGTCCGAAAGGTGCTGCTTCAAAACCCCTCGCACGCAGACAGCCGCGGAGGAAGGAACCGTCGTCGCGAGCGCGTGCTCGCGACACCGTAGTTTCAAGCCCTCTCCCCCGAGCAACGCTCGGGGGAGAGGGTTGGGTGAGGGGGCGCTTTTTCCGTAAAACGTGGCGCGGCACAACACCGCAGCGCTTCCCCCTCACCTCGTATCCTCTCCCCCGCAAGCGGAGGAGAGGAGGAGTGATCGTCGCGCTACGCGCGACAACGTGGCTTAGTGGGCGTCGCTGTACGGCAGCAGCGCGAGAAAACGCGCATGCTCGATCGCCGACTTTAGTTGGCGCTGGTAGCGAGCCTTGGTGCCGGTGATGCGGCTCGGCACGATCTTGCCGGTTTCGGTGAGGTACTGACGCAAGGTGTTGAGATCCTTGTAGTCGATGTAGGTCACGCCTTCGGCGGTGAAACGGCAATATTTTTTGCGACGGAAAAATTTCGACATGGCGGAATCCTCTTACTCGGCGGCAACGGGGGCGGGACGCGGGGCGCGCGGGGTGCGCGGTCGGTCGTCGAAATCTTCGCCACCGAAACCGATGGGCTCATCGCCGCCACGGTTGCGGCCGCCTTTGTCGTCCTTGTTCTTGAGGATGAGCGACTGCTCGGTGTGCGCCTCGTCGCGATGCACGATCAAGTGCCGCAGCACGGCGTCGTTGAACCGGAAACCGGTTTGCAGTTCCTTGAGCGTCTCGGCGCTGCACTCGATGTTGAGCAGCACGTAGTGCGCCTTGGCGAGATTGTTGATCGGGTACGCAAGCTGGCGGCGACCCCAGTCTTCGAGACGGTGGATCTTGCCCTGGCCGCCCTCGATCAGCGACTTGTAGCGCTCGATCATCGCGGGCACTTGCTCGCTCTGGTCAGGGTGGACCAGAAACACGACTTCGTAATGACGCATGGTGGCTCCTTGTGGATATCGCGCGAAGGGATTTTCGTCGCGACAGCCTCCCGGCCCGATCAAACAAGACCCGGTGAGGCAAGGCTCCGCGGGATCAAACCCTCGCGGAGAACTGCGAATTGTAGTGGAATCAGGGTTTTGGCGCAACGTCGCCGCGGGGAGCGGCCTTGGTCGCCGGTGCTTGCGCGCCCCAACCCGCGCGGCCGAACGCACCGACTCGATGCGCGCCATGCCGTTCGTGGGCAGGATCAGGGACGGCTTCGCCGCCGCGGCGTAGACGAAAACGCAGTTGGACAGCGCGCCGAGATGCGGCCAGGTCGCCACGCACTCGTGGTCGCATGGCACGTCAATCGATCGTGAAACTTTCACCGCAGCCGCATTCGCCGGTCACGTTCGGGTTGCGAAACACGAAGGTCGCATTCAGGCCCTGCCGCGCGAAATCGATCTCGGTGCCGTCGACGAAGGCGAGACTGGTGTCGTCGATGACGAGCTTGACCCCGTCCTGCTCGATCACCCGGTCGTTCGCAGCGATGCGCTCGGCGATGTCGACGACATAGGCGTAGCCCGAACACCCCGTCTTGCGCACGCCGAAGCGCACGCCCGCGGCTTCGGGATGGGTGCCGAGGAACTGCTGCATGCGCGTACGCGCGGCGGGCGTGATCTGAATGTTCATGCGAATCCGAATTCTACAGCACCGTGCGGTTTGGTTATCATGCGCGCTCCATTCTCGCGCCGTCATTCCAACCATCCCCGCCGGAACGACACGCAAGAACAACCACGCTCACGCGCTCGAATGTGGGCCGCACTCACGGAGTTTCAAGGCATGTCCATCGCCAGCGTCAAGCAAGCATTGTCGGGTTCCATCGCCGCCGGCAACGAAGTCACGGTCAAGGGCTGGGTGCGCACGCGCCGCGATTCCAAAGCCGGGTTGTCGTTCGTCAACGTCAGCGACGGCTCCTGCTTCGATCCGATCCAGGTGGTCGCGGCGAACACGCTGGCCAACTACGCGGATCAGATCGCGCACCTGACCGCCGGCTGCGCGGTGGTCGCGACCGGCACACTGGTGCCCTCCCAAGGCAAGGGGCAAGCGTTCGAGATTCAGGCGACCGGAGTGGAAGTCGTCGGCTGGGTGGACGACCCGGAAACCTACCCGATCCAGCCCAAGGCGCACACGATGGAGTACCTGCGCGAGGTCGCGCACCTGCGCCCGCGCACCAACACCTTCGGCGCGGTCACGCGCGTGCGCGACTGCCTCGCCAAGGCGGTGCATCGCTATTTCCACGAGCGCGGCTTCTTCTGGATCAACACGCCGATCATCACCGCCAGCGACGCCGAAGGCGCCGGCCAGATGTTCCGCGTGTCCACGCTCGATCTCGCCAACCTGCCGCGCGACGACAAGGGCGCGATCGACTGGAACCGCGACTTCTTCGGCAAGGAAACCTACCTCACCGTTTCCGGTCAGCTCAATGTCGAGGCGTATTGTCTGTCGATGTCGAAGGTGTACACGTTTGGCCCCACCTTCCGCGCCGAGAACTCGAACACCGCGCGCCACCTCGCCGAATTCTGGATGATCGAACCCGAGATCGCGTTCGCCGACCTCAACGACGACGCCACGCTGGCCGAGGATTTCCTCAAGTATCTGTTCAAGGCCGTGCTGAGCGAGCGCATGGACGACATGAAATTTTTCGCCGAGCGCCAGGAGAAGACCGCGATCGCGCGCCTCGAAGCGCTGGTCAACGCGCCCTTCGAGCGCATCGACTACACCGAGGCCGTGAAGATCCTGCAAAACTGCGGCCACAAATTCGAGTACCCGGTTTCCTGGGGCAGCGATCTGCAAACCGAGCACGAGCGCTACCTGACCGAAACGCACGTCGGCCGCCCAGTGGTGGTGATGAACTATCCCGAGGCGATCAAGGCGTTTTACATGCGCCTCAACGACGACGGCAAAACTGTCGCCGCGATGGACGTGCTCGCGCCGGGCATCGGCGAGATTATCGGCGGCTCGCAGCGCGAAGAGCGCCTCGACGTGCTCGATGCACGCATGAAGCAATTCAAGCTCGATCCCGCGCACTACCAGTGGTATCGCGATTTCCGTCGCTACGGCACCGTGCCCCACGCCGGTTTCGGCCTCGGCTTCGAGCGCCTCGTCGTGTATGTGTGCGGCCTCGCCAATATCCGCGACGCGATCCCGTATCCGCGCGTCCCTGGCGCGGCAGATTTTTGAAGTACTCTCAGCCCTCATCACCGTCATTCCCGCGAACGCGGGAATGACGAACATACGCGAGCAGTATGAGCGCCTCCCCCATCGTCTCGATCCAAGGCATCGGCAAAACCTACGCGAGCGGCCCGCAAGCGCTCAAACCGCTCGATCTCGACA
>JAFEFR010000081.1 GCA_018240485.1 Pseudomonadota bacterium
ACTGTCACGCAGGATTTCGTACCCGATCAAGGGATGCTTCTGCATCGTTTGCATTTCTTCCTCGGTGAGTTTCCCGCGCTTGAGCAGGATGGCGTCGGGAATGCCGATTTTACCGATGTCGTGCAGCGGTGCGGCCAGAGTCAACCGGCGCTCTTCCTCCTCGGAAAGCTTCAACTCTTCGGCGAGCATTTCGGTGTAATGCGACAAGCGCAACAAATGCGCACCCGTGGTGAAATCGCGATATTCGGCCGCTTTCGCGAGACGAAAGAGAATTTCGCGTTCGCGGTCTTCGATTTCGTGCAGATTGGACAACAATCTGTCTTCGAGCAACCGCGCCCGTTCCTTGACCGACTGCCCCTGTCGACGCATGGTCAGAAGATTGCGAAGGCGCGCACGCAGTTCACGCGGACGCACGGGCTTGACGAGGAAATCGATGACACCGGCATCCAATGCCGCCTGCCGCACGGGTTCATCTCCCACCACGCTGATCAGCACGATGGGAACATCGCGATTGGCTGGCAGCCTGCGGAACCGGCGCGCGAATTCGAGCCCATCGATGCCGGGCATACGGTAGTCAAGCAACAACAGGTCGACGGTTTCTTTCTCCGACCATGCCAACGCCTGAACCGGATCGCCGAAATCGAAGGCGCTCACATCCAGCCCCAGATCCTCGACCACCTTGCGCATCATCAGACGCGCCGACTGCTGATCGTCGACAATCAGGATATTCATGCCACCCCCTCGCGCGAGTCGGATCCGCGAATTCCCGCGGACGCACTCCTCAAGGCCTTCCCCCGCGCCTATCTTCGCACGAAGCATGTCGCGAAATACATTCGTTCGCTTATGCTACAAGTCACGTGCGATGCGAATGCCTACCTGGGAATTGCGCGCATCGGTCGGCAAACTCGTGCGGAAGGCTGAACGAACCTGCTCCGGCGCACTGCCCCAGGAGGCGCCCCGTACGACGTGGCGAACACAACCGGAATTGACCCAGGCACGACTGTCTTCCGGTGCGCGCAGGTAATTGTCGTGCCAGCAATCCTCCACCCAAACGGCAACGTTGCCGTCGACATCGCGCAGACCGAACGGATTGGCCGGAAATTTCCCGATCGGTGCCGGCCCCCAATAGCCGTCGCTGTAACGCG
>JAFEFR010000082.1 GCA_018240485.1 Pseudomonadota bacterium
GCGCCGAGCACGAAAAGAACGAACAAGGCGCTGGCGAGATAAAACAGGCCGACGAGTTTGGCCATGCTCGCGAGGGTGCCGATGCCGTACTTGCCGACGGTGAACGCCATCGCGCCGAAAGCCCCGACCGGCGCGACCTTCATGACCAGATGGATCATGCCGAACAGCACTTTCGAGGCCACCTCGAAAAAGTGGTAAACCGTCTTGCCGGTATCGCCGAGGCGCGCGAGAACGAAGCCGAACAGCATCGCGATGAGCAGCACTTGCAGCAGGTCGCCATTGGCGGTGAAGGCGTCGAGAAAGGTTTTCGGCACGACGTGCAGAATGAATTGCGTCGCCGATTGCTCGCTCGCCGCCTTGGCATAGCTCGCCACCGCCGCCGTGTCGAGTGTGCCGGGATCGATGTGCAAGCCGCGCCCCGGGCGTGCGATTTTCATGACCACGAGGCCCACCACCAAAGCAATGGTCGACACGATTTCGAAGTACAACAGCGCCTTGCCGCCGACGCGGCCGACCTTTTTCATGTCGCTCATGCCGGCGATGCCGAGCACGACGGTGAGGAAGATCACCGGTGAGATCAACATCTTGACCAGCGCGATGAACAGATCGCCCAGCCACTTCAGCGAGGAGGCTTTGAATGCCGTGCCGACGAGCATCGGATTCTGATCGGCAAACAGCCAGCCGACGAGCACGCCGAGTACGATGCCGACGAGTACCCAGAAATACAAGTGACGAATCATCGCCTTCATCGCGCCTCCGGATGTGTGTGCTTGGATTGCGACGGCCGAGAATTCCAGTGCGTCGCCGTGCTGTCAACGACAACGTATGGTTTGCCGGGGGCTGTGCGGCCGTGGCGGGAAGGCCGCGCTCCGAAACCCGCTCGGGCGCAACGAAATGGCCTTCTCAGCTCACCCGGTCGGCAAGTTCGGCGCGATAGTAGCCTTCGTGCGCAACGATGCGAATCGGCGTTTGGTATTGCGCGCTCAGTTGGGCCGAGGTCAATACGTCGGCCTTGCGGCCTTGCGCGAAGACGCGGCCCGCGCGCAACAGGATCACGTGATCGATTTCCGGCAGAATTTCTTCCAGGTGATGGGTGACGAGAATCAACGTCGTGCCCGCGCGCGCAAGGCGGCGCAAGTCGTCGAGCAGGGTGCGCTGGGCGAGGAAGTCGAGTCCGGCGGTCGGCTCGTCGAGCAGCAAGGCGCCGGGCGCGTGCACCAACGCGCGCGCAATCAGCACGCGGCGCGCTTCACCGGTCGACAGCGTGGCGAAGCGGCGCTGTGCGAGGTGCGCCGCGCCGAGGCGGTCGAGTGCGGCCATTGCGGCGTCGCGCATGTGCTGCGTGACGGCGTGATGGAACGCGAGCACGTGGCTTGCGAAAAAACCGGACACCACCGCGTCGAGCCCATCGACGAGGTTTTCATCGATCAGCCGTTGCTGCAAATCGCCGGAGACGATGCCGAGTTGGCGGCGCAACTCGAACACATCCCAGCGCGTGCGACCGAGCAAGCGCATCGGCGGCGTGCCGCCATCGCGCGCGAGCGGGTAGTCGTCGCGATGGAGCATGCGTACCAGCGAAGACTTGCCCGAACCGTTCGGCCCGACGATCGCCGTGTGTTGGCCCGCTTCGATGCGCAGAGTCAGGCCGCGCAAAACGGCGTTGCCGTCGCGCAACAGGTGCGCATCGTGGAGTTCGAGCAACGGTGGATTGGCGGAATCGGTTTGGCTCACGGTGTCAGGCGAATGGAATGAGGCGCCGCATTGTAAAGGTCGCCCGCCTTTTTGCTCGTCATTCGATCTTCGCCGGAAGAGCGAGGAAATCTCAGCGCCGCCGCTCGACGCCGAACGGCAGCGTGGCGATGCGCCGATACTCGGCCGTGTCGAAGCGATGCGGATCGGCGAGCCAGTCTTCGATCATCGACGTCGCATCGTTGCCCCAGAACATCTCACCCGCGACGTGGAGCGTGGGCACGCCGAACACGCCCGCGGCGATGGCGGCATCGGTGTTTGCGCGCAGCACGTCCTTCACTTCCACTTCGGCGATCGCGGTTGCCACGTCGGCGATGCCGAGTGCGCGACCGACTTCGGCAAGGTCGCTCGCGACGACACCCGCTTTCCCCTCGCGCCAGAAATGATCGAAAATCGCTTCGACCGCCGCCCAGGTCGAACCCGCCGCCACGCACAAGCGCAGCGCGGCGAGCGGATTGAACGGATGCGCAGGCGGAAAACGCAACGGAATTCCCATCCGCTCCGCCTGCCACAACACGAAGCGATAGGTGAACTCGCGCTTGCCCGGAATTTCCGCCGGCCCGAGCTGACCGTGATGCTTGAGCACCGCACCGAACGCGATCGGCACGGGTGCGATGTCGAGCCGGTCGCGCCAAGCCAGCGCCTGCTTCAGTTGCAGATACGCGAACGGGGAGACGAAGTCGAAGTACCAGGATGCTTGCACGGGGGAATCTCCATGGTTGTTGAACTTTCCAAAGCACGCTCACGACGAATACGAGGAACGACAAGCCCGACGCGGCGAATGAAAGAATGGACATGCTCCTTGGAGAATTTCAGATCGGCAGGTATTCCTGCCGTTTGAGCTCTCAATGCAAGGTCTTGAAAATCGCCGGGTCGAACGCATCCACCGCGATCACTTCGTTGCGTGCGGCTTCGGCCTCCTGCAGCAGATCGTATTCGGCTTGCGTGATGACGCCGGCTTTGATGCCCATCTCGTCGAGCATGTGGCCCGGTGCGCGATCGAGCGTGCCGGCGCGCACCGCATCGCGCAGTTTGGTTTCGACCGGGATCGCGCGCACGGCTTTGTCGAGCGCGGCTTCGAGCGCGCCGAGGCCGGGGTCGCTCGGCGGCGGCACGAAGACGTCTTCGGTCAGCGAGGTGCGTGCTTCGCGGTCTTCGAGCAGGTCGCGGGCGACGCGCGCGCCGAGTGCGTCCGAAGGCGGGCGAAAGCGGGCGCCGAGCGGAAAAACGGCAAGGCGCAGCGCCCATGCTGCCGGTCGCGTGGGCAGATTTTCGATGACGCCGAGCAGCGCTTCCTGCACGCGATACAGGCAATGCTCCGCGCACCAACGCACGAGGTTGAGATGCGCGGTGGTCTTGGCTTCGTCTTCGTAGCGTTTGAGCGCGGCGGAGGCGAGGTACAAATAGGCGAGCGCATCGGCGAGACGACCGGAAAGTTTTTCGCGCCGCTTGAGCGCACCGCCGAGCGTGCCCATGGCGAGGTCGGAGGCGAATTCGAACGCGGCGCTGAAGCGCGACAGATGTTGGTAGTAGCGGCGCGTGTCCTGCACCGTCGGCGCGGCGGCGAGGCGGCTGCCGCTCAGCGCGAGCAGCTTCGCGCGCGCGACGTTGCGCACGACGAGATTGATATGGCCGAACAGCGCCGCATCGAACGCAGTCAGATCGTTCGCGGCGACGGCGAGGATTTCCTTCTGCACGAACGGATGACAGCGGATCGCACCTTGGCCGTAAATGATCATCGAGCGCGTGAGGATGTTCGCGCCCTCGACGGTGATGCCGATCGGCACTGCGTCCCACGCGCGCGCCAGCGAGTTGCGCGGGCCGCGCTGGATGGCGCTGCCGGCGCGGATGTCCATCGCGTCGGTGACCACTTCGCGCATGCTCTCGGTGAGATACGCCTTGGCGATGGCGGACAACACCGCCGGCTTTTCGCCCGCGTCCAGCGCGCCGCAGGTCAGTGTGCGCGTGGCGGTCATCAGGTAGGTTTTGCCGGCGATGCGCGCGAGCGGTTCTTCGATGCCTTCGAAGCGGCCGATGGGTGTGTCGAATTGTTCGCGCACGGTCGCGTAGGCGCCGCAGATGCGAGTCATCATTTGCGCTGCGCCGACGCTCAGCGCCGGCAACGAAATCGAGCGACCGGCGGCGAGGCATTCCATCAACATGCGCCAGCCCTGGCCGATACCGTCGCGACCACCGATGATCTGATCGAGCGAAATGAAAACATCGTTGCCGACGATCGGCCC
Source organism: Pseudomonadota bacterium (assembly GCA_018240485.1). Lineage (GTDB taxonomy): Bacteria > Pseudomonadota > Gammaproteobacteria > Xanthomonadales > Rhodanobacteraceae > Rudaea. Next base: position 3,993 of record JAFEFR010000082.1, read on the forward strand.
GTTCATGAACGGCACGCCCATGGGATCGTGGCGCAGGCCGATCTCGATGCCGGGCAGGTCGTGTGGAATCAGCGCACAGGTGATGCCGAGATCGTCTTTGTCGCCCAAAAGATGATCGGGATCCTGGATGCGAAACGCGAGGCCGACCAGCGTCGCCACCGGCGCAAGCGTGATGTAGCGTTTTTTCCAGTTCAGGCGCAGGCCGAGGGTTTCTTTGCCCTCGATCATGCGCTTCTCGACGACGCCGGTGGATTGCGTTGCCGCCGCGTCCGAGCCGGCTTCAGGCCCGGTCAGGCCGAAGCAGGGAATCTCCTCGCCGCGCGCGAGGCGCGGCAAGTAGTAGTTTTTCTGCGCGTCGGTACCGTAGTGCAGCAACAGCTCGCCGGGGCCGAGCGAGTTGGGCACCATGACGGTCACGGCGGCGGCGACCGAGCGCGAGGAAATGCGCGTCACCACGCGCGAGTGCGCGATCGCGGAGAACCCGTGTCCGCCATATTGCTTCGGGATGATCATGCCGAAGAAACCCTGGGTGCGAATAAATTGCCACACGTCGGGGGGCAGGTCGCGCAGTTGCTGGATCTGCCAGTCGTCGAGCATTGCGCAGAGCTGCTCGACCGGGCCGTCGAGAAACGCCTGTTCGTCGGCGCTCAGCGGTTGCGGCTTGAAATCGAGCAGCTTGTTCCAGTCGGGTTTGCCCGAGAACAGCTCCGCATCCCACCACACCGTGCCCGCGTCGAGCGCGATGCGCTCGGTGTCGCCGAGCCGCGGCAGCACCTTGGCGAAGATCGGCATCACCCGACGCGTGATCAGCGTGCGGCGGATCGAAGGCACGCCGAAGACGACGGCGACCGCCGTCAAGACCGATACCGTCGCGGCAAACAGCAATGGCGATGCGACGCCGGCGATGCGCCAGCCGACCAGCCAGATGCCGGCCGCGACGACCCAGGCAAGGAAACCACGACCGAAAAAAAACAGAGCGCTCAATGCGATGATGGCGAACGCGAAGGCGACGAGCATGGAAACTCCTTTGCGCGTCGACCGGCTTGACCAGCCCTTTGGCTGTTGAAAGTCGCCGGAACGACGGCGGTGGCAATGGGTGTCGCACCATCATCCCGCGTGGCTGGAAAAAAGCAAAGCGCCCGTGCGGCGGCTGCATGACGCGCACGCAACGTTTACACTTGCCGGCGATACCAACGACCTGCCATTGCGCCGATGTGCCGTCATCGGCAACCCGACGGAACCCCTTCATGAAAGACAAAAAAGACATCGTGGAAAACTGGCTGCCGCGCTACACCGGCACACCGCTCGATCAATTCGGCGAGCACATCTTGTTGACCAACTTTGGCAACTACGTCGACCTGTTCGCGCAGTGGAACGGTGTCGAGGTGCAGGGCCGCGACCGGCCGATGCCGAATGCGACCGCCGACGGCATCACCCTGATCAACTTCGGCATGGGTTCGCCGAATGCGGCGACGGTGATGGATCTGCTCAGCGCGATCGCACCGAAGGCGGCGTTGTTCCTCGGCAAATGCGGCGGCCTGAAAAAGAAGAACCAACTCGGCGATCTGGTGCTGCCGATCGCGGCGATTCGCGGTGACGGCACCTCGAACGACTACCTGCCGCCGATCGTGCCGGCACTGCCGGCATTCCAATTGCAGCGCGCCGTGTCGACCATGATCCGCGACCTCGGTCACGACTACTGGACCGGCACTGTCTACACCACCAACCGGCGCGTGTGGGAGCACGACGAGGAGTTCAAGAACCTGCTGCGTCGCACGCGCAGCATGGCGGTGGACATGGAGACGGCGACGATCTTCGCTGCCGGCTTCGCCAACCACATTCCGACCGGCGCGTTGCTGCTCGTGTCCGATCAGCCGATGATTCCCGAAGGCGTGAAGACCGAGGCCAGCGACAAGGCGATCACGTCGACCTATGTCGAGAAACACATCAAGGTCGGCATCGAAGCCTTGAAGCTGGTGCGTCGCCACGGCCGTAGCGTCAAACACTTGCGCTTCGAGGTCGACGAGGAATACCACGACGATCTTGGCGGACAGCACGAGGTTTGATCGATGCGCTCCTGGCACAAGGACACGCCGTCGATGCGACGGCACCGCGAGCGCCACATCGGCGATCGCGTCGGCTGGTTGCGCGCTGCGGTGCTCGGCGCGAACGACGGCATTCTTTCCACCGCCGGCCTCGTCATCGGCGTGGCCAGTGCGGAGGCGGCACGTGGCGATGTCGTCGTTGCCGGCGTGGCTGGCCTCGTCGCCGGAGCGTTGTCGATGGCCGCCGGCGAATACGTGTCGGTGTCCTCGCAAGCCGACGCCGAACGCGCCGAACGCGAACTCGAAGCGCACGAGCTGGCTACCGACGCTCACGGCGAGCGTGAGGAATTGGTCAACATCTACATGAACCGTGGACTCGATCGCGCATTGGCCGAGCAGGTTGCCGACAAACTCACCGCCCACGATGCGCTCGGCGCCCATCTGCGCGATGAGCTGGGTTTGACCGAGGAACAACGCGCGCGACCGTTGCAGGCGGCGCTGACCTCGGCGCTGTGTTTTGCGCTCGGCGCCGCGTTGCCGTTGCTTGCCGTACTGCTCGCCGCGCCGGGCCACCTCGCCCTGACCGTCGCCTTCGCCTCGCTCGTTTCGCTGGCCGCTCTCGGTGCGATCGCGGCGCGGGCGGGCGGTGCGCCGATCCTCGCCGGCACGCTGCGCGTACTGCTCTGGAGCGCGTTGGCGATGGCCGCAACGGCCATCATCGGACACCTTTTCGATGTGCGAACGTAGGCACGATCGAGCCTGTCGGGCCGTTTGCACAATGGAGTGCGGCAACGAGGGGAAAGCGCGACCATGACCCACGAGATACGTCACAGCAACGACTCCCCCGCAAAAAGCCTGCGGCGGCGTGTCGCGCGTTGGTTTTCGCGGCGTCTCGGCACGTCAACCGCTGAGCAGAAGTCGGTGGCGTTTGTGCCGGCACGCGGCATTCATCGCATTCTCGTCTGCCGGGCGACGAAGACGCTGGGCGAGACGTTGTTGCTTGCGCCCTTGTTGCACGAACTCGAGATACGCTTTCCGGGTGCGGAAGTCGACATCGTCAGCGGTTGCGCTGCGGCGCCCGCTCTGTTCGCACGCCATGCGCAGGTGCGCCGCGTGACCGTGTTGCCCCGAAGCATTGGTAAGGCGCCGCTGCGCTATTGGCGTGTTCTTCGGGCCTTGCGCACCGCCGGTTACGATCTTGCGATCGATCCGTATGTGTTTTCGAATTCGGATCGGTTGCTCGTGCGCACCACGCAAGCACGGTTTCGCATCGGCTTCGATGGGGCGAGAAAAAGCGGCCATCTCACGCATGCGCTGGTCGAACCGAAAGCGCCCGAACATGCGGCGAAGTTGCCGGTGTATCTGTTGCGCAAAACGATGGGCGTGGCGGACGAGGCGACGCCATGGACGTATCCCGAACTGGATTTGCGTTTGAGCGAGGCCGAGCGCGAAGGCGGTCGCAAGATGCTGCACGCCTTGATCACAACCGACGCCGGCACGCCACCGCGCGGAGCGATCGGTGTCTACGGCTTTGCCACCGGCGTGAAGAACTATCCGCGCGATTGGTGGGAGCGCTTTCTTGCCGTGCTCGCGCGGCATTACCCGGAGTACGTCATCGTCGAAATCGTACCCGGCTTCGGTCGCTCGCAGCTTGGCGATGCGTATCCCGCCTGTTTTTCGTCCGACCTTCGCAAGCTCGGCGGCGTGTTGGCGAATCTGTCGCTCTACGTCAGCGCCGACTGCGGCATCATGCATCTCGCGGCGGCGAGCGGTGCGCCGACGATCGGCATTTTTTCCGTAACCGATATTCCGGGTTGGTGCGTCTACGGCGCGCGCAACCGCACGCTCGACGCGCGCGGTCTCGATGCCGAGCAGGTCGCGGCCGACGTCGTTGCGGCGAGTACGGAAATCCTGCGAGATGTGTGATGCGCTCGCAGGGTTTTGTGAGTGTGCGGTTTGTCGTTCAGGGTGAAGCGAGTGAGCGCCACGCCGCAGCGACCTGTTCGGGTGCGATCGTCGACACTGGCTGCGGCGATGCCACGAGATTGACCACAGGTTTGGCGCAGGGGCTGCGCCGATCCCATTTTTCCGGGCGGTACTTGCCGCCATACAGCACGACGAGTGGGCAACCCATGGCCGCCGCGAGATGGGCGGGCCCGGTGTCGACCGAGACCATGCTGTGGGCGCGTTCGAGCACGGCCATCAGTCGCCGTACCGGCAGATCGTTCGCCGCGATGTGTACCTGCGCCAGATCGGCGTCGCGCGCGATTGCTTCGCACACGCTCGCCTCGGCAGGCGCGCCGCACAGCAGGAGATGCGCGTTCGGCAGCGTCGCACGCATCGCGCGCAGCAGCGCGGCCCAGTGTGCGACCGGCCAGAATTTGGGATCCTCGCGGCGTTGGTATCGACTCCGCTTGATCTTCCAATTGCCCGGTTGCAGCAACACCAGTGGCACATCGGCGCAACCGCGCTCACGCAGCCAGGCTTCCGCGTCTGCGCGATCGGCCGCTCCGACGTGGAGCTGCGGTGCGGTGCGCAGAGTGGCCTCATCGAAGGGATAATCGCGCTCGCGCCATTGTGCGGGCGTGGTGCGCGCAAGGCGCAATGCTTGATCGACCCAGTGCTCGCCGGTTTGTGCAGGCATGTCGTGCAGGAACACGCACCGCTGTCGCGGCACGCCGGCGAGGCGCAACAACCAGCGAATGCGCTTGAGCGAGCCACGGGTATCTTCGCTGACGTAAATCGGTCCGTCGTGGGTGCGCAGGCGTGCGAGCATGCGCCAGCGTTCGGGGCTGAACAGCAAGAGCCGGTGACGGTGGTGCAGTTGCCAGATGTCGCCGACATCCGGGTGGCCGCGGTAGATCGATTCGGTCCAGGTGCCGCGTGTCAACACGCGACAAGGCTGGCCATAGCGATGATGCAGCAAATGCAGCAGGGGCTCCTGCAAGACCATGTCGCCGAGTCGTCCATAACGGATGACCAGCGGAGCCAGAGGTTGAGCGGATCCGATAGATGCGGACATGTGGAAAACTAAGGTGTACGAACGGCGCGACAGATCAAAGAGGGCGTGATTATAGGCGTGCCTCAGTTAAGTGAAATTTGAGGAACGAGGAAGAATCGGCGCAGGATCGCGCGCGCCTGCCGCGCTCGCTATGGCGTCTTGCGCTATCCTAGCGCGTCGCATTTTCGCAACAGGCGCAGCGCATGGCATCCGGTCGCATTCTCGTCGTCGACGACGAGCCCGATATCCGCACCACGGTCAAGGAAATCCTCGAAGACGAGGGCTATCAGGTGATGCTTGCCGACGGGGCGACGGCCGCGCGCGAGGCGCGCACGCAGAGTCGACCGGATGTCATTCTGCTCGACATCTGGATGCCGGAAACCGACGGCATCAGCCTGCTGCGCGAGTGGGCGCAGGCCGGCGCATTGACAGCGCCGGTGATCATGATGAGCGGTCATGGTACGGTCGAAACCGCAGTCGAAGCCACGCGCCTGGGCGCCTACGATTTCGTCGAGAAACCCATTTCGCTGGCCAAGCTGTTGTTGACGATCGAGCGCGCGCGCGAGTCGAGCCGGCTCAAACGCGAGAACGAAGGCCTGCGCGAGCAGCTCGCGCTGCCGCTCGAACCGATTGGCGGCTCCAAAGCGATGACGGCGCTGCGCGCGCAACTCGACAAACTCGCCCAGCACGATACGTCCATTCTCATTCAGGGCGAGGCCGGCACCGGCAAGGAATCGCTCGCGCGCTGGCTGCATGCGCGCTCGTCGCGGCAAGGCGGGCCGTTCGTCGCCCTCGCCGCAGGTAGCATTCCGCGCGAGCATCTTGCCGCGACCTTGTTCGGTAGCGAGGAGGCGGGTGGGATTCAGCCCGGCCTGATCGAGCAGGCCCATGGCGGCACGTTGTTTCTCGATGAGGTGGCCGAGCTCGACGCCGAATTGCAGCAGCGTTTCTCCAGCGTGCTCGAACGGCGAGCACTCGTGCGCATGGGCGGTGTCGGTCGCATTCCGCTGGATTTGCGCGTGATTGCCGCGACGGCCTCCAATCTCGAAGCCAAGGTCAAGGCCGGTACGTTTCGCGAAGAGCTGTATTACCTGCTCAACGTCGTGCCGCTCATGGTGCCGCCGTTGCAACAGCGCAGTGAAGACGTACCCGAACTGTTGCGCAGCTATGCCGATTTTTTCGCGCATCGTGACAAACTTCCGTATCGCATTTTTCCGGTTGCGGTGCAAAACCGCCTGCGTCATCACGATTGGCCGGGCAATGTGCGTGAGCTGCGCAACCTCGTGCAACGTTTGCTCATCATGGGCAATGGCGACGAGGTGACGGTGGAGGAAGTCGAGGCCGCGCTCGGCAAAGGTGTGGTTGCCGTGCCGCCGCGCGCGCCCGCAGCCGATTCGCCGGCGGCGGGAATCGACTTCAGCCTGCCGCTGCGCGAAGCGCGCGAGCAGTTCGAGCGCGCCTATCTGCTGCGCCAGTTGCAGGAGGCCGGCGGCAGCGTCGGCAAGCTCGCCAAAACCGTGGGCATGGAGCGCACGCACTTGTATCGCAAGTTGCGCGATCTCGGCGTCGATGTGAAATCGTCCGGCAAGGAAGAATAGCGTCATCGCTCCCACTTTTGCCGGAATGGCGAGCACGAGCGGATGCCGCCAAGAGAATTTAACGGTGCCGGGGGATAATTGCCCGGTCTTCCCCCCAACGAATCGAAAGGAAACGCCATGAGCGTCAAAGGCAAAGTCGCACTGATCACCGGCGCCGCAAGCGGCATCGGCAAGCGCATCGCCGAGGTCTATGCGGACAACGGGTGCCACATCGCCGTCGCCGACATCAACAAGGACGCGGCCGATGCCGCCGCCGCCGACATCCGCGCGCGCGGCGTCAACGC
>JAFEFR010000083.1 GCA_018240485.1 Pseudomonadota bacterium
CCGTCACTGCCGGATTCGAGTTGGCTGCGTACCACGGCGAGCGGTGTTTTCAGGCTGTGGGCGAGGTCGGACAGGGTGTTGCGATAGCGCTTGAGGTTGGTGCGCTCGCTGTCGATGAATTGATTGATGTTGCGCGCCAGGCGTTTGAGTTCCAGCGGGTAATCGGTGGAGAGTTGTTCCTGCTCGCCACGCTCGACGCGGGCCAATTCGGTGGCGATGCGCCGCGTCGGCTCCAATATCCAGCGCACGAGACCCAGTAACAAAAGCAGCAGGCCGGCGACGAGCCCGCCAAAACTGAAAATCAGGCTGCGTCGGAATACGTTGCGTTGTGCTTCCAGGTGGTGCGCATCTTCGGCAATGTGGATGGTGGTGAATACCGGATCCTTGTTCGGCACCGGCCAGGACAGGCCATAACTGTACACATATACTTTTCCGCCTGCGCCATCGATCGGCGAAGCGGTGAACGCGCTGGCACCAGGCTTCAACGTCGCCTCCAGTTGCGGCAGGTCGGCGATGGCGTAGGCCGATTGCGAACGCCAATTGTCGCGGCGCACGCCATCGACCTCGATCGGGCCGACCATGGCGGCGTAAAAGCCACTGTCCGGACTCAAGAACGGTTCGGGATCGATTTCCGGAGGAATCCAACGGCGTGCGCGGCTGACGTCGGACTTGGCGATGTAGGCTTCGGCGTAACCCTGCAAGCGGTCGTGCAGGGTATTGAGCAAGGTTTGGTAAATGGCCCGATCAAGCGCAAGCCCGGTCAAGCCAAGAAACGCCACCAGCACGACGCTGGCCGCGAGAAGCGAGCGCGCTTGCAGGGAGAGCGGTCGGCGCGCCATGCGAATTCGCGAACGAGATTATTTTGCGGCGGCGGCGTCCGGCGCGTCTGCGCTGCCTTCGCTGCGCGGAATGGCGAAGCGATAGCCGCGTCCGCGCACGGTTTCGATCGGCTTCAAGGCGTTGTTCGGATCGAGCTTGCGCCGCAGGCGACCGATGAACACTTCGAGCACGTTGGAATCGCGGTCGAAATCCTGCTGGTAGATGTGTTCAGTCAAGTCGGCCTTGGAGACGAGCTCGCCAGCGTGCAGCATCAGATATTCGAGCACTTTGTACTCGTAACTGGTGAGGTCGGCCGGGGCGCCCGCGACATGCACGGTCTGCGCGGTGGTGTCGAGCACGACCGGGCCGCATTCGAGTGTGGGTTTGGTCCAGCCGCTCGCGCGGCGCACGAGTGCGTTGATGCGCGCGAGCAACTCTTCGACATGGAACGGCTTCACCAGATAGTCGTCGGCGCCGTGCTTCAAACCTTGCACTTTGTCCTGCCAGCTCGAACGCGCGGTCAACACCAGAATCGGGTATTTCTGCCCGGCATCGCGCAGATCCTTGATCAAGTCCATGCCCGATTTTTTCGGCAGACCCAAGTCGATGATGGCGACATCGAAGGGCACTTCGCGACCCAGAAACAAACCTTCCTCGCCATCGGCGGCGGTGTCGACAGCGAAGCCGTCGCGCTTCAAGCGCGCGGCCAAGGTTTCGCGCAGCGGGGCTTCGTCTTCGACCAGTAATACGCGCATGCCATGCTTCCTCGTTGATGCCATCGTCCGCGACGCGACGCGAACACTCTGCCGCTCAATCTACTCCGCCGGAACCTCGACGATGCGCACTTGACCTTCGTGCGTCAACACCTTGATCCGGTAGATTTCCTTTTTGCCCTGCGTCTTCGTTTCCGCCGACAGCACCTTGCCGTGCGTTTCGCGCTGCACCTTGGCAATCGCCTGTGACATCGTCAGCGGCGCCGCACCGGCATCATGCGACGACAGCGCCAGGACGGCAAGCAGGGACAGTGTGGCGCAGCGCAGTTTCATGACAAGGCAAATCAGCGGATCGTTTTTTGGCAGCCAAGGATACGGCTCTCGGGGATTGACACTATGCGAGCGGCGATTGAATTGAGCCTGAATTGACGCGTCCGGTTTCGCGCTTGCGCAGATCAAGCAGCACGTGCGTGCTCGCGCAAGCACGCAAGCGCCTGTTCGATGACGCGAAAATCTGCACCCGGCAAGTGCATGCGCTCGCTCAGCGCGCGCCGGAACGCGCGCGCGCCGGGCAGGCCCAAGTACAACCCGAGAATGTGCCGCGCGATGTGATTGAGCGCTTGGCCGCGCGCGCCGTGCGCCGCGATGTAGGGCGCCAATTGCATCAGGATCTCATCGCGTTGCGGCAGCGGCGTGCCGAACACGCTCTGTTCGCAACGCGCGAGCACAAATGGATCGTGATACGCCGCACGACCGAGCATGACGCCATCGACCATCGCGCGGTGCGCCGGTAGCGCCTCCACATCGACGATGCCGCCATTGACGATGATCGCAAGCTGCGGAAATTCTTGCTTCAACCGGTACGCACGCGGGTAGTTGAGCGGCGGAATCTCCCGGTTTTCCTTGGGCGACAAGCCGTGCAGCCAGGCCTTGCGCGCATGCACGATCAAGGTTTCAAGGCCGGCCGCGACAAGCGTTTCCGCGAAGCGGTGCAAGTCTTCGTATTCGTCCTGCTCGTCGACGCCAATGCGGCATTTCACCGTGATCGGGATCGCCACCGCCGCGCGCATCGCCGCAACCCCTTCGGCGACCAGCGCCGGCTCGCGCATGAGACACGCGCCGAAGCGCCCGGATTGCACGCGATCGGACGGGCAACCCACGTTGAGATTGATTTCATCGTAGCCCCAGTCCGCGCCGATGCGCGCACATTCGGCCAGATGCGCGGGTTCGTGTCCGCCCAACTGCAACGCCAGCGGATGCTCGGCCGCATCGAAGTCGAGGTGACGCGCGCGGTCGCCGTGCAACAGCGCGCCGGTGGTCACCATCTCGGTATACAAACGCGCATGCGGCGCAAGCAGACGATGGAAAAACCGACAGTGGCGATCGGTCCAATCCATCATCGGGGCAACGCACAGCGCGTGCGGCGACACAGGCAAATCGGGCATGGCAAAAGGCTCGCTGTTTGGGCGTTACGTCGCCGTCGGGTCGATCGGGATACCGCAGTAGGCGGCAAGTTGCCGCCGCGCATCCGCTGCATCGGCGCTGTCGGCATGGCGGGCGAGGAACGCTTCCACCTCGGCGGCAGTGGGAATGCTTGCTTGCGCGCCCAGACGCGTGCACGCCAGCGCGCCCGCCGCGCTCGCGCGCGCGAGGGCCTGCGGCAGCGCCAAGCCAGCGCACAACGCGGCCGTGAACGCGCCGCAAAACGTGTCGCCTGCGCCGGTGGTGTCCACGGCGGCAACCGGATACGCGCATTGCCAGTGATAGTGGCCGTGGCTGCGAGCACACACGCCGCGGGCACCGAGGGTGACGATGACGCAAGGTACATCCAATCGTTCGAGTGCCTGCGCGATGCTCGCGCACGGGCCGACGATGGCCGCGAGTTCGCCTTCGTTGACGATGAGCACGTCGAGATGGGCGAGCAGCGTGGCGGGCAAGTCACGCGCCGGTGCCGCGTTGAGCACAACCTTCACCCCGGCGGCGCGCGCCGCTGCGGCGTAGGCGGCGACGGTGGTGATCGGCGTTTCCAGTTGCAGCAGCAGGCAGGCGATGTCGGTGAGCGCGGGGAGATGTTCCGCGCGCAGTGCCTCGTTGGCACCGGGCGCGACGGTGATGGCGTTTTCCGCGCTGTCGGACAAGCACACGAAGGCGGTGCCGGTGGGCAGCGATGCGGCGCGCACGATGTGCAGGGCGACGCCCGCCTCGCGCAGGGAAATCTCCAGCGGCGCGGCAAAGGCGTCGTTGCCGAGCGCGAGCAGCATCTGCGTCGCTGCCCCACCGGCGCGCGCGCAGGCGACGGCTTGATTGGCGCCCTTGCCACCGGGGAAGGTCGAGAAATCGCGCCCGAGCACGGTTTCGCCCGGCGCGGGCACGTGCTCGGCGCGCACGACAAAATCGAGATTCGCCGAACCGGCGACGAGGATGGTGTTGCGCATGCCGCTATCCAGAATGACCTCAGCACCAACACAGCGGCGCGGGCGCCAAGTTTAGGCGCCATGAGGCTCCGACGAAAGCGCGCATAGGGCTGTGGATAAGTTTGTGCATAGCGCTTCGGCTTGCGTTTGCGGGGGAAATGGATTAGTTGGCGTTGGTTCAGGAAAGGCTGGCTTGAAAACTTTTATGTTGTTGATTTACATGAAAAAGTTATGTGTTTTATACGGCGGGTTCAGTGTACAAAGCGGCATTTGCGGCGAATGCCGCTTTGTGTATAAATCTACCGTCGCAAGTGCTTGTTTTGCCGAATTTTGCGCCGCGCCCGTAGTGCGCACAGGCGCCGCCGATTCGGCTCAATGACTTGGCTGCCCGAACAAAATACGGCGCTGCGCATCGGTCATCGGCCCTGAGTCCGCACGCATGCTGCGATGCGCTTCGGCGCGCGCGGTCGCCGGTCGTGCCGCAATGGCTGCGCGCCAACGCCGCACTTCGGCGAATGGGGTCAGATCGAACGGCGCCTTGTCGTAGGCGTCGATCCACGGCCAGCAGGCCATGTCGGCGATGCTGTATTCGTTTCCACAAATATACTCACGCCCGGCGAGGCGGCGGTCGAGCACGCCGAGCAGACGGCCGACCTCGCGCGCATAGCGCTCCTGTGCGTACGCGATCGGTTCCGGCGCGTAGACGTGGAAGTGACCGTACTGGCCGGTCATCGGGCCGAGACCGGCCATCTGCCAGAACAGCCACTGCATGCACTCGACGCGGCCACGCACGTCCGCCGGCAGGAATTTTCCGGTTTTTTCGGCGAGATACTGCAGGATCGCGCCCGACTCGAACACGCTGAGCGGCGCGCCGCCGTCGGCCGGCGCATGGTCGACGATCGCCGGCATGCGGTTGTTCGGCGAAATCGCGAGGAAGTCGGGCTTGAACTGGTCGCCATTGCCAATATCGACATGCGTGATTTTGTAGTCGACGCCGGCTTCTTCGAGAAACAGCGGAATCTTGCGCCCATTCGGCGTCGGCCAGTAGAACAGTTCGATCATGTCGGAATCACGTCCTGATACGCGCAATAGGTTTCGTCGGCGATGTCGGCAAACGCGCGCAACGTGACGGCGCGCGTGCCGTCTTTTACGCGCCAGTCGCGCGCGGAGTCGCTCGGACGTTGTGTCGACAACAACGCGTCGCGCGGCAACGCGGGCGCCGCGCCGTCGTCGCCCACGCGCATCAGCACGAGCGGCCCGCTCGACAGCGCGACGAGATTCGGGTGCTCGGCATCGACAGGCTGCAGGCGCAGGCGCAACGGCAATGTCAGTTCGATGCGGTCGCCGTCGCGCCAGGTGCGGCGCAGCGTGGCGAACGTGCCGGGTTCGGTGGCCTGGCCGATGTGCCGGCCGTTGACCGCGATGCGCGCGCCCTCGGCCCAGGCCGGAATGCGCAGGTTCACGACAAAGGTCTGCGCGCTCGGCAGGTTCAACGTCAGCGCGATGTCGCCCGCATACGGATAGCCGGTCGCGATCGCCAATCCGCACGCTGCGCCGTTTTGCCGCCAGCGGATCCGTGCCGGCACGTAGAGGTTGACGTAGATGCCCCGGGCATCGGTGAAGCCCGTGCAGATGCGATAGTCGGCCGCCGCGAGCGGCAGCGTGCCGGAGCAACACGGCCAGTGCCCAGACGGAAAGAATGTCTTGCGCGCGCGGGGCGTGTAGTCCGAATAGTAGAACGCACGGCCGTCGCTCTGGATCGGCTTGGCGCCGAGCACGGTGTTGTAGAGCACGCGCTCCATGCTGTCGCCGTAGCGCGAATCGCGGGTGATGCGCAGCAGGTAGCGGGTCAGCTTGAAGTGTGCGTAGGCGCCGCAGGGCGTCTCGAAACTTTTGTGCTCGGCGGCAAGGCTCGCGCCGAGCTTGCCGCTGCCGGGTTCGACGAAGTGTTCGTCCGGGCCCCAGCCGCCGGTCGCGAAGCTTTGCGCGTGGATCATCTCGAGGCCTTGCCGCGCCGCTTCGAGGTAGCGGCGATCGCCGAGCGCGAGATAGGCGCGCGCCGCCGAACTGAGCGCATTGACGTGGCTGTAGGCGTGCTTGCCGGGCAAGGCGTTTTCGCCACGCGCCAGGGCGAAGAAAAACTCGTCGTAGAGAAAGCGCTGCGCCAGTTCGCGATGCTGCGCATCGCCGCTCGCCCGCCAGGCGAGAAACTGGTTCTCCGCAAGCGTGTAGCTTTCGTCCCAGGCGTGCTGGCTGAAGTCCTCGCCGTCTTTGGCGTGCTCGTTACGCGGCAGCGCGCGCGGCGGCAAGTACGGCAGCGCGACGCGGGTCGCGCGCTGCAGCGTGGCAAGCGCGTCGCCGTCGTTGGCCCAGCGTCTGGCTTCGGTGAGACCCTGCGTCAGCTTGTCGTAGGTGTAGGCCGGGAAACGATAGTGGCGATAGAAGCGACCCTCGGGCTCGATCGTCGCCGCGAAACCGCGCACGAGGCGGCCGACTTTGGCGCGCGTGGGCTCGTCGCCCGTGATCGCGTAATAGCGTGCGAGTCCGCCTAGCCACTGGCCGAAATGCGCGCCGGGGCAGAAGTCGTCGCTGCCGTACCAGCCGCCGAGGTCGTGGCCCGGTGCCGGCTGACCCGCGCGCTTGCGGAACGGATAGAGCAGGGCGTCCTCGTCGAAGTCGAGCAGCAGGCGGTGATTCTCGCGCGCCTGCTTTTCGAGCGGACCCTCGCCGAGCTGCACCTGCCCGTAGTCGAGTTCGGTCAGCGGCGCGGCGGAATTCGCGGCCTCGTCCACGGCACGCACGGTGCGCGACAGTACGAGACCGCCCGCGGCCCACGCGCTGCTTGCGAGCAAGCGGCGGCGGGTGATTCGAAGATCGCTCATGGTTCGTGCTCTCGCTCTGTCAGTGCTGCGCCAGCGCCTGCTCGACGGCATTTTGCGTGTTGATCGGAACGCAATGGACGGTTTAGGTAGAAAAACCCTTGTTTTATGCCGTATCTACAGCAAATTTCAGAATCCGTAGACTCACATAGAAATCGAACGATGCAGAACGTCGAGAGTTTCCGCAACCAACTGCCGAGACTTGGGTTTCTCGAAGGACTGCTGCGAAAAAGCGGCAGTCATGGGGGCACATTTACAAAATTCGCGCCGCTGACAGCAATTAATCGGAATGGATGGCCGCCCCACATTGGATCCAACGAGCAAGCTAGCGCGGGATATAAACGAGCACACGTTGTTGCTTCGGTATCGAAGCCTGCCCAAGGGTAAACGCAAAGCTCTCATGGAACTTGCTCGCCTTTAGCCTGCAGCCCCTGAATCGGGCAAGCAATCAGCCGGCTTGCTACGACGACAACGCCAATCCACCACGCCAGCGCGACGTTGTAAATGAGATGGCCCTGCTTGGGCACGTCGGCGAGGCCGTCGCCGAGCACGGTGACGGCGAGCGTGCCGAGGGTGACGACGAGGGTGAGCACGGTGACCGTGAGCAGGCGCGGCCAGGCGCGCCAGCGCTGGCGCCAGAGCAGTACGACCAGCGCGACGAACGGGGCGCCGAACAGCAGCGTGCGCGACAGCGGTCGTGCGGCGAACAGGTCGCTCCAGGAGAAGAATTGCGGTGGCAACGGCGCGAAGTCGCCGCCTTCGACGAGGCCGAGCCCCGGCGCCACCCACGGATGCAGGTTGGCGAGGCCGGCCCAGCCGAGGCGCAGCGCCATGCGGGGCTCGCGCAGCAGGGCGAGCAGCTCGCGCGCGCGCGACACGCTCGCCAGCTGCGGGCACAGGTCGGCCGGAAAGCCCGGCATCTGCCAGGCGCGCTTGCCCGAGTATTGCAGGCACTGCGGCGACAGACCGAGGAATCGCGCGGTCGCGGCCGGATCGCCGGAGTTCGGCAGCAGCGCGGTGAACACGACGTCGGCCTGATTGAACACGTTGATCGCACGGATCGCGTCGCTGTCGCGCTGCAGCTGCACGACCTGGACGACGATGCCGGCGAGCGCGCCGATCAGCAGCGCCTTGCCTTTCCACAGCCAGACGCGGTCGCGCCAGCGGCCGATCGCGAGCATCGCGACGGCGATGCCGAACGGCAGCACGATATGCTGGATCTTGCTCACCGCGAGCGCGGCGGCGGCGAGCGCGAGCAGGGCGAAGGCGTGGCCGCGCGCGGGCTTGCCTGCATGGATCAGGATCAGGCCGGCGACGGCGTAGAGCGCGAGCAGCGCGGTCCACTCGGCGTAGAACGTGTTCAGATAGATCGTGTTGGCCGGGTCGGCGAACAACAGCGGCAGCAGTAGCCCGTTGGCGAGCGCCGACCACGGTTCGCGCCGGCGCAGCCAGGCCACGCTGAAGCCGAGCCAGAGCGCGAGCATTGCCGCGATCTTGAATGCGCCGATCCAGCGCACCGAATGCACCGTCGTGCCGGTCGCGGCTTCCTCGGCATGGAACACGGCCGCCGCCGCGCCCTGGAACAGCAATTCGGTGGACCAATAGCAGATCGGGTTTTTCGCGGTAACGAACCGGTAGCGCGAATACGGTGCCTGCGGGCTGTTGCGCTCGGGCGGCACCGCGTCGGGGCGATCGGGATAGAGGCCGAAACAGGCGCTGTAGCGCACCTCGTCGTAGCTGTTGGCGAGCGCGATCAGCGGTTCGTGCGCGACCAGCGCGCCGAGCCGCCAAAGCCCGGCGAGCAGGCAGGCCGCGAGCGCCCACCACAGCCAGCGCGGCGCGGCGGAATCGGAACGGAGCGCGGTGAAATCGGTGGCGGTCATGGGGCCACAAGTCTAGGGTCGCTGTGTGACGGGAACAATCGCCCCGGTATTTCCATGAAATGTGATCCAATTCGCGCATATGCCGTCGATTCCGCACGGTCGCTCCCGCCAATCGCTGCGCGGACGCGCGGAATGTGCGGTGCTAGACTTTTTCCCACTTGAACGTTTTCGTTCTGAATCAGGCGCACCGCGCCTTGGAGGGGTCATGAAGCAGCAACTGGGCCATTACGATCTGGTCGCCGAACTGGGCCGCGGCGGCATGGGTGTGGTTTACAAGGGCTACGAGGCGTCGCTGCATCGCTATGTCGCGATCAAGGTGCTGGCCGATTCGCTCGCCCACGATGCGGGGATCAAGGAGCGCTTCCTGCGCGAGGCGCGCAGCATGGCCGCGCTCAACGATCCACACATCATCCAGATTTACTTCATCGGCGAGGATGAGGGCCAGACCTTCTTCGTCATGGAATTCGTCGACGGCGAATCCTTGAGTTCCGTGCTCAAGCGCGAACAGCGGCTCAAGCCCGAGCAGGCGGCGAAGGTCATCTACCAGACCGCGCTCGGCCTCGCCACCGCGCACGACCGCGGCGTGATCCACCGCGACATCAAACCCGGCAACATCATGATCGATGCCCGCGGCAACGTGAAGATCGCCGACTTCGGCATTGCCTTGTCGAGTGCGGACATTTCCAAGAAGCTCACTTCGACCGGCGAGTTCGTCGGCACACCTGGTTATCTCTCGCCCGAGGTTTGCCTCGGCAAGCTGGTCGATCAGCGCTCGGACATTTTTTCGCTCGGCATCGTGCTGTTCGAGATGCTCGCCGGGCGCATGCCGTTCACCGACGAATCGCCATTGGGATTGATGCTCGAAGTGGTCAAGGCCGAAATTCCGGACGTGCGCGCGCTGAACACCGATGTCGATCCCGAGCTTTCGCGCATCCTCTCGCGCATGATCGCCAAGGAGCCGGCGGATCGCTATCAAAGTTGTCGCGAACTCGCCGCCGACCTGGCGCGCCATCCCGCCATCGCCGACGGCTCGGCGTTGCAATTGCGCACTCAGCCGTCTCCGGCGGCGGCGACCGTGGTCGGCATGAAAACGCCGGTTTCGGGCCAGAATGCATTGCCGAATACGCCACGCTCGCTGCCCAACGTCGGCGCGGCGACGGCGTCCATCGGCGTCGCCACGCCGCCGCGTTCGCACGCCACGTTGCCGGCGGTCACGTCGTTATCTGCCGTTGAAAACGGCCACACCTCGCTGCTCGAACGTCAGGCGGCGACATCGAAAAAATCGTCGTCGAGCGCGCTGCCGCTCGCAATCGCGGCCTTGCTGTTGCTCGGCCTCGGCGGCGGCGCCTGGGCGTATCGCGACCAACTCGGATTCGTGAAGCAGTGGCTGCCGGCAAGCCTGGTCGGCGCGACGGCGCCAACGACAACGATGGCGAATGCCGGCGCGCCGCCCGTTTCGGCATCGACATCGGCATTGGCAGCAACCACGCCCGCGAGTGCTCCGCCCCCGGTCCAGGTCGGCGCCACGGCAACCGCGGGCAGCGCAAATTCGGGTGCCGCGGTAAATGTGGAAAAAACAACAAACGATGCAAATGCGGCAAATTCCACTTCGGTGATGACCGCGATCGCGACGAGTGCGGGCGGCGCGTCGGTCGCCGAGCTGACTGCCACGAATCCGCCGGCCAACCCACCCTCGCCAACCAACCCGCCGGCATCGAGCGCTGCCGTCGTTGCCGTTGCCGGTGCAACCGCACCTACCGCCAACACCGTGCCCGGCAACGCACATGCGGCCAACACCGACCAATCCCTTGCACCGCCATCCGCATCCGCACCGACGCAGATCGCCAAGATCGCGCCGCCGCCCCCGGTCGCGCCGCCGAGGCCGCATGTGCCGACCGTGGCCGTGCTGTCGGGCGGCGACATCACCGTTTCCGAACCGGCTGGTCGCGCGATCGAGCAAACGTTGTCGCATCGTGGCTATCGCCTCGCCGACATGGACATGATGCCGGGTGCCGGGCGTTATCTTTCCGGCCAGCGCGTGGATGTGCCGTCCTTGCTCGCTTTCCTCGCCAAAGGGGGGCGAGTGGATGCCGTTGTCATCGTCCACGCCCGACCGACCGGGCAACAAAACCTGCCGGCCTATGGCATGAACGTCGATGCCACGACCGCGCAGCTCAACGTGACGACGTATTCCGTGCAGGGCCGGCAAAAGCTGGGCGCCGGTTGGACACAGAACGTCATCTACACTGGCTTGTCGGCCAAGCAGCAGGGCGAGGAGGCCGTCGAGGAAATCGCACCGCAAGTCGAGCGCAGTCTGGTCGAATACCGCTCGCGCGGCAGCCACGACTGATCCGCGCGGCGCGGCGCGGCATCACGGCAAGCCGCGCGGCTTGGCGCCACGCCCGAGCACCTCGCGCGCATGACGGTATCCGGCGTCGATCGCCTGTTCGTATTTATGCCAGTCGAGCAGGCCGATGTCGCGCATCGGCGGCGCCAGCAGCAGGCTGGTCTGCGCGCGCCGTGCGGCGCTGGCGGCTTCCGAATTGATCATGCCGGCGCGCAAAAGAATATGCAGAATGCCCGGGCGCAGCGAGCGATTGCGCAGCCGTTGCAAGGTCAGCGCGAAGGCCGACGGCAAAGCGAATTCTTCGACTTGAGCGCACAGCGCATCGTCCGCGCCGATGTCGACGCCGACGATGTCGCCAACGTGCGCCGCCCGCATCGGGTCGGTCGGCAGATTGTTGATGACTGCGCCGTCGACGAACACCTCGCCGCGATGGAACACGGGCGGCAGCACGCCCGGAATGGCGCTGGCCGCACGCAACCACAGCCAAAGCGGGCCGCTGCGATGCACTTGTTTGACGCCAAGCGTCAGATTCGCGCTGAGCGCATAGAACGGCAATGGCAGATCGAGCATGTCGCGTTCGCCGAAGGCTTCGCGCAACAGGCGGGAAACACGTCGTCCGCGGGTCAGGGAGACGAAAGGAAAGGTGTAGTCGCGCAACGGTCTGCCGGCGACGAAGGCGCGCCGGTAGTTATCGAACATCGCGTCGTCCGACCAGTCGGCGGCAACGCCCGCACCGATGATCGCGCCGATCGATGTGCCGCCGACGCAGTCGATGTGCTGGCCCGCCTCGCGCAATGCGCGCACGACGCCGATGTGCGCGAAGCCGCGCGCACCGCCACCGGACAAAACCAGACCCATGCTGCGACCGGTCAGAAGCCGCGCGACGCGGGCGATGTCGGCATCGACGTGCGTGCCGCGAACGTGATGGTGCGTTGCCTCATGCAACTGCGCCAACCAGTCCGCCGCGCGTCCGCAGCCGATATCGCCGCGATGCAGCAGCACGAGATGGCGCGGTCGCAATGCACTGCGCGTGGCGTTGATGTAGGCCACCTCCGGCCACGGACTCGCCGGCTGTGCGGCGTCGACCGGGAGGAGAAAAACATCGGCTTGCCGCGCGCACAGCTCACGCCAGGCGGTCTCTCCGGCATCGCCGAGCAAGAGCACGTAGCGGTGCGTGTCTTCGATGGCCTGCAGCCAGGCGACGTCGCGATCGCGCCCCGTCGTGGCATCGATCAAGGCGCACGCACCCAGGTGCGACAGCGCCGAGGCGAGACGGCGCGCGAAGTCGTGCGCATCGACGCCGGCACCGTGCGGCAATATCGCGAACGTGCGCGGTGCCGAATGCCGTGCCGCGCCGGGCCGCGCCAGCAGATGCCGCGCGGTCATGGCGATCGTGCGCATCATCGCCTGCGGATACTTCGCGATGAGCCGATGAAAGCTCGCCGCCGACAGGCGCAGAACGACGCTGTCACGCAATGCCCGCAACAGCGCCGGACGTGGGCTCTGCGCGACAAGACTGATTTCACCGGCCACCTCGCCCGCGCCAATCATGCCGAGCAAAGCGACAACACCGTTCGGTTCGCGCCGATACGCACCAAGACTGCCGCTGCGAACGACATAGAGTGCATCGGCCGTGTCGCCTTCGTCGAACAGCAACCTGCCGCCGGGTAGCTGCAGCGGTTCGAGTTCGCCGGCAAGCTCCGCGATGCCGTTCGGGTCGAGCGCGGCGAACAGGTCGATCCCGCGCAGAAATTCGGACAGCTCTGCCATCGAACGCTCGGATTCGACCTCGCTCATACGTGCATGCTAACGCGGCGATGTCTTGATTTTCCTGAAGCGGGGCATCAACGTGTGAAACTCCCCACCCGCCATGCCCGCGAATGCGAGAATATCGGGCCACGCTCCTGCCATCCGATTTTTACAATGAATGACATCAACCCCCTGCTCGCCGATACCGCTCTGCCGCCGTTCGCATCGATTCGCGCGGAACATGTCGAGCCCGCCATCGACGTCGTGCTCGAAGACTATCAGCGACAGATCGATGCGCTGACCGCGACGACATCGCCGCGCACCTTCGCCAACACGATGCTGCCGCAGGAGGTGCTCGAGATGCGCGTGGAGCGCGCCTGGTCGCCGGTATCGCACCTGCATGCCGTGGCCGATTCGCCGGCGCTGCGCGAGGCGTATTCGGCGGCGCTGGAGAAAATCACCGAGTTCTCCACCGAGCTTGGCCAGAATCGCGAACTCTACGCCGCGGTGAAGGCCGTCGCCGACGGCGCCGGTTTCGCCGGCATGCCGCGCCCCGCGCGCACCCTGGTCGAACATGCGCTGCGCGATTTCCGCATGGCCGGCGTCGCGCTCGAAGAACCGGCGCGTTCGCGCTTCAAGGCGATCGCGAATCAATTGTCGAAGCTGTCGAACGAGTTCGAGAATGCCGTGCTCGATGCGACCGAAGCCTGGTCGGAGCAGATCGGCGAAGCGCAACTCGCCGGCCTGCCCGAGGCCGAGCGCGCGCTGCTCAAACAATATGCCGAGGAAGCGGATGGCGAAGGCTGGCTGGTCACGCTCAAGCAGCCCAGCGTCACCGCGGTGCTGACCTACGCGGACGACCGCGGCTTGCGCGAACGCGTCTACGCGGCCTACCAGACGCGCGCCTCGGATCAGGGCCCGCACGCGGGCCGGTTCGACAACACGCGGCGCATCGAGCAGATCATGGCGCTGCGCCACGAAGGCGCGCGGCTGATCGGTTTTGCCAATGCCGCCGAGGATTCGCTCGCGACCAAGATGGCGGGCACGCCCGAACGCGTGCTCGCGTTCCTGCGCGATCTCGCCGCGCGCGCGAAACCGGTCGCGCAACGCGAGCTGGAGGAACTGCGCGAATTCGCGCGCGGCGAGTTGAACATCGCCGACCTGCAACCCTGGGACGTGGCCTACGCCGCGGAAAAACTGCGCGTGAAGAAGTACGCGCTGAGCGAGGAAGAACTCAAACCGTACTTCCCGGCCGAGGCGGCGATCGCCGGCCTGTTCGCTATCGTCGAGCGCGTGTTCGGCGTGCGCTTCGTCGCGCGCGACGGCGTCGAGGTCTGGCATCCAGATGTGCGCTACTACGACGTGGTCGACGCGCAAGGCAAGACGATCGCCGGCGCCTACTTCGACCTCTACGCGCGCGCGGGCAAGCGCGGCGGCGCGTGGATGGACACCTGCCGCTCGCGCTACGCGGACGGTGCGCGCGTGCATCCACCGGTCGCCTACCTGACCTGCAATTTCGCCCCGCCGACCCGCGACATGCCCTCGCTGCTGACCCACGACGACGTGGTCACGCTGTTCCACGAGACCGGCCACGGCCTGCACCACATGCTGACCGAGATCGACCTGCCAAGCGTCGCCGGCATCGATGGGGTCGAGTGGGACGCGGTCGAACTGCCGAGTCAGTTCATGGAAAACTTCGCCTGGCAGCGCGAAGGCCTGGCGTTGTTCGCGAAACATTGGAAGACCGGCGAGCCGCTACCCGACGAATTATTCCGGCGCATGCTCGCCGCGCGCCACTATCACGCCGGCCTGTTCCTCGTGCGCCAGCTCGAATTCGGCCTGTTCGACTTTCGCCTGCATCTGGAATTCGATCCCCAACGCGGCGCGCGCGCGATGGAAATCCTGGGCGAGGTGCGCGACGAAGTCGCCGTGGTGATGCCGCCATCGTGGCAGCGCATGCCGCATGCGTTCGGCCACATCTTCGCCGGCGGCTACGCGGCCGGTTACTACAGCTACCTGTGGGCCGAGCTGCTCTCGGCCGATGCGTTTGCGCGCTTCGAGGAAGCCGGCGTGTTCGACCGCGCTGCGGGCGA
>JAFEFR010000084.1 GCA_018240485.1 Pseudomonadota bacterium
GCCGTGCGCGGCCTGGGTCTGCTCGGTGCGAAGCGCATCGAATACGGCGTGCCGAACCGCTTCACCCACGGCTATGGCTTGAGTCCGGGTCTGGTCGAGGAACTCGTCGCACGGCATCCGCAGCTCGGCGGCGCTGGTTTGCTGATTACCGTCGACAACGGCGTCGCCGCGCATGCCGGCGTCGCGGCGGCGAAAGCGAAGGGCATGCGTGTGGTCGTCACCGATCATCATCTGCCGGCACAGACGCTGCCCGCCGCCGACGCGATCGTCAATCCGAACCTCGACGGCGATGCGTTTCCGAGCAAGGCGCTCGCAGGCGTCGGCGTCATGTTTTATCTGTTGCTCGCGTTGCGTGCGCACTTGCGCGAGCGGGGCTGGTTTGCAGAAAAAAGCATCGCCGAGCCGAATCTTTCTTCGCTGCTCGACCTGGTCGCGCTCGGCACCGTGGCCGATCTCGTGCCACTCGACCGCAACAATCGTATCCTCGTCGAAGCGGGGCTCAAGCGCATTCGCACGAATCGCGCCTGTGCCGGCATCGCGGCGTTGCTCGAAAGCGGCAAGCGCGATCCCGCGCGTGCGGTGGCGAGCGACCTCGGCTTCGTCGTCGGCCCGCGCATCAACGCGGCGGGGCGTCTGGAAGACATCCGCCTCGGCATCGAGTGCCTGCTCAGCGACGATCGCGCGCACGCGCGCCGGCTCGCGGAGCAGTTGTCGGCGATCAACCACGAGCGCCGCGACCTGCAGGCCGGCATGGTCGAACAGGCCGAAGGCTGGGTGGAGCAATGGCTGGCGCAGCGCGGCGCGCAGTCCTTGCCGGTCGGCATCGTGCTGTACGAATCCGGTTGGCATCATGGCGTCGTCGGTCTCGTCGCCTCGAAGCTGAAGGAACGCTTCAACCGCCCGGTGATCGCCTGCGCGCCGGTGGGCGAGGGCGATGAGGAGATCAAGGCATCGGGACGCTCGATCGCCGGCTTCCACCTGCGCGACGCGTTGGCCGAGATCGACGCGCGCACGCCGGGCCTGCTGATCCGCTACGGTGGCCACGCGATGGCGGCCGGCCTGAGTCTGCGGCGCGCGGATGTCGCCCGCTTCGGTGCAATGTTCGACGCGGTTGCGCGCGAACGCATCGCGCCGGCGCAGCTCGATTCGGTGTTGCTGACCGACGGCGAACTCGGCAGCGACGATTTCACCCTGGAACTCGCCGAGTGTCTGCGCTACGCCGGTCCGTGGGGACAAGCGTTTCCCGAGCCGTTGTTCGACGGCGAGTTCGACGTTTTGGACTGGCGCATCGTCGGCGAGGCCCACCTGCGCATGCGCCTGCGGCGCGACGGGCGCGCCGAGCCGATCGAGGCGATGTGGTTTGGCGGCTACGCGGGCACGCCGCCGCCGTCGCGAGTGCGCGTGGTCTATGCGCTCGATGTCAACGAGTGGAACGGCACGCGCAAGCTGCAACTGCTGGCAAGGCACGTCGAAGCCGCGTGAGTCGGTTCACGGTGCGCAGGCATGACGCGCCTTGGGTTATTTGCTGAGGCGCATCAGCAAGCCATGCCAATACTCCAGTGCCCAAGGCACGTTGGCGGCGGGTGTCCGTTCGTTGAGTCCGTGGGCGAAGGTGTCATTGGTTTTGGCGAAATCGGGACTGACGCCATACGAAGGCACGCCGGCATTGCGGAAGAACATGCTGTCGGTGGCGCCCGCGGACATGCCCGGTACGACCTCGAGCCCCGGATAGCGCGTGTGCACCATGGCGCTGACGGCGTCGACGACATCCGAGCGCAACGGCGAAGCGGGGCTTTCGACCGGCGGCGGGGGCTGCACGGTGATGGTCACGCTCGGATCGGCGATGACCTTGGCGAGCGACGCTTGCACCTCTGCGATGGGCGTGCCGGGAAAGATGCGGCAGTTGATGTTGGCGGTGGCGCGTTGCGGCAGCGCATTGAGGGCATGGCCACCGTTCAACATGGTGGCCACGCAGGTCGTGCGGACCTGGCCGACGTACGCCGGGTCGGCGGCGATGACCGCCGCCGCCGCCGTATCGTTCGGATCGTTGGCGAATTTGCGCATGGCGTCGGCCAGCGGGCCCTTGTCGTGCGCGCCGGCGGCCTTCAGCGAGGCCAGCGTGATTTCGCTGTGCTGTATCGGAAACGAATAGCTGGCGATGTGTTCCAGCGCTTTCGCCAGTCGGTAGATCGCATTCTTCGGCGGATCGGGTTCGCTCGAATGCCCGCCGGCGGAGGTGATCGTCAACAGAAAATCTGCGTAGGATTTTTCCGCCGCCTGAATCTCGTACACGATCGGTTTGCCGTGCTCGTCCAGCGTGCCGCCGCCGGCATCGGCGTTGAGCAAAAATTCCGCGTCGTGATAGCGCTTGGCCAATTCGCGCGTCGAAGCCATCGCGGTTTCTTCATCGCCGGAAAACACGAAAATCATGCCGCGCGATGGCGCGAATTTTTCGCGTTTGAGGCGCATGAACGTTTGTGTGAGTGCGATGACGTTGCTCTTCATGTCGGCCACGCCGCGGCCGTAGAGATAGCCATTCTCCTCGACCAGTTTGAACGGATCGCGCGTCCAGTCGGCAGGATTGGCGGCGACGACGTCCATGTGCGCGGACAGCAGAATGGGCTTCTTCGTCGCATCGCTGCCGCGGTAGTGCACGGCTAGGGCGGCGGTTTGCTCGACCGGAATGATCTCGATATCGGACTTGGCGAAGCCGGCCGATTCGAGTTTGTCCGCCAGATAGCGCGCAAACACCGGAACCTGATTCTTCCCTTCCACCGTTTGCAGTGCGATCGCATCCTTGAGCATGCTCATCGCCTCCGTCGTGGCGGGGGTTGCGCGATCTGCCGCCGTCGCCGCAGTAACCGCGAGAGCCATTGCCAGGCTGCCCATCAACAAACCACGATGCATCGATGTCATGTCTTGATACTCCAGTGCGCGAAGTCGCTGCAATGTACCAACAACGGCCCGTGTCCACCAGCGAGCGGTTTGCCCAAGAGGAATTTCTGGATTTGCTATCATGGCCGACCTTTTTTTTCGACACGCCTGTCATGATCGAGACCAATCCCATTCATTTCCGTATCGCGGATCTGCGCGCACGCGTCGCCTCGCTTCGGGGGTATCTTTGACTACGAGACAAAAGCCGAACGTCTCGAAGAAGTCAGTCGTGAACTGGAAAATCCCAACGTCTGGGACGACCCTGAGCGTGCGCAGAATCTTGGCAAGGAGCGCGCGACCCTCGATCGCATCGTTACCGGAATTCGCGAACTGACCGAAAACCTCAGCGGTGCCGACGAGCTTCTGCAGTTGGCCGAGGCCGAGGCCGACGAAGGTACGGCACTGGCGGTGTCCGACGACGTCGACAAACTGACGAAACACGTCGAAACGCTCGAATTTCAGCGCATGTTTTCGGGCAAGATGGATTCGCACAACGCTTTCGTCGACATCCAGGCCGGCGCCGGCGGCACCGAGGCGCAGGACTGGGCCGAGATGCTGCTGCGCATGTACCTGCGCTGGGCCGAGCACAAAGGCTGGAAAGCGGAACTGATGGAAGCCTCCGCCGGCGAAGTGGCGGGCATCAAGAGCGCCACGTTTCGCGTCGAAGGCGAGTACGCGTATGGCTGGCTCAAAACCGAGATCGGCGTGCATCGCCTCGTGCGCAAGTCGCCGTTCGATTCGGACAACCGCCGCCATACCAGCTTCACCTCGGTGTTCGTCTCGCCCGAAGTCGACGACGACATCGATATCGAAATCAACCCGGCGGATTTGCGAACCGACGTGTATCGCTCATCGGGCGCGGGCGGTCAGCACGTCAACAAGACCGAGTCCGCCGTGCGCATCACGCACGTGCCGACCAACACCGTCGTCGCCTGCCAGACCGAACGCTCGCAACACGCCAACCGCGATCGCGCGATGAAGATGCTCAAAGCCAAGCTGTACGAACTGGAAGTACAGAAACGCAACGCCGAGAAAGACAAACTTGAAGCGTCGAAATCGGACATCGGCTGGGGCAGCCAGATCCGCAACTACGTGCTCGATCAATCGCGGATCAAGGACCTGCGTACCGGCATCGAGCGCAGCGATACGCAGAAAGTACTCGATGGCGATATCGATGAATTCATCGAAGCCAGCCTGAAGGCAGGTCTCGAAGCGGGGGCGAAGCGCGTGGACGCATGAATTGCCCTCTTCCGAGTTGCGGAAGAGGGCAAGATGTGGGTCGATTATTTCTGTGTCGACAGATCTGGGCGTGAGACGCCGATCGTGTCGTCGACGCGTTCCAGCGAACTGCCAAACTGTTTCAGGGTTGCGGCCGCATCCTCGGCGCCGAGCGCTTTGGTCAGCACTTCGCGCACGGTCGGGGTCGGGTCGGCCATGTCGGCATAGCTCTTGAACTGGTTGACGATACGCAAGCCATCCCTGCCGCCCGTTTGCCATTCAAGGCGATAGGGGTATGCCCACTTCTGACTTTGCAGCGCTTTGTGGATTTTGTCGATGGCCGCCATCGCATCGGCACCGGCGCCGGGCTTCACCCGATAGGTGACGCCTTGGTAGTACTTGTAGTCGCGGGGATTGCCAACGGTATGCGAGTGGTCGGCATCGAATTCCACGAAAAAGTGCTCGACCTTGGCGACGTGCGGGCCGACGAGCTTCTCGAACTGCGCGTTATCGTCCGCTTTTGTTCTCCAGACCTCTTCGGCGTCGAAATCCTTCCATTGATGGCCGTCCGATCGGAACACGTAGTAGGTCAGATCCGTACCGACGATCGGTTGGTAGGCGGCCCAATCGAACGCGTCGCCGGCTTTCTTCATCCATGCCACGTATTCCTTGATGGCGGCTTCGAATTCCCTGGCGTGATCGGCCTTCGGCCAGACCACCCAACGATCCGAAATGGTACCCGCCGTGGGCATTTTCGCGGCCGGTTTGTCGGCGGCGAACGTGGGGAACACGGTGACAACAAAGAGCAAACCCAGTATCAATGCCAACAGGTGACGCAAACATCGTGCGTTCATGATGACTCTCCGAGAGAAGTGATGGTGGGCGCGACGCGACCGCAACACCCCAGAGCGTCGCGTGCGCAGTATGCGCCGAATTGTGATTTGCGTCACATTTCGCGGAGTCGCCGGTGGAATTAAGCTAAAATCAAATACTTGGAAGGAAAACACGCACCAACATGACTGATGAATTGGAAAACCCGCCGTCTGGCGCGGACAAGATCGATGAAAACAGGCTGATCGCCGAGCGTCGCGAAAAGCTGCGTACGCTGCGTGCGAACGGCGTCGC
>JAFEFR010000085.1 GCA_018240485.1 Pseudomonadota bacterium
GTTGCGAAGCCTGCGGCGAAACCCGCCCGCAAAAGCAAGAAGGCGCGCGCATGACTACGCCCGATCTCGCCCTGACCATGCCGCTCGACGGCGTGCAATGGATCGAAGCCAGCGCCGGCACCGGCAAAACCTACACGCTGGCCGGGTTGTATCTGCGCTGGATCGTCGAGCGCCGACATACCCCGCGCGAGATTCTGGCCGTCACCTTCACCGAAGCGGCCACGCAGGAGTTGAAGGGTCGCCTGCGCGCGCGCCTGAGCGCCTGCGTCGCCATGCTGGAAAGCAACCCGACGCTCGATGCCGAAACGGGCGGGAACGCCGAGCGATCGCAAGCCCAGCACCTGTTGCGTGCGGCCTTGGCGCAGGAGCCGCGCCCCGACTTGCTGCGTCGCCTGCGTCTGGCCGCGCTCGACATCGATCATGCACCGATCTCGACGATCCACGGTTTTTGCCGGCGCGCGCTCGCCGACTTCGGCCTGCTGGCGGGCCGCGCCCTCGTCGGCGACCTCGTGGGCACCGACAAGGATCTGATCGCCGTCGCCACCGCGGATGAGTGGCGCGCCAGGGCGACGGCGTCGGAGGCGAGCGATTTTCATACGCTGCAAGCGGCGTTCAAGTCGCCGGAAGATCTCGCGAGCATTCTTGCCAAGCTGCTGCCCGGCATGTACCGCTTGCTGCCAGCGCCCGCGGCCGGCAACCGCGCGATGACGCTGTTGCACGAGGCGGTCGGACAGGTTCGCGAGCGGGTGGATGTTGCCAAGCGCAGCGCCGGGCGCTACTCGCACGACGATGAAATTCGCGAGCTGCACGAGGCGCTGCAGGACGAAACCCATGGCGCGGAAATCGCCCAACGTCTGCGCGACCGTTACCCGGTCGCGCTGATCGACGAGTTCCAGGATACCGATGCCCGGCAATGGGCGATTTTCAAGGCGATTTATGCCGAGCACGGCGGGTTGATCCTGATCGGCGATCCCAAGCAGGCGATCTACGGTTTTCGCGGCGGCGACGTGCAGACGTATCTGCGTGCCGGCGCAAGCGCGTCCGGCAAGCAGGCCTTGACCCACAATTTTCGCTCGACGCCGGCGTATTTGCGCGCGCTCAACGCGCTGTATGAAAGCGCCGGAAGCCATGCTTTCGCACAGGCCGGGATCGATTA
>JAFEFR010000086.1 GCA_018240485.1 Pseudomonadota bacterium
GCATGAAGGCGCACATCGGTGTGGATGAGGCGAGCGGTCTGGTGCACACAGTGAGGAGCACGGCGGCGAATGTGGCGGACGTGACCCAGGTTGCCGCGTTGCTGCACGGCAAGGAGAAGGAAGTCCATGCCGATGCGGGTTACACCGGCGCGGACAAGCGCGCAAAGAAACGTGGGCGGCGTTGGTACATTGCGGCGAAGCGCGGCACGGTCAAGGTCATTGTCGACGACGAACTGCGCCAACTGACCGAGCAGATCGAACACATCAAAGCGTCCATCCGTGCGGCGGTCGAGCATCCGTTCCGGGTGATCAAGCGGCAGTTCGGATTCGTCAAGGTGCGCTATCGCGGCTTGGCCAAGAATGGTGCGCAGGTCACCACGCTGTTCGCGTTGGCGAATTTGTGGATGGCGCGCAAACGAATCCTGGGCTCGACAGGATAGTTGCGCCTGCGGCACGGAAATTTGAGGCAAAAACCGGCACGGAAGCTGGTCTGCAAGGAGCGATCCGGCGTTTTCACGCCCGCCGGAGAACAATTGGAATCTGTGCCGCGGATTACGATGGGTTGATCAGACCTTCCTAAGGAAGCTCTGAATAAACGTAGCGAGCGAAGGCAGATTGCGTGTCGCCGGAGCACAGGAACCGGAGTTTACTGGTCGTAAATGAGGATTCCGAGCACCGCCGGCGCGCGAGATGCCGAGCGCAGTAGTTTATTCAGAGGTTCCTTAATCGGTCGACGCTCACTGCCGCCCAGGCTACAGCGCCCTGCGCGGCGCGACGATCAAATCGCCGAACAGCAAGCCGGCGACCAGCGACACGAGTATCGCCAATACCGAAACGGCGCTGTTGATGCCGAGAAATACATCGTGTCCGGCAATCAGCGATACGCTTAAAAACCCCAAACTTCCCGGCACGAGCAGGATGATGCCCGGCTCGCGCACGAGCGCGCCGGGGCGGTTGGTCGTGCGTGCATAGAGATTGCTCAAGGCACCCATGGTCGCGCCGGCGAGGAACACGCCGAACTCCGGGCCGAAGTGGCGACCGGCAAAATACGTCACCGCATAGCCGGTCACGGCGGCGGCCATGACTAGCGGAAAGTCGCGCGGCGCTGCGCGGAACAGCACGGCGAATGCGTAGGCGCCGAATCCCAACGCCGCCCAGACGACCCAATCGGGAACCGGCGCCAGGGCGGCGACGGACGGCACCATCCCCAGCGCCTTGCACAGCTCGTTCGCGGCCATGGTGCCGAACGCAAGCTTGATCAAAATCGCCACCGCGTCGGCGAATCGCGCTACGCCGGAAACGAGATGCCGGGTGGACAATTCGCGCACTGCCGTCGTCAAGGTCATGCCGGGAAACAATACGATCAAGCTCGCCAGCACGACGGTCTTCAGCGTCAATGGAGCGACATACAGGCTGATCAACGTTGCCAGCACCGTCGCCACCAGCGCCGCGAGCGCTTCGAGCGCTTGCCGCAGGCGTTGGCTGCGCGCCCCCAACTGGGCGATGAGGCCGACGAGCAGCCCCACCGCTCCGGCCGCTATCACATCGGCCCAGCCGCCACGAATCAGCGCAGCGAGGGTGGCCGAAACCAGTCCGAAGCAGAGCACTTCGTGCGCCTGCGCGCGACGCCCGATGCGATCGCTCAAGGTGTGCAGAAGGTGCGAGCCGTGCTCGATGTCGAGCTCGCCGCAAATCACCTTGTCGGCGATCTCGTTGACTTCGGCGAGATGCCGCAGGTCGATGTCGCCCGGCGACAATCGGATCACGCGCGTGATCTCGGCGATCGGGTTTTCCTCTTCGAGATCGCGGAACGAAATGATGATCGCGGTCGGGCTCGACCAGATTTGCGCGATCAAGCCCAGACGTGCGGCGAGCTTGTCGAGCGCGCTTTCCAGGCGCGGCGCGGACGTCCCGTACAAATGCAGTCGGCGCGCCGTTTCGACGACGAAACCGATGCGCGCCGCCAGCGGTGCGCGCGCGCTGGGCACGACCGCATGGCGCATGGCGCCGGCATGTTCGTTCGTGGTCGAAGTGGGCGACATACGGCGCGTATTGTATCCGCCTGTGCGTGCGATATTCCGACGGACGCTTGCCGAACACGGCGGGCGCCGTTCGTTTTCTCGTTCACGAAACCGCGGCAATGGCCCGAAACGTGAGATTGATTCGCGCGGCCACGGCGCGTGCCGTCTTCGGCAGATCGTGGCGATAGTGGCGCTGCGTCGCGCCGGCCATGCCCAGCAGGCTGCCCGAGGGCAAGTCGAGTTCGAGGCGCAGGTGCGGATCGCGGCGATGACGCAAGCGAAAGCGGCGCACGCCGCCGAAGCTGAAAGACCAGATTATCGGCTCCGCGCCCAACTCCGGCTCGTCGTCGCTGTGCCAGCCCATCGAATCGCGGCCGTCGCGATACAGGTTCGCCAGCACGCTGTTGCAGCGCGCATCGCAATGCGCGGCCAGTGATTCACGCAGCGCTGCCGCGGCCGGCGTCCATGTCTGCGGCGCGAACCGCGTGCCCGAATAGGTGTAGAACGCACCGGCATCGCCCATCCAGCACGACCATCTCGGTGCGTCGATCTCGCGACCGAACAGTTTCAAGCGATGGCGTTGCCATGGAATTTCCGCATGCAGGCGTGCAAACCAGCGCGCCGCGTCGACGGCATCGAAAACCTGCGCGAGGCGCACATCGGCATCGGGCAGCGCAAATGCCTGCCAGGCCCAGGGTCGATCGCGATGGGCGTTCAACCGCGTCAAGCAGCGCCGATGGGATAACCCGGCGCCGCGTCGAGCGCCGCGGCGCAGACTTCGGCGAGTTCGAGCAGACGCAAGTCGGATCCCGGCGGCCCGACGAACTGCATGCCGGTCGGCAGGCCGTCGAGCGTCATGCCCATTGGAATCGTCACCGCGGGCAAGCCGGCGAGATTGGCGAAACAGGTGAAGTCGCCGGCGTTGTCCGCCAGCGTCGCTTCGAGCGGATAGGCGGTTTGCGGCGTGGTCGGCGTGACCAGCACGTCAATTTCCTCGAACAGCTTGCGTGCCACGACCACGGCGCCATCGAGCAAGCGGTCGGCGGCGACGTAATCGCCAGCGGATTTGTTGCGCGCGTAGTCAAGCCATGCGCGCAACGTCGGCGTGAGTGGACGCGATGCATCGGCAAGCGTCGCCGCATGCATGACGAGCATCTCCGCCTCGATCAGGAAAAACGCCGAGCGACGCGCGCGCGCGAGCGGGAAATCGCCGAAGCCGACCTCACGACGATGGCCGAGCTCGTGGGTCAACGCCATGAGTGCGCGCTCGAATGCGCGCTTCACGCCGGGCTCCACGCCGAAAGCGTCGAGATCGCCCAGCAAGCCGACGCGCAGCTTGCCCGGCTCCCAATCCGGCAGCGCCAGGTCGACGCGCCGACGCCGCGAGCGCGGATCGTGCGGGTCGTGGCCGCCGAGCACATGCAGCAACACGCCGAGGTCGGCCACGCTGCGCGCGATCAATCCGACGGCATCCAGTCGCCGTGCGCCCGGTACCATGCCGCGTGTGGAAATTTCGCCGTGCGTCGGCTTCAAGGCGCTGAGGCCGCAATAGCTCGCCGGAATGCGGATCGACCCCAGACTGTCCGAGCCGATCGCGACCGTGGCGAGCCCGGCGGCGACCGCCACTGCGCAGCCGCTCGATGACCCGCCGGCTTGATAGCCGTGACGAAACGGGTTGTGCGCGGCGCCCGTGTGCGGATTGTCGCTGCCCGCGCCGAAGGCGCCTTCGGGCACCTGCGCCTTGCCGAGCATCACGGCGCCGGCGCGACGCAGGCGTTCGACGACGTGCGCATCGCGCGCCGCCGGCGCGTGCGTGCCTGGCAAACCGCAGCCCGTGGGCAGGCCGGCGACATCGATATTGTCCTTGATCGCCACCGGCACGCCGTCCAGGCGACCGAACCGGCCCTGCGCGCGCCGTGCATCGCTGGCACGCGCTTGCTCCAGTGCGCTCGGGTCGAGCGCGACATAGGCATTCAACGTTGCGTTCTGCTGCGCGATCGCATCGAGATGGGTTTGCGTCAACGTCTGCGCACTCACGCGCGCGCTGGCCAGCCAGTGCAGAATCTGGCACATGTCCGCGCCGCGCAGGCGCAGCGCATCGAGCGCCGGAAACGTTTCGGCCGCCGTCGCAGCCTGTGAATTCGATTCGATCATCCTCATCCCCTTTTTTTGCATTATCGCCGAATACGGCCAAGTGGACGATTGCCGCTTATACGGCAAACCCGCACAATTCCTGCCTTGCCCGGGCCCGACACGAGAAAATCACCATGAGCGAATCCACCCCGCGCGACGTGATGGAATACGACGTCGTCACCGTCGGCGCCGGCCCCGCCGGGCTTGCGTTCGCGATCCGCGCCAAGCAATTGAAGCCCGACTTGCGCGTGTGCGTGATCGAAAAAGCCTCGACCATCGGCGCGCAGATTCTCTCAGGCGCCGTGATCGAACCGCAGCCGCTCAACGAGCTGTTGCCCGAGTGGGGCAAGAATCCGCCGCCGATCTGCGTGCCGGTCAGCGAGGACGAATTCTGGTATCTGCCCGACCACGCGCGCGCGATCAAATCGCCCGTGGTGCCGCCGCAGATGCACAATCACGGCAACTTCATCGTCTCGCTCGGCGCGCTGTGCGCATGGCTGGCGCCGCAGGCCGAGGCGCTGGGCGTGGAAATCTATCCGGGCTTCGCCGCCGCCGAGCCGTTGTTCGATGAAGCAGGTGCGGTCAAGGGCGTGCGCATCGGCGACATGGGCGTGGCCAAGGATGGATCGCACAAACCCGGCTACACCCAAGGCATCGATATCCTTGCCCAGATCACCGTGCTGGCCGAAGGCTGCCGCGGGCACCTGTCGAAACAGCTGATCGCGAAATACCAGCTCGACAAGGACAGCGATCCGCAAACCTACGGCATCGGCATCAAGGAACTCTGGCAACTGCCGCCGGGCCGGGTCACGCCGGGCAAAGTCATGCACACGGTTGGCTGGCCGATGGACAAGGCGACTTACGGCGGCAGCTTTTTGTATCACTTGGACAAGGATCGCATCGCGCTCGGCTTCGTCGCGGGGCTCGACTACGCCGATGCGCTGCTGTCGCCGTTCGAGGCGTTCCAGCAATGGAAAAATCACCCGCACATCAAGCCGCTGCTCGATGGCGGCAGCATCGTCTCGGCCGGTGCGCGCGCGCTGATCGAAGGCGGCTGGCAATCCTTGCCCAAGGTCGAGATGCCCGGCGCGATGCTGATCGGCGATTCCGCCGGCCTCATGAACGTGCCCAAGATCAAAGGCACGCATCAGGCGATCCGCTCGGGCATGCTCGCGGCCGAGCATGTCGTCGCCGCGAACGCGCCCATCGGCTGGGATGCGAAGCTGCGCGGCTCGGCGGTAATGAGCGAGTTGAAAAAGGTGCGCAATATCCGCCCCGGCTTCAACAAGGGGCTGGTGCTCGGCGTGGTCAACGCCGGTTGGGAAACCGTCACTGCGGGCCTGTCACCGTGGACGCTGAAAAATCATGCCGATTGGTCGTCTTTGAAAAAAGTCGCGCCGGGCGACACCGTCGCCGACGACCAGAAGCGCCTCGGCTACCTCGAACGCACGCTTGCCCCGCGCGACCGCCTCGCCTCGGTCTACTTCGCCGCAACCGAACACGACGAAGACCAACCCGTGCATCTGCATGTCGCCGATACCGACGTGTGCGTGACGAAATGCGCCACCGAATACCAGAATCCCTGCACCCGTTTCTGCCCCGCCGGCGTCTACGAAATCGTCGCCGACGAATCCGCCAACACCGGCAAGCGCCTGCAGATCAACGCCGCCAACTGCGTGCATTGCAAGACCTGCGACATCAAGGATCCGTACCAGATCATCACCTGGGTCACGCCGGAGGGTGGCAGCGGGCCGAATTATCAGAATTTGTGAAGCGAAAGCTCAACCAGGCAGGTCGCCGGTTGTGTATGGCCTCCTCCCTATCGCCAGCTCGGCTTTTGTCGATGAGCGGGGCGACTGCGCTTGTATATCGGCCTGTGGATGTGCATGCGCAATATTCAACCGCATGCAATCGTTGCGATTGAGCGCAGTCAACTCAAAAAACGGAAGTGTCCCCTTTGGCGCGATCACGCTACGCCAAACGCACGCGGACGCGCAGTCCGGGGGTGTTGTCGTCGAGTTCCAGCGTGGCGTCGTGCAGGGTCGCGATCGCCTGAACAAGGGCAAGGCCAAGACCGTTGCCGGGGGTGGTGCGGCTGGCATCGAGGCGGACGAAGCGGTGCAACACTTTTTCGCGCATGTCCGCCGGAATGCCGGGGCCGTCATCGGCGACGACGACGTCGACGCCATGTGCAATCGGCGCTGCCACGAACGCGATGCGCGCGCCCGCGGGACAATGGCGTGAAGCATTTTCGACGAGGTTGGCGAAAAGTTGCATCAGCAACTCGCGGTCGCCGCGAACGTGCAGCCCTGGGGCGATGTCGTCGCACAGTGACTGCCCTTTTTCCTCGATCGCCGATTCGTGGATTTCGACGACGGTGCGCAGCAATTCGGAGAGATCGAGCGTGCGGAAATGCGCCTTGCGCACACCGCTTTCGATCTGGGCGATGCGCAGCAACGCGCCGAACGTCTGCAGGATTCCATCGATGTCGCCCACGGTGGCGGCGAGCGTTGCATGCAGCGAGGCGATATCGGGTGGACGCTGCTGCGCGAGTTCGAGACGCTGGCGCAGCCGCGTCAATGGCGTGCGCAGATCGTGGGCGATGTCGGTCGAGACCTGGCGCAAACCCTCCATCAGTACGCCGATACGATCGAGCATGGCATTGATGCTCGTGGCGAGGTGATCGAATTCGTCGCCGGTGCCGCTGAGGGGAATGCGCCGCCGCAGGTCGCCATTGACGATGTCGCGGCTGGTTCGACTGATGGCCTCGACCCGACGCATGGCGGCGGCACTGGCCGTTGCGCCACCGATCAGCACGATGAGTAGAGCGATGGCCGTGCCCCACAGGAATGCGTGTGCGACCGATTCGCGCAGTTCGTCCACCTGATGCGCATTGGTGCCGACGAACAAGTAGGCGCCGTCGATGTCCTGCGTGCCGCAACCCCGGATATCGATATCGGCGAATGATTCCAGGCGTTCTCCCTCCAGCCACTCGCGCACACCGATGCGCGGAGCGAGGGCCGGCAGGTTGCCGGCCAGTTTCTTGCCGCTGCGATCGGTGAGCAGATAGAAATACCCGGGCGACTGCGCGGCGATGCGCTCGACGCTGCGCCGCAGGCCATCGAGCGTGCCGTCGGTGTTGCCGTTGCGAACCTCGCGAATTTCGGCCTTCACGGTCAGATCGATCTGTTCGCGCATGTACGCCATCGCCGACCAGTACACGATCGCGAACAGAACCAGGAAGCTCAGGCCGGTGATGATCGCGTAGGCGACCGTCAGGCGAAAGCTTGTGGTACGTGCGAGCCGCCGCACATTCATGGCGTACCTTCGCGCAGGCAATAGCCCGCGCCGCGCAAGGTCTGAATCAATCCCGGCGCGTGGCCCTTGTCGATCTTCGCGCGCAGGCGGCTGATGTGGCTTTCGACGACGTTGGTGTGCGGGTCGAAATGCAAATCCCAGACTTGTTCGAGCAACATCGTGCGCGTGACCACTTCGCCGGCGTGGCGCAGCAGGAATTCGAGCAGACGAAATTCGCGCGGTTGCAAATCGATGGCGTGCCCGGCGCGTTTCACGCTGCGCGCGAGCAGATCCATTTCCAGATCGGCCAGGCGCAGCACCGTTTCCGCGGCCGTGCGCCGCGGCCTGCGCCCAAGCGCGGCGACGCGCGCGGCGAGTTCGGAAAACGCGAACGGTTTGACCAGATAATCGTCGGCCCCGGCATTGAGACCGTTGACGCGGTCGTCGATGCCGCCGAGCGTGGTCAGAAACAATACCGGCGTTTCGATACCGCCCGCACGCAGCGTGCGCACGAGGGTCATGCCGTCGAGGCCGGGCAGCATGCGATCGACCAGCAGCAGGTCCCAGTCCTGCCCGGTGGCCTGAAACAAGCCGTCACGACCATCGCGGGCGATGGTGAGGGTGTGGCCGGTTTCGGTGAGTCCCGCCGCCACATAGGCGGCGGTCTCGGCATCGTCTTCGATCAGCAGAATTCTCAAGGCGCGCGAACCGGGGGCGGGGGGCTTTGCATGATTCGGCGACCAGGCTGGCGATTCAGTGCCCGGCGGATTTCCGATCCGCTGCGGCTTCCCGCGCCTGCGCTTTCGGGTCTTCGGTTTCCTTCGACACGATGCCACCCGATACGGCATCGACCTGGATTTCGACGATGTCCTTCGAGCCGGGCTGCTTGATGTCGAACGACCACACGAGCTTGCCGTGTTCGCGCTCCAATTCCGAACTGGCGAGCATGCCGTTCGGCACGGCAGCCAATGCGGTGCGTTGTGCGGCCTCTTTCGATACGCTCGCTTGGCGGGCGAGGTCGGCTTGGCTGGCATTGTCGTCCGCCCACACGGCGGCACTGACGGCGAGAGCGAAAATCGGGGCGATGAAGGCGTTGCGGCGAGCGAACATGATCGATTCCAGGAGGGGAAAGGGAGGGCCATGAAAGCAACAGCGACCGCAACATTCAAGTTATGGATTGGTAATGTCGCGATCATGTCGCGGCTGTGCGCAAGGCCGATAAGCCAATGAGGCACCTGCACGCGAATTTTCCATCATGGCCAGAGCACGCAAACGCTCATCCACAGGCCGGATATACAAGCGCAGTCGTTCCGCTCACCGACAATAGCCGATTTGGCCCCA
>JAFEFR010000087.1 GCA_018240485.1 Pseudomonadota bacterium
GAGCTCGGCATGGAATCGGAATACACCGATTTCCAGCGCGGTTATTCCATCACCGGCCGCCGGCTGGATTTGTATCCGCACATTTCTTATCCGATCGAGCACCTCGGCTGGTTCATTCGCCCGACCCTTGGCTATCGCTTCACCCAGTACAGCCTGTCGGACATGCGCTACAACAACAACCCGCTGATCGACGGCGTTTCGCCTTCGCGCAGCCTGCCGATTGCAAGCCTCGATTCGGGCCTGTTCTTCGAGCGCGACACGAAATGGTTCGGCCAGTCCCTCATCCAGACGCTCGAACCGCGCCTGTTCTACGTGTACGTGCCATATCGCAATCAAGACAACCTGCCGAGCTTCGACACGTCCCTGCCAAGCCTGGATTTTCCGAGCCTGTTCCGCACCAACACCTATACCGGTAGCGATCGCCAGGCCGATGCGAATCACGTCACCCTCGCCTTGACCTCGCGCCTGATCGATGCCGACAGCGGCGATCAATTCTTGAGCGCCAGCATCGGCCAGATTCGCTATTTCGCCACGCCGCGCGTCAACCTGCCCTACTACACCCCGCTCGCTTACGTGGGCAAAGACCTGTTCAGCGAAGTGCGGCTCGACTTCGACAAGCGCTGGAGCGTGATCTGGGATCAGCAGTGGAATCCGCATCCGGTCGCGCAGAACGCACTGGGCAACTGGGTTCCGACCAGCGCGCATACCGATCTGTCTTCGATCTCGCTGCAACATCGGTTCGGCGCCGACGGCGTGGTCAATCTTTCCTACCGCTATCGCCGCGGCTTCCTCGATACCTGGGATGCGACGGGGCTGGTGCCGTTGAATTCGCGCTGGAGTCTCGTCGGCCGCTACTACTATTCGATTCGCGACAAGCGCCTGCTCGAATCGTTCACCGGCGTGCAGTACGACAGCTGCTGCGTGGCCGCCCGCGTCGTGGCGCGGCGCTGGCTGACGGATACCAATTTCCTCAGCACCATCGGCTCGATCAGCCTGCCCGCCAACGTGCGCGCGACCAACAGCGTGTTCTTCGAAATCGAATTCAAGGGCATCGGCGCCAGCGGCGAGCGGACGCAGAATTTCCTGCGGCATGCTATTCTGGGCTACCAGTAAGTTACCCCTCTTCCCCGCATGATCCGCTCGCCTGCGGCGCATCGAGGTTGCAGGGTTTCGCGCGCGGATACCGTTCAGGATGTCCGCGCTATCTTCTCTTTTCCGTGCGTGGGCCATCGGCGCCCACTGCCATCCGGTCAGCCATCGCAGAGTCCCCGATGAACAAGCTTCTCGCCGCCCTACTTGCCCTGCTCGCCGTCGTCGCTCCTGCGGCGCGCGCCCAGATTCAACCCGTCGAACCGCTCGACCACATCGTCGCCATCGCCGAGGACGACGTGATTCTGCAAAGCGAGCTCGACCATGCCGTCTCGCAAATCCTCACCCAGTACCGCAGCAATCCGCAGCAGTTGCCGCCGATGGACGTCTTGCGCAATCAGGTTCTCGACCGCTTGCTCATGAACCGGATCGAAGTGCAACGCGCCCAGTCCACCGGCATCCGCGTGACCGACAACGATATCGATCAGGCGATCCAGCGCATCGCGCAGAGCAACAACTTCGATGCCTCGCAATTGCGCTCCGCCCTCGCACGCGACGGCATCGACTACGACGAATTCCGCAAGCAGACCAAAGAACAACTGCTCATCCAGCGCCTGCAGCAGCGCATCGCGCAGAGCAGCGGCCAAATCAGCGATGCCGAAGTCGATGCCCTCCTCGCCAGCGGCGACTTCAAGAGCGGCGAAATCCACCTCGCCCACATTCTCATCGCGACCCCGGAAAACGCCAGCGCCGAGCAGATCAAAACGGCCAAGGACAAGGCCGACAACGTGAAGAAACAGATCGACGGCGGTCTGGATTTCGCCGCAGCCGCGATCCGATTTTCCAATGCCCAGGATGCGCTCGAAGGCGGCGATCTCGGCTGGCGCCCGGTCAACTCCGTACCCGAAGCCTTCGTGCAAATCGCCGAAACGCTTAGCCCGGGCCAGGTTTCGCAGGTCGTGCGCGGGCCGAACGGCTTCCACCTGATCAAGGTGATCGACAAACGCGGCAGCGGCCAGCAGCTCGTGACCGAATATCACGCCCGGCACATCATGATCCCCGTCACCGAACTCGTGTCCAACGCTGAAGCGCAAAAAACCGCGACCGATGTGCGTCGCCGCCTCGTCGATGGCCACGAAGACTTCGCCAAACTCGCCAAGGAATACTCCAAGGATCCGCAGACCGCGAACCTCGGCGGCGACATGGGTTGGTTTCCGCTCGATCGCTACGGCACCGGCGTCGCCACCGCCATCGGTGCGCTGAAGACAAACGAGATTTCGCAACCGTTCCAGTCCGATGTCGGCTGGCACGTCTTGCAACTGCTCGGCAAGCGCGAAGCCGATCGCACCGTGCAAAACAAACGCGAACAGGCGCGCGATCTGCTACGCCAGCGCAAGGCCGAAGACGAAGTCGAATCCACGATGCGTCAGTTCCGCGCGGACTCGTACATCTGCGCCGTCGACCCGGCTTATGTGACCCACGACCGGCCTGCCTGTTCGGGCGCGGCCATCAAGAAGGCGTCGTCCAAGTAGTCTCACGGTCGCGATCGCTCGCCCACGCCGCACCACCGATGCTGCCGCGCATCGCCCTCACCGCCGGTGAGCCCGCCGGCATCGGCCCGGAGCTTCTCGTCGCACTCGCGGCGAGCGATATTGCCGCCGATCTGATCGCCATCGCCGATGCCGATCTCTTGCGTCGCGCCGCCGTCGCCCGCGGCATCGCACTTACGCTTGAGGATTACGCCGATACGCACCGCGCCCAGCGCACGCCCGGCACGCTGCGTTGCCTGCCTGTACCGCTGCGCGTAGCAGCGGCGCCGGGGCGCCTCGATCCACGCAACGCCACGTATGTCATCGACACGCTTGCGCGTGCCGCCGACGGCTGCGCCCGCGGCGAGTTCGACGCGCTGGTGACCGCCCCCGTGCAGAAAAGCGTGATCGCCGACGCCGGCATCCCCTTCACCGGCCACACCGAATTCTTCGCCGAACGCGCGCAGTGCGATGTCGTAATGATGCTCGCCACACCCGGCTTGCGCGTGGCCCTCGCCACCACGCACCTGCCCTTGTCGACCGTGCCGGCG
Organism: Pseudomonadota bacterium; assembly: GCA_018240485.1. Lineage (GTDB taxonomy): Bacteria > Pseudomonadota > Gammaproteobacteria > Xanthomonadales > Rhodanobacteraceae > Rudaea. Next base: position 3,170 of record JAFEFR010000087.1, read on the forward strand.
GCGATCACGCGCACGGGATTGGTCCGCACGCTGCGCATTCTCGTACACGACCTGCGGGAAAAATTCGGCATCGCGCAGCCGCACCTGTGTGTGCTCGGGCTCAACCCGCACGCGGGCGAGTCCGGTCATCTTGGACGCGAGGAAATCGACACGATTGTCCCGGCGCTTGCCGCACTACGCGCCGAAGGCTTCGACATCGACGGCCCGCTGCCGGCAGACACGGCCTTCCTGCCCGCACTGCGCGCCCGATATGACGCCTATCTTGCGATGTACCACGACCAGGGCCTGCCGGTCTTGAAAGCACTCGGCTTCGGTGATTCCGTCAACGTCACGCTCGGCCTGCCGTGGATTCGCACCTCGGTCGATCACGGCACCGCGCTCGATCTCGCTGGCCGTGGTGCGGCCGATGCGTCCAGCCTCATCGCCGCAACGCAGCTCGCCATCGACCTCGCCGCACGGCGCGCATGATCAGTCCTCGCACCGCGCCTCGCGCGCGGGCGCGCTCATGCGCGCAAAGCCCGGTACTTTCTCGAAAATCAGCGCCACGGCAAACAGGACCAGTGCGCAACCCGCCACCGCCGCCCAGGTGATTGGCTCGTGCAAAAAGATCGCGGCCCAGATGATCGCGAACAACGGCACGATGAAGGTCACGGTCACCGTGCGCTCGACGCCCGCGGCGCGCAGGATGCGAAAATACAGCGCATAGGCGACGCCGGTACAGAGGATGCCGAGTGCCGCCAGCGCCATGCCAACGCCGAGCGGCGGCACCGCCACTGGTGCCGTGGCAAGGGCCACCGGAACCAGTGGCAGCGAGCCGCCAATCAAGTTGCCCGCGGTGATGACCAGCGGATCGGCGTCGCCGTAACGCTGCTTGGCCATGATCGCGCCGATGGCGTAGAGCAAGGACGCGCACAGTGCGGCAGCGAAACCCAGCACCGTTCGCCAATCCAGCGCGAGTTGCCCGAACTTCGCCAGCACCGCCACACCGACGACGCCAACCACGACGCCGGTCAGCTTCGACGACGATGGCCGCGTCCCGCTCGATGCCCAGCCGATCAGCACCGCGAACAGCGGCACCGTCGCGTTGAGCACCGCAAGATACCCCGCAGGCAACGAACGCGCGCCCACGGCAAACAGTGCGAGCGGCACGCCCATCACCACCGGGCCGACGATGAGGTAGTCGCGCCAGCGTGCACGCCACTGCAAGCGCTTGCGCAACAGCGCCAGCACGCCAAGCAAGGTTAGCGCGGCAAGCAGCATGCGCCCGGCGCCGGTCATGCCCGCGCCGATCACGGGCACGGTGATGCGCTGGAACATGAAGGATGCGCCCCAGATCATGCCCAGCGCGATGAGTTGAAAAACGATGGACAGGTTCACGCAAACACTTCCGCAAGCGACGCGCACAAGGGTACGCAGGGCGCGCATCATAGGCCGCACGCTCAACTGCGAGAAGTGCCGTTCGGCACAGTGCACATGGAGCATTCGTGCCGGTGCTAGACTGCGGCGCCTTCGTTCGCGCTCGCATTTCGTGCTTCCTCGTGCGCCGCGACGTCACCCCGTCAAGCATCCCGATGCCACGCCATGAACGATGTTAGCCAACACATCACGAAAAAACGTTTCGGCCAGCACTTCCTGCACGATAAAAATATACTCCGCCGCATCGTCGAGCACGTTTCGCCACGTTCCGGCGAAACCCTCGTCGAGATCGGCCCCGGCGAAGGCGCGCTGACCTTGCCGTTGTTGCGTGCGAGCGGTCGTTTGACGGTCATCGAACTCGACCGCGATCTGATCGAGCCATTGCGCACGCGCGCCACAGGTGTGGGCGAGATCGCCATCGTCCATCGCGATGTGCTCGCCGTCGACTTCAGCGCGCTGGCCCACGACCTGGGCACGGCCA
>JAFEFR010000088.1 GCA_018240485.1 Pseudomonadota bacterium
CGGGCGGCCAGAACATCCACTACCTCGAAAAGCGCATCGCCGAACAGCGCGAAAAAGGCATCGCACGCGGTTGAGCACGACATGGGCTGGCTCGAACTTTCCCTGACCCTGCACGCGCAGCAGCAGGAGCGCGTCGAACTCGCGCTCGAGGATCTCGGCGCATTGTCGATCACCCTGCGCGACGCCGACGCGGACACGCCCGACGAACGCGCGATCTTCGAGCCCGGCGTCGGCGAGCTGCCGCTGTGGAACGACATCGTGCTCGACGCGCTGTTCGCGAGCGACGCCGATCGCAGCGGGCTGGTGCACGCGCTGCATGAACTCGTGCCCGAACTCGCGCCGGACCGGATCGCGTTCCGCGAGGTGGCCGACCAGGACTGGACGCGCGCATGGATGGATACGTACCAGCCGATGCGCTTCGGCGAGCGGCTATGGATCTATCCGAGCACGGTCGCGCCGAGTGCGGACGACGCGGACAAGATCATCGTCCATCTCGACCCCGGCCTCGCCTTCGGCACCGGCACGCATCCGACCACGGCGCTGTGCCTTGCCTGGCTCGATGCGACCGATGTGACCGGCAAAACCGTGATCGACTACGGCTGCGGCTCAGGCGTGCTCGCCGTCGCCGCGCTCAAACTCGGCGCGGCACACGCGATCGGCGTCGACAACGATGCACAAGCGATCGAAGCCAGCCGCATCAACGCCGAACGCAATGGCGTTGCCGCCCGGATGGAACTGTATCTGCCGCAGGATTTTTCACCTGTGCCACAAGGCATCCTGATTGCCAACATCCTTGCCGGCCCACTCGCCGACCTCGCGCCGCGGTTCGCCGCCTGCGTCAAACCCGACGGCCTGCTCGCCCTGTCCGGCATTCTGTGCGGCCAGGAGGAGGAATTGCTCGCGCGTTACGCGCCATGGTTCGAGGAGCTTGCCGTAGCAACACAGGGCGACTGGGTGCGCGTCACGGCTCGGCGCAAACCGACGCGCTGATTGCACATCGCCGTTTCCGGCGCTCCGTCTCGGTTCTTCATTTTCCGTCTGCCTACAATTGCGCCATGTATACGCAATGCCCCGACTGCCTGACGATCTATCAAGTCGGCCCCGAAACGCTGGCGCAGGCGCGCGGCAACGTCACCTGCACCCACTGCACGGCCGTGTTCGATGCCCTGCGCACCCTGACGGAAAAACTCCCTGCCGATACCGATCGGCTCGTTTGCCTCGCCGCGGACGAGAGCGTACCTACGCTGGATATGCCCGTCTTGCGTCCGACCGTCACGGCGAAAATGCCACCGGCGCATGTGCCACGGGGCAACGCCACGCCCGAATTCGCGCGCGCGCATCGGGCCGGCTCGAGTTCATCCGGGTGGACGTGGAAAGGCGGCGTCGCCATCCTGGCTTGCCTTCTGGCCGCACAGATCGCCTGGGGCGAACGTCGCGAACTTCTACAGAACCCCGTTTCGCGCGCCTGGCTCGACCGGGCCTGCACGCTCCTGCGTTGCGCCCTGCCGTTGGCACACGAAGCCGATCGCCTGATGTTGCTGTCGCGCGATGTGCGCCCGCATCCGTCCGTTGCGAACGCTTTGATCATTTCCGCCACGCTGCGCAATGACGCCGACGTAGCGCAGGCATTTCCGACGGTCGAAATCACGCTGACCGACCTGGATGGACAACGCATCGCCATGCGCCGATTCGAACCGCAGGAGTATCTCGCCGAGATGCGAATGCAAAGCGCAGGCTTGGGCGCGCATACCTCCACTGCGCTCGTATTCGAAGTGACCGACCCTGGCAAGAACGCGGTCGCCTTCGAATTTCGATTTCTCTAAACGCATCGCCTTCACTGGCTTCGCCATGGCGATCGGCGGCGATCGCGCGGGAACGCTTACCAAGCAAACTCTGCCACGGTAGACTACGCGGCCGTGCCGCATGATCGTTCCACTCCGTCGGCTCGACTTGGCACGGGTCGCCACATCCAGGGAAGGAAATGCAAAACATAGAGAACCGCTACGCCATGACTGCCGCCCCCGACTCCCACCGGGCCGAGACCAATGGCTCCGCACTGCCGTCCGCATTGCGCGACAGCGTGGCGCGTGCCGTGCGCCGCTATCTGCAGGATATGGATGGCGAAGCGAGCGGTTTGTACGACCTCGTCCTCGGCGAGGTTGAAAACCCCTTGCTGCGCGAAGTGATGCAATGGGCCGGCGGCAACCAAAGTCGGGCAGCCGTGGCGCTCGGCATCAATCGTGCCACCCTGCGCAAGAAGCTGGCGGAACACGATATTTGAGCGTTTGGCGGCCGGTGCGCCGGTGTTTCCGGCCTTACGGTCACCCCTTCAACACGCGCATCGCTCCGTGCCATCGTGAAGGCCGTTCCGGCGGTTATAATTCGCACCTTGTTGACGGCCATAGCCGGTCGCAAAGATGAAACGCGGCTGTCCTTGGCCGCCTCCCCAACGAGCCTGCGGAAAATCCATGCCCGAATCCCTCGTACCGATCCGGCGCGCGCTGCTCAGCGTGTCCGACAAGACCGGCCTGATCGAACTCTCGCGCGCGCTCGCCGCACGCAACGTCGAATTGCTCTCCACCGGCGGCACGGCCAGGGCGCTGCGCGATGCCGGCATCGCGGTAAAAGATGTCAGCGAAGTCACCGGCTTCCCCGAGATAATGGATGGTCGCGTCAAGACCCTGCATCCGAAGGTGCACGGCGGCTTGCTCGGTCGCCGCGGCAGCGACGACGCGGTGATGGCCGAACTCGACATCGCGCCGATCGACCTGCTCGTGCTCAATCTCTACCCGTTCGAAGCCACCGTCGCGAAGCCGGACTGCACGCTGGCCGACGCGATCGAGAACATCGACATCGGCGGCCCGGCGATGCTGCGCTCGGCGGCAAAAAACTGGGACGCGGTCAGCGTGCTGACCTCGCCCGGTCAGTATCCGGCCGCACTGGCCGAAATCGCGCAGCATGGTGGTCTTGCGCGTGCCACGCGCTTCAAACTGGCTGTCGCCGCATTCAACAACGTGGCCAACTACGATGGCGCGATCAGCGATTACCTGTCCGCGCTCAAACTCGACGATGCGCACAAGGCCATCCTCGGCCACGAGACATTCCCGGCGCAGACCAATGGCCGCTTCGAGAAGGTGATGGATTTGCGCTACGGCGAGAATCCACACCAGAGCGCGGCGTTCTATCGCGACTTGTATCCGCACGCAGGCACGTTGGCCACGTTCAAGCAATTGCAAGGCAAGGAACTTTCGTTCAACAACATCGCCGATGCCGACGCGGCGTGGGAATGCGTGCGCAGCTTCGTCAAGCCGGCCTGCGTGATCGTCAAGCATGCCAATCCGTGTGGCGTGGCGGTGAGCCTCGACGGCATCGGTCGCGCCTACGATCTCGCCTTCCAGACCGACCCCACCTCGGCCTTCGGCGGCATCATCGCGTTCAACCGCGAAGTCGACGGCGCCACCGCGCAGGCGATCGTCTCGCGCCAGTTCGTCGAAGTGGTGCTCGCACCCGCCTACGCCGACGACGCGCTGAAGGCGTTCGCGAAGAAGGGCAATGTGCGCGTGCTCGAAATCCCGCTGCCGCCCGGCACCGACCTCGTCGCCGCGCATCCGGGCAACCACGTCAAACGCGTCGGCTCGGGCCTGTTGATCCAGACCGCCGACACCGGCATGGTCACGGCGCAAGACCTGAACGTGGTGACCAAGCTGGCGCCAACGCCGCAGCAGATCGACGATCTGATCTTCGCCTGGAAAGTAGCCAAATTCGTCAAGTCCAACGCCATCGTCTACGCCAAAAACCGCCAGACCATCGGCATCGGCGCCGGCCAGATGAGCCGCGTCTACAGCGCGAAGATCGCCGGCATCAAGGCCGCCGACGAGAAGCTCGAAGTGCACGGCTCGGTGATGGCGAGCGATGCGTTCTTTCCGTTCCGCGACGGCATCGACGCCGCGGCGGCGGCGGGCATCGCCGCGGTGATCCAGCCCGGCGGCTCGATGCGTGATGCCGAAGTGATCGCTGCCGCCGACGAGCACGGCATGGCGATGGTGTTTACCGGCATGCGCCATTTTCGGCATTGATTCTTTTTCCCTTCTCCCGCCGGGAGAAGGTGGCGCGCAGCGCCGGATGAGGGAAGAGCCCTACACGAGTGTTCTCGCATCGACATTTGTAACGCCTTTCCCCCATCCGCCCCTGCCGGGGCACCTTCCCCCGAGGGGAGAAGGGGATCAGGAGATTTTATGAAAGTATTGGTCATCGGCAACGGCGGTCGCGAACA
>JAFEFR010000089.1 GCA_018240485.1 Pseudomonadota bacterium
CACCCCGGATGCCGCGCCCTCCGCGCTTCGCGCTCCGGGTTCGCGACGCCAGGCCGGGGTTCGTTGATTGAACTTCCCTGTCCAAGCAACGAACTCGCGCGCATCGTGCGCGCGATCCTGCGGACATTTCCGTCCTGCCCTCGCCGCGGCAAACGGGGACCGACAGACACGGAGCGTGCAGAATGTGCGCCGCCTTTTCGTCTTGGAGTGGGATCAATCGCAACACCGCGTGCGATGCCCTCTCTTTCCCCTCTCCCCCGACGGCCTTTTCGTCGGGGGAGAGGGTTGGGTGAGGGGGCGCTCTTGCTCTTTACTTCGCAGTTTTGAGCTTGCGCGTCAGCGTGGCGACGTGGCGGCTGAGTTCTTCGATTTCGTGCTTGCTCGGGATGCCGAAGCGATTGAGGGCGCGCCCGACGTTTTTTTCGACGGCCTTCGTGTAGGCGTCGACCTGCTTCTCGGCGCGCAGCAGGATCGGGCTGAACACGCCGGTCGCCTGCGCCCGCGCATCGGCAACGGTTTCGCGCGCGAACTGCGTGCCGCGCGCGGCGAAACCCTGACCTTCCGCGACGAAACGGCCGAACCACTCGCCGCCATGCTTGCGCGTCAGCGAAAACGCGCCGAGGCCCGCGAGCCAGATGCGGCGCAGTTGCTCCGTCGGCGTATTCGCGAATTCGATTTTGGTGTTCTGGATCTTCTTGCCAGCCATGTGCTTGCCTCGTCTTGGGAGAGTAGGACGAAACCTAACGGACGGGACTAGAACATTCACACTAGCCATTGCCACTTTGGCAGGTTGGGCTGAGCCATGCGAAGTTCAATGGAAGACGCTTCTTCGTCCGGGTTCGCTCTCGATCACCTCAACCTGCATGCTCTCGATCAGCGCAACTTGATCTGATTACTTTCGTACTTGCGATCGTACGCGCGCAACTCGTCGCGGATGTGCGCGATGCGCTGGCGGCCGAGGACGCTGCGTTCCTCGTCGAGTACGTTGGCGCCGAGCAGCTCGGCCATGCGTTGCGCGGTCGGGAGCAGCGCGTCCCAGCCGTCGAGGGCGGGCACGGGGCCAGGCAGCGCCATGAAGAAGGTGACGCCCGGGGTTTGCAGGCTGTCGATGCCGCGCATGTCGAAGAAGCCGGGCTTGACCATGTTGGCCATGCTGAAGATCGGCCCCGCTTCGGGGCGGCCGGCGACGAGGCGATGGAAGATGTTCTTGTCGCCGAACAGCAGGCCGGCTTTTTCGGCGGCGACGATCAGGCTGGCGCCGTGGATCGTCTCACCCGCGCGCGCGGCGATGTGCAGGGTGACGATACGTTCGATCGCTTGCCCTTCCGGACGCACACCCGGCAGCGGGCCCTTGCGCGCGGGCGGCACCGGCGTGGGCGCGCCGACGCGCCCGCCTGAAATGGTGGCGCCAAGTTTGTCGAGTTCGTTCTGAATGTCGACGTCGAGCTCACCCTGCGCAGGCAGGGCGTCGGGGTCGGGTACCTGCCCCAGAGAAGGTTCTACGCGCTCGCCCGTACCCTCGAATTGTCCGGGCTTGCGCCGTCCCTGACTGGGCTTGCGCGGTCGTCCGAAGAAATAGATCAAGGCGAGCACGACGATGCTGGCGATGATGAGGACGATGCGCAATTGCATGGAATCCATAAACCTGCTGCTCCCGTCGGATTCGAATCAGGCCGCGCCCGCAAGCTTTGCGGCCTCGGCCAAGTCTACTTGAACCAGACGCGACACGCCCGGCTCGCGCATGGTGACGCCGCAGAGTTGTTCGGCCACTTCCATCGTCGCCTTGTTGTGGGTGACGAAAAGAAACTGGACGTTCTCGCTCATTTCGCGAACGAGGTTGGAGAAGCGTCCGACATTGGCCTCGTCGAGCGGCGCATCGACTTCGTCGAGCAAACAGAACGGTGCGGGGTTGAGGCGGAAGATCGAAAACACCAACGCAACCGCACTCATCGCCTTTTCGCCGCCGGAAAGCAGCGAGATGCTGGTCACGCGCTTGCCCGGCGGGCGCGCCATGATCGCAACGCCCGCGTCGAGCACGTTGTCGCCGGTCAGTTCGAGGTAGGCCTGGCCGCCGCCGAACAGGCGTGGGAACAATTCCTGCAAGCCGGCATTGACTCGATCGAAGGTTTCCTTAAACCGCTGGCGCGTTTCCGCGTCGATCTTGCGGATCGCCGACTCCAGGGTTTCCAGCGCGGTGTTGAGATCGATCAGCTGCGCATCGAGATAGGTCTTGCGTTGCGATTGCTCCTCGTACTCGGAAATGGCGGCGAGGTTGACCGGTTCGAGACGCTTGATTTTCGCGTCGAGTTCGGCGATATCGCGTTGCCAATCGTCCGCATCGGCGGCGTGCGGCAGCGATTGCATCAAGCCATCGAATTCGTGACCGGCGGCGACGATCGCCTCCTGCAACTGTTGCGCGCGCAACTTCAAGCCTTGCTCGGCGAGACGTTTTTCCGACAAGGCTTCGCGCGCTTGTTGCAACACATGCTCGATGCGATGCCGTTCTTGTTCGTGACCGCGGAATTCGTGATCGTGCGTTTCCAGCGCCTTGCGCGCTTCGACCAGCTGTTTGTCGATCAGGAGGCGCTGGTCGAGATAGATTTGACGCTCGCTTTCGAGATCGGCGAGCGGGGTTCGCCCGGAGGCAAGTTGCTCCGCGATGTCGGTTCTGCGCGTCGCCAGTTGCGCCAATTGCCCACCCATGCGCAGCAATGCCTGCTCCAGCGCGGCAACGTTGGTGCGCTTGGCTTCGATGTCGAGCGCAAGTCGGTGGGCTTGCTCGGCCGCTTCGCGCGAATTCATGCGCGCTTCCTCACGCGCTTCGAGCAGGCGGCGACGTTCGCCGTCCAGATGGCGCCGCCGCTCTTCTTGATCGCCCATGCGCGAGAGGGCTTCTTCCAGACGAGCGCGCGCCTCGCGCGTCGCGGTGTCGTCGACCGTTTGCTTGGCTTCGAGCTCGGCGATTTCGCCATCCACCCGAACCATGCGCGCCTGCGCCGTTTCGAGCTTGCCGCGATGGCTCTGCAACTGTCCCGCCAACTCGGCCACCCGGCGGTGAGCGACATACAGCTCGCGCTGTGCGTCGTCGCGTGCGCGCTCGGCATCAGCACGCTGCGCCTTGAGGTCTTCGCGCCGCACATCCAGGGCCGCGACGCTTTCCTCGACCGCCGCGACTTCCTGCTTGAGCGCGTGAATTTCCTTCTCGCGCGCGATCACGCCCGCTTGCGCATCGCCACGACGGCGCACACGCGCGAAGCCGGCTCCGATCCATTCGCCGGTCGGCACGATCACCGATTCATGCGGGGCAAGCCGTGCGGCCAATTCGCGTGCGACGGCGATCGAATCGGCGGTGCGGACGCTGGCGAGAATGCCCAACGCGGCGGCGGGGCCGCGCACATGCGCGGCCAGCGTGCCTTCGTGCGTCCCGTCGCCTCGCGCCGAGGCAATCAGGGCGATATCGGACTTGCTCGCTTGTGCCAATTCGTCGAGGAAATCGAACGGGGCATCGACGAGTACGCCGTCGAACAGGCCGGAAAGCACGGTTTCGACCGCCACTTCCCAGCCGGCATCGACATCGAGCGCGCCGCCGAGGCGCGGCGCATGGGCGAGGCCAAGTCGTTCGAGCCACTCGTGCGCCGGCGATTTTTCCTGGCCGAGCGCGGCATGCTGCAAGGCTTCGAGCGAGGCAAGGCGTCCACGCATCGACTGCACTCGCGTTCGCGCGTCGTTCAAGCTGGCGACGATGCCGTGTTCCTCGCCGGCCAGGTCTTCGTGGCGGACTTTGCGCTCGTCGAGCATCGCCGTGAACGTTTCGACCTTGTCCTTGTGCTCGTCGTGGTCGGCGGCAAGCTTTTCCGCCGCGGCCGTCAATGCGACAAAATCGGCCGCCTGTTTTTCCGCACGCAGCGCATCCAGGCGGCGGCCGGACTCCATCGATTGGCGATCCAGATAGTCCAGGCGCGTGCGCTCGACTTCGGCCGCCTGCCCCGAATCAGCGCTGACCTTGGCATGTTCGTCCCATTGCGATTGCCATTCGGCCAGCGCATTTTCCGTCGCGTGCTGCCCTTCGGCGGCTTGCTCGGCGGCTTCCTGCAACACCGAGAGTTTCGGCTCGCCATCGAGCAATGCGCTGCGCAATGCTTCGATCTGCTCGCGATCTGCAGCAATATGCTCGCCGAGTTCGGCATGGGCGTTCTCGGTTTCGATGCGCGCGCGTTCGAGCCGCTCGCCGAGCTCGCGATTATGTTGGATCTGCTGTTCGACGCGGGCGATATCGCCGCCGACGCGATAGACCTCGGCCTGCACGCTGCCCAGGTGATCGGTCGCGCCTTGATGCGCTTCGCGCAGGGCTTCGAGTTGCGCCTCAACTTGACGTTGGTCGGCAACGTGCTTCTCGATGCCGGTCTCGGCCTCGCGCAATGCGTCGCCATGGCCTTCGAGTTCGGTCGCGATCGCGCGATAGTGCAATCCGCGCAATTCGGCCTCCTTGCGCGTTTGCTCGGCTTTCAATTCTTGCCAACGCACGGCCGCCTTGGCCTGCCGGTTCAAGTGATCGAGTTGTTTGTCCACCTCCGCGCGAACATCGTTCAGGCGTTCGAGGTTTTCGCGCGTCGCCTTGATCCGGCTTTCGGTTTCCTTGCGGCGCTCCTTGTACTTGGAAATGCCGGCGGCTTCTTCGAGATGCCCGCGCAATTCGTCGGGGTGCGCGGAGATGATCTCGGAGATCATGCCCTGCTCGATGATCGAGTAACTGCGCGCCCCAAGGCCGGTGCCGAGAAACAAGTCGGTGATGTCGCGCCGACGGCAGCGCGCGCCATTGAGAAAATACTGCGATTGGCCATCGCGACTGGCGACGCGCTTGACCGAGATTTCGTTGTACTTGGCGTACTCGCCGACGACAAGGCCGTCGGCGTTGTCGAAGATCAGCTCCACTTGGGCTGTGCCGACCGGCTTGCGCCCGGTCGAGCCCGAGAAGATCACGTCGGTCAACGCATCGCCGCGCAATCGGCTGGCGGCGGATTCGCCCATGACCCAGCGGATCGCATCGATGATGTTCGACTTGCCGCAACCGTTCGGACCAACGACCCCGGTCATGTTCGTCGGCAAGTGCAATACGGTCGGATCGACGAAGGATTTGAATCCGGACAACTTGATCGTGGTCAGTCGCATGTATGCTTGTTCATTCCGTATGTCGCCGCGCGAATTCGCGTAGCGTTGTGCAATACCAAGGCTTCGGCTAAGGTGCGCGCCCTTGCCGGAAAGTCGACGGCGAAAAATCAGGGCCGCACGCCCCAGGAGTCATGCTCATGTCCACCCAGCCCAGCAAAGCACTGGAGACGTTCCCGAACCCGCAGCCGAATCGCGATTATACCATTCGCATGCGCATCCCCGAATTTACCTGCCTGTGCCCGAAAACCGGCCAGCCGGACTTCGCGGAAATGCGTCTGGAGTACATCGCCGACAAAACCTGCGTCGAGTTGAAGTCGCTCAAACTCTACATCTGGAGCTTTCGCGACGAAGGCCATTTCCACGAGGACGTGACCAATCGCATCCTTGATGATCTGGTACGTGCAACCAAACCGCGTTTCATGCGGTTGACGGCAGAATTTGGCGTGCGCGGCGGCATTTACACTACGGTGGTAGCCGAGCATCGCAAGAAAGGCTGGAAAGCACCGGCAAAAATCGACCTTTCTTAATCAGTCGCGCTCGCGTCGTAATCATTAATTTGCGCGAATAATGTTTCTCAAGCGATTGATAAGCAATAAATTTTAGTTTTATATCCTGCTTTGACGGAGTAACTCAAAGGTTCGCTCCGTCGTGTCCGTTCCGGTTTTCAGCCGCCTTTCTTGCCTGTATCCGGCGGTGCCGAGGCAGGCGTTGTCGGCCCCGCCGACGGCGGGGCGCTACCCGCCGGATATTCGATTTTCGCCTGCTGCTTGAGTTTGGCCAGCCGTTCTTCGCCGATCTTTCGCTCCAGACTGTGGCGGATATCCTCCTTGACCTTGTCGAATGCCGGCGGTGTGAACGGGTTGATCGCGCCGAGTTGGAAAACGTGCCAACCGAATTGGGATTTGATCGGCACGCGCGTGAAATCGCCGACCTTCATCTGCGCCAGCGCCTGCGCCACCGACTCGGGCAGCTTGTCCGGGCTGATGTGCGAGAAGGCATTGGCTTGCGCCACCTTGCCTTTCCATTCCTCGTACACCTCGGCAAACGGTTTGCCGGCCACCAATTCGCCTACGGCTTTGAGCGCATCTTCCTCATTGCCGAATCGCAGGCTGCCGAAATCGTATTCGGATTTGCCCAGTTGGGCGATCTTCGCCTCGTACTCGGCTTTGAGTGCCTCGTCGGAAATCGGTGTCTGCTGCTGCAGACGAATCATCGTGCCATTCGCCAGTGCGGACAGGCGTGCAACCTCGACGTCGGCGGCGAATTTCGGGTCATCCAGCATCTTGTCGCGCTGCGCTTGTTCGGCAAGCAGTACGTAGTCGCTGAGCACGCGCAGAACTTCGGCGCGTTGCGCCGTGTTGCTCATGTCGGCCTTGGGCGCTTTCACGCGGACGAAGGCATCAACCAGTTCCTGGGGAACGACCGTGCCGTTGACCGTCTCCGCCGCCGGCAAGTTGGCCGGCAATTGGATCGGTCGCGAGTCGCCTGGGGCGCCGCCAGAGCACGCGGCAAGCACAAGGCAAAGAACGGATGGGGCAAGTCGGCGCATGGGAATGTCCTTGATCGGGTTTGACATCGCAACAAATCGGGTTCAGGTCGGGAAATTTTCATCGGGCGCGCGGGTCTCCAGCGCCAACGCATGGATATCGCTTTGCATCAACTCGCCGAGCGCGGCATAGACACGCTGATGGCGCTTTATCAGGGGCAAACCGACGAACGCCGCGGCCACGATGCGCACGCGGAAATGCCCACGCCCATCGCGCGCGCCGGCATGCCCGATATGGTGGCCGCTTTCATCGACGATATCGAGCCGGGTCGGCGCCAGCGCCGCCACAAGCAAGCTGCGCATGCGCTCGATGCGGGCAGGCGCGAGTTCGGTTGCGTCGATCACGGCAAGGTTTTGCGGAACGGTCGCACGTCGACCTCACGATACACGCCAGCCAATGCGTAGGGATCGGCCTGGGCCCAGGTTTTGGCGGCGTGCAAATCGTTGAATTCCGCCACGATCAGGCTGCCGCTGAATCCGGCCGCCCCCGGATCCTCGCTATCGATGGCCGGGAACGGGCCGGCCAGCAACAACCGCCCCGCATGGAGTAATTCCTGCAACCGGGCCAGATGCGCCGGCCTTGCGGCCAAGCGTTTTGGCAGACTGTCGGCGTGATCCAGCGCGGTGATCGCGTACCACATTTTCAGGCCATCTCATTCCAGGCAACCGCCGCATGATAGCGCACCCACCCGGAAGCCAGCACGAATGCGGCTCTGGACAGTCGAGGCGATTCCTCGTAATCTGTCGCCAAAGCGCAGGCCAGAATCGGCGCGCCGCACGCTGCGGCGCAGGGGCAGATCCGCCAGCGCTGTTCTCGACAGAAATCTCCACGCGCAACCGACCCGCAGCGGTCGATGCGACCGGGCCGATACTCGCGTAGCCGTTCCACCGCCTCGCACACGTTGCCTTCGCGACACGCAGAGTGCAACAATTTGCATTTTTATACATTGGCGTATGCATAACGCACTTTCTTCCAGGTTCCGCGGCGACTGCGGCGACCACGCATGATCCGAATGCCCGCATGAGCACGCACGACGCCATCGAAACGAGTCCGCCAAGTGCGTTTCCGCAAGTGCCGCAGCAGCAGGAAATGCCGCTGGCGATCGTGCGTGGCGAGCCGGTGCTGCAAATGCCGCAGGATTTGTACATCCCGCCGGATGCGCTCGAAGTCATACTGGAAGCATTCGAAGGGCCGCTCGACCTGCTGCTGTACCTGATTCGTCGGCAGAATCTCGACATTCTCGACATTCCGATCGCCGAAATCACGCGCCAGTACATCGACTACATCGAGTTGATGAAGGATTTGCGCCTCGAACTCGCCGCCGAGTATCTGGTCATGGCCGCGATTCTCGCCGAGATCAAGTCGCGCCTGCTGCTGCCGCGACCGCCGACCGACGAAGGCGTCGAGGGCGATCCGCGCGCCGATCTGGTGCGCCGCCTTCAGGAGTACGAACGTTTCAAGAAAGCCTCGGAGGACATCGAAGCCCTGCCCCGTGCGGATCGGGATTTCGCTGTGGCGCACGCCTACATGCCGGACAAGAGCGTGGTTCGCGTGCCGCCGCCGGTGGACATGCGCGAACTACTGCTCGCGCTCAAAGACGTATTGACCCGCGCCGAACTAAAAGGCCATCACGAAATTCGCCGCGAAGCGCTATCGGTGCGCAATCGCATGAGCGACGTGCTCAATTCGCTCGCCGATGGAAATTTTCACGCTTTCGAAACCCTGTTCGACCCCGCCGAAGGCCGCATCGGCGTCGTCGTCACCTTCCTTGCCCTGCTCGAATTGGCCAAGGAATTGTTGATCGAAATCATGCAGAGCGAGCCGCTGGCGCCGATCTACCTGAAATCCCTTGCGACCGTGAACTGAATGTCGTTGACCGCAAAAGGGCGTCCCTGATGCAAGTGGCGCCTGAATCCTCAGCCATCTTGCCGGCGGAAACGCCCAATCCCCCGAACATGATCGAATTCGAACAACTCAAACGTATCCTCGAAGCGGCCCTGCTCGCTTCGTCGGCGCCACTGTCGCTGCCGCAATTGTTCGCGCTGTTTGCCGAGGACGAACTGCCCAGCCACGACGACCTCGCGCGCGCGCTCGACAGCCTGGCGCGCGATTGCGACGGTCGCGGCATCGAACTGAAGGAAGTCGCCTCGGGCTTCCGCTATCAGGTTCGCGGCGAGGTCAATCCATGGATTTCGCGCCTGTGGACCGAACGCCAAACGCGCTATTCGCGCGCGCAACTGGAGACACTCGCCTTGATCGCCTACCGCCAGCCGATCACCCGCGGTGAAATCGAGAATATCCGCGGCGTCGCCGTATCGAGCAACATCATCAAGACGCTGGAAGAGCGCGAGTGGATCCGCACCGTCGGCTACCGCGATGTGCCCGGCAAGCCGGAACTATTCGGTACGACTCGATCGTTTCTGGACTACTTCAACCTGAAGTCGCTCGACGAGCTACCGCCACTCGCCGATATCCGCGATTTGACCGATTTCGACCCTCAACTCGGCCTGGCGCCGATTACTACGGAACTCGGCGAAGGCGTGGCGCCCGCGATTGACGCGGACACGAATGTCGACACGCAAGCCAGTGCCGCCGGTTCGACCGAACATTTTCATTCATCCCAACCAGCTATCGACGCGACGAGTGAGGAGGCCGTTTCGACGAGCCCCAAAACCGCCAGCGCCGCGACCACGGAGTCGAATCCATGAACGCGCCTACGCGCAATCTGCTCAGTCTGAAGCGTGCGACGGAATCGCACGACGGCACACCGGTTTTCGAAGACCGCTTGCACAAGGTGCTCGCCAATGCCGGCCTCGGCTCGCGCCGCATGCTCGAACAGCGCATTCAAGGCGGTGAAGTCCGCGTCAACGCGAAGATCGCCGAAATCGGTTCCAGCGTACGCGCCGGCGATCGCATCGAAATCGACAACAAAGTGTTCGTCGTCGTCAACGATACCGCCGAACAAGCCAAGGTGCTGGTGTACAACAAACCCGAGGGCGTCGTCGCCACGCGCGAAGACCCGGAAGGTCGTCCGACGATTTTCGAGCAGCTGCCGCAAATCAAGGGCGCGCGCTGGATATCGGTGGGCCGCCTCGACATCAACACCACCGGCCTCGTCCTGCTGACCACCGACGGCGCTCTGGCGCATGCGCTGATGCATCCGTCGACCGAAGTCGAACGCGAATACGTCTGTCGCGTGCATGGCGAAGTGCCGGACGAAGTACTGGAGAAACTCAAGGCCGGCGTCGAGCTTGAAGACGGTGTCGCGCGCTTCGACGAACTGGCCGTCATCAGTCGTGGCGACAGCCACTCCTGGTTCCGCGTGACCTTGCGCGAAGGACGCAACCGCGAAGTGCGGCGCATGTGGGAATCGCAAGGCCTGATGGTCAGCCGCTTGAAACGCATCCGCTATGGCAATGTCGAACTGCCTCGTGGTTTGTTGCGCGGGCAAAGCGAAACGCTCGACATGGAGACGGTGAAGGCCCTGCGCGTACTCGTGGACGCGAGCGAGCCGGAACCCAGCTTGACCTTGCAGCCGGTCATCAATCAACGTCGCGCAAAGTCACTCAACGAGTATCGCCCGTCGCCACAATCGCAGCAGGCGTGGAGTGGCGCGCATGCCGACGAAGCGCGCGAACTGCGGGCATTCGACCG
>JAFEFR010000008.1 GCA_018240485.1 Pseudomonadota bacterium
CTGCCGTTGGAGGCGAGGATCGGCGCGAGAAATCCACCGACGATCGCGAGTACGGCGAGTGCAAGCGCGTCTTGCAGCACGGCGAGCACGCCAGCGCCGGCAACGACGACGACGAGCAGGACGAAGGTCAATGCCGGTGGCAGCAGCGCGTAGAGCCGGTACGCGGCGAAGATCGTCAAAATCAGCACGCCGATCGCGCCGCCCTGCAGGCTCAGTGCGAACGCGCGATGCGACTCGCGCTTGTGCCAGGCGAACGCGAGCGCGGCGAGTGCCACGAGGGAGACGCCGAGGAAGCGGAACTCGACCGGCACCGTCAGCCAGCCCGCCTCGGCCGCGTATTTGAACAGGTAGGCGACGCCGAAGAACACGACGACGATGCCGGCCTTGACCAGCGGATTGCCTTCGCTGAGCCAGCGCTTGATCCAGAGAAGCGCGGGCGGTGCCGTGCGCGGCACGGGCTTTGACGGCAGCGGGTACGGGTGCAGCACCGCGGAAGTGTCTGCGTCGGCATTGCGACGCGTGGCAGCAACGCGCAAATCGATCACCGTATCGAGGTGTGCGCGCGATGGTATCGGTATGGCGACAGGCTGCGCTGGCGGCGCCTTGCCGGGCGTCGCGGGTGTCTGGGTACGTGGCGACTCGACAACCGGGGCCGTGGCGTCCGCCGTCAGGTGTCGCACTCGGGATTCGAGTTCGTCGAGGCGCCGACCCAGTCGCAGCGTGCGCGCGAACAGCAGGCCGAATAGCGCGCCAAACAACGTGCCGGTGAGGCCCACCTCGCCATCGAATACGACCCAACTCAGCCAACCGCCGAGTACCGAGCCCACGAACATCCACAGAAACGTCATCGCGTCTGTCTCCCGTCGCTCCGCGCGCATTGCGCGATCGAAAACCCCAGGGGAATAGTAGCGCCCGCCCCCCCGGGTGCCGTCAAATGTTTTTCATGTCGATGGCAGGACGGAAAACCGGGTCGAGGAGGATCAACCGGGCGATGACGCCGAGGTTGCGCGCTGCGTTGGGGGCGCAACTCAGTGCGCTGCGGGCATTTGCACGTCCCAGGAGGGCTCGAAAGCGTTTCGCGAACCCTCGTTGGCCACGATGATACGCCGCATGTCGGGGCCAAGGGCGGTGGCTGGCACGATCGCCTCGATGAAACGGTACGGTCCGGCCGTGTGTGGCGCAAGATCGTGCGCGACGAACACGGTGCGTTCGGCGTCGGCAATGCTGAGTGCGTAGCGCGACGATGGGCTTGCCGCAGCATCGTCGATTTCCGCCTGCACGCGAACGTTGCC
>JAFEFR010000090.1 GCA_018240485.1 Pseudomonadota bacterium
GAGGCGATCGATCTGCTCGTGCGCGCGTTCTGCCACGAGGGGCGCGACACGGTCGTCATTTCGCCGCCGACCTTCGGCATGTACGCGGTCGCCGCGCGCACCCAGGGCGCGGCCGTGATCGAAGCACCGCTCACGGCAGATTTCGCCGTCGATGCCGATGGGTTGCTCGGACGAGTCACCGATTCGACCAAGCTCGTGTTCGTCTGCACGCCGAACAACCCGACCGGCGCGCTCGTGCCGCTGGCGACGGTCGAACGTCTGGCGTCCGCGTTGCGCGACCGCGCGCTGGTCGTCGTCGACGAGGCCTATCTCGAATTCGCGGGCGGCGTGGCGAGCGCGACAACGCTGCTCGGCAAACACGACAACATCGCCGTACTGCGCACGTTGTCGAAGGCCTATGCGCTGGCCGGCGCGCGCATCGGCACGCTGATCGCGCACGCGGACATCGTCGCCCTGCTGCGCCGGATCCAGGCGCCGTATCCGATTCCGGCATTGTGCGCCGAGGCCGCGCTGGCGGCGCTGTCGCCGGCGGCCACCGCGCAGGCGCGCGAGCGTATCGCGACGCTGCTGAGCGAACGCGCGAGTCTTGCGCGCGCGTTGCCGTCTGCGGCCGGCGTGCTTGCGGTCTATCCTTCTTCGGCGAACTTTCTCTGCGTGCGCTTCAGGGAGGCGCAGAAGGCCTATCGCGCGCTGCTCGCTGCCGGCATCGTCGTGCGCGATGTCGGCCGCTATCCGGGCCTGGCCGACTGCCTGCGCATCACGATCGGAACACCACAGGAAAACACCGCCGTGCTCGGCGCGCTCGGTTTGCGGGAGAATGCGGCATGAGCGGACGCAAACTGCTTTTCGTCGATCGCGACGGCACGTTGATCGTCGAGCCCGCCGACCAGCAGATCGACTCGTTCGACAAGCTCGCGCTGGTCGACAATGTGATTCCGGCGCTGTCGCGCATCGTCGCGGCCGGTTACGAACTGGTCATGATCACCAACCAGGACGGCCTCGGCAGCGACAGCTTCCCGCAGCACACGTTCGACGGTCCGCATGCGCTGATGCTACGCATTTTCGCTTCGCAGGGCATTCGTTTCCGCGAGATTCTGATCGATCGGAGCTTTGCCCACGAGGGTCGCGATACGCGCAAGCCCGGCGCCGGACTCGTGCGTCACTGGCTGGCCGATGACGGCTGGAGCCGCGCGCAATCCGCGATGGTCGGTGATCGCGAAACCGACACGCAGTTCGCGGCCAATCTCGGCATTCGCAGCTTCCGTCTCGACACGGGAGAGTGGAATTGGAACGCAATCGCGCACGAACTCTGCGATGCGCCGCGGTGTGCGTCGGTTCAGCGCAATACGAAAGAAACGAGCATCGCCGTACGCGTCGACCTCGATCGCGCGGTGGAACCCAAGGTACACACCGGACTCGGCTTTTTCGACCATATGCTCGAACAGATCGGCAAACACGGCGGCTTCGCGCTGGAGCTTGCATGTGCCGGGGACACGCACATCGACGAGCATCACACGATCGAGGATTGTGCCCTTGCACTGGGTTCCGCGCTGCGTCAGGCGCTTGGCGACAAGCGCGGCATCGGCCGCTATGGCGCTGCTGCGGAAACAACGCACGGCGAGACGATGGTGGATATCACGCTGCCGATGGACGAAACGATTGCACGCGCCACGCTCGATCTGTCGGGGCGTGCGTTCTTCGTTTTCGACGGTACGTTCCCGCGCGATCGCGTCGGCGATATCCCGACCGAACTGGTGCCGCATTTCTTCCGCTCGCTGTGCGACACGCTTGGCGCCAACCTGCATCTGGCCGTGCGCGGCGACAACGCGCACCACATGATCGAAGCCTGCTTCAAGTCCGTCGCGCGCGCGCTGCGCGTGGCGCTGCGCCGCGACGGCTCCGAATTGCCGAGCACGAAAGGGACGTTGTGATGGCGAACGTGGTTCTCATCGACGCCGGCGGCACCAATATCGGTTCGGTGCGCTACGCGCTGCAGCGGCTCGGCGTCGACGCGCCGCTGTCGAGCGACGCTGAGGAAATCCGCACGGCGACGCACGTGATCCTGCCCGGCGTCGGCGCGGCCGC
>JAFEFR010000091.1 GCA_018240485.1 Pseudomonadota bacterium
ATCAGCGCGTACAGGCGCGCGCGCTGGGGCAAAGCGGAGAAGCTCCCCCTCACCCAACCCTCTCCCCCAAGCGTCGCTTGGAGGAGAGGGCTTTGTGGTGGCGGCAAACGATGTGCCTCGCCGGTCGTGCTTTGGCTTTGCACTTGGCTTTGCACTTGGCTTTGCGCGGTGCTTCTGCTCCCTCTCCCCCGGCGCAGCCGGGGGAGAGGGTTGGGGTGAGGGGGCGCTTTCAAGGCCCGCCAAATCTCCGCAAGCACATCCTCGGTTCGTTGCAACACATCATTGTTCCAGAAGCGCAACACGCGAAAACCAGCCGCTTCAAACACGGCGCTGCGCTGCGCGTCATATTCCGATTGCTCGAAATGCTGACTGCCATCCAGTTCCACGATCAAACCCGACTCGATGGAAACGAAATCGACGATGTAACCGACCAGCCGGTGCTGACGTCGGAATTTGCAGCCGAACTGGTTGTTGCGCAATCGCAGCCACAGATGCTTTTCCGCATCGGTCTGCGTCACTCGCAAGCGTTTGGTGTGATCGGTCAGAGCGCCCCCTCACCCAACCCTCTCCCCCGACTGCGTTGGAGGAGAAGGCTATGGTTTTTCCCAAATGCCGGAATGCGCTCAGACATCCTGCGCATCCAGAAATTCGAGCAGCCGTGCCTCGTCCCAGACCTCGATGCCGAGTTCGCTGGCCTTGTCGAGTTTCGATCCGGCGTCGCTGCCAGCGACGACGAAACTGGTTTTCTTCGACACGCTGCCGGCGACCTTGGCCCCGAGCGCTTCGAGCCGCGCCTTGGCTTCCTCGCGCGTCAGCGCGTTGAGGCTACCGGTGAGCACGGCGGTTTTTCCAACCAAGGGGCCTTCGCTCGTGCGCTGCGGCTCGTGCTCCGTCCAAGCGACCCCGTTGGCGCGCAGCGCAGCGATCACCTCGCGGTTGTGCGCCTGCGCGAAGAAGCGCGCGATATGCGCAGCGACAATGGGGCCGATATCGGGCACCGTCTGCAGCGCATCTTCGTCCGCCGCCATCAACACATCGAGCGAGCCGAACCAGCGCGCGAGCTGTTTCGCCGTCGCCTCGCCGACATCGGCAATGCCGAGCGCATAGAGAAACCGCTCCAGCGTCGTCTTGCGACTGCTCGCAATCGCTTCGATCAGGTTTTCGGCCCATTTGGTCGCGACCTTGCCGGCCTTGACCGTCTCCGGCGTAGTGCCGTCACGTTCTTCGGCGCGGCGCTTCATCGCGAGCAAGTCGTCGAGCGTGAGCTTGTACAGGTCGGCGACTGATTTGACGTAGCCGAGATCGGTCAAATCTTCGATATAGCGCTCGCCGAGGCCGTCGATATCGATCGCGCGGCGCGAGGCGAAATGAAAAATCGCCTGCTGCACTTGCGCCGCGCAACTCAATCCACCCGTGCAGCGCGCGACGGCTTCGCCTTCCTCACGCACGATGTCCGCGCCGCACACCGGGCAGGTCGGCGGCATCGTCCACGGCGCTCGTGCGTCGTGCTGCGCATCGGCGACGACGCTGACCACCTCGGGAATGACATCGCCCGCGCGGCGCACGA
>JAFEFR010000092.1 GCA_018240485.1 Pseudomonadota bacterium
CCCTTCCGCGACGGCGCCCTCTGCGCCTCGCCCATGCAGCCTCATCATCGGCCAGGTAGCTCAGTTGGTAGAGCAGGGGACTGAAAATCCCCGTGTCGGCGGTTCGATTCCGTCCCTGGCCACCATAAAATCAATAACTTACACCATTGCGTCACGCAGGGGATTCGGTGACCGCGTAGCTGGTGACCGTTCGGTGACCGTTTGTCGGAATCTCGCAGGGTTTTCGCAGGTAGGAATTGCCCTACTTTGTCGACCGCGATTTTCCTACTGCCGACGATCATCGGCAGTGCATTGCCGCCGTGCCGACTGCCTTGAACCGCCAAGCCTGCGCGACGGTGCCGGTAAGGGGTGGAAAAAGTCCCGCACGTTCCCGTCGGCAGCGTGCGCGCCCCTTTTTAAACATAAACCGCGATCTTACGCGCGCGCGCGCGACGGTAAGCCGTGCGCGATACCGCGAACGACAAACTAAACAAACCTAAATCCATAGGCTAACCTGCCGAATATCGCGCCATGCGCCCGATCATTCGCAGCAGGTAGATGTTCTCGCGTTCGACAAGTTCGGCATCGCGCGCGGCGTAGCGCTCGAAGGTACGCCAGTGCATCCGTTTCGGTTTGAACGGTTCGCCGAACAGGTCGCCGAAGGTGTTGCCGAGCTTGCGGCGTAGCCTCCAACGTTGCGTATTGATCCGTTCCGTTCCACTCACGCGCTGTATGGCATACGTCGGCAAGGGCCGTATCGCGGTGCGATGGCAAAACCGATCGATCCCGGAAAATTTGTACAGCTTGCGTGCGCGCTGCCCGGTGTAGGGGCAATGCGCGTACCAGCGCTGCCTGCCATAGTGCAGCGGTATCGACGACAGACGTACGTCATGGCGCACGGCTTCGCGCGCGCCGTCGCGGTTCGTGTGCGTGTAGTCCAGGGTCAACGTGCCGTCGTCGCCGTCCAGTTGCACGGCATAGCCGATGCTGGCGGTTTGCTCGCCGTCGCACGTCCATTGCCACGTTCCCACTGCGCCGTCGCGGATGCAACCAAGCTTGTGCATGCGCCACACGTCCAGCCGCAACGCACCTTCGATATGCGGTCGCCAGCCGCCGGGATAGCTCACGGTTCGATGCGCGCAGGCAGCTCGGCGGCGATGGCGTCGCGGATGGCGTTTTCGTCGTCGTCGCCCATGCTTAGGCTCGGATACTTGAATCGATCAATGGCGGGCTTGGCCAGTGCCGCTACCAGCGCATCATTACCGGATATCTGTTGCACGATGACTTGCAGCGGCGTCGGCGCTTCGCTCGCGGGTCTGCCGACAACGTAGTGCGCCAGCCACGCGCGCGCCTGCGCATCGCCTTGCTTGGCTTTCGTAACCGTGGCATCGATGACTTCGCCCCATGTTTCGAGCGTGACGCGATCCAGGAGCGCGCCCATGTAATCGGATTGCGTGCGCCGGTGTTTGGCGTGCCCGCGCAGCATGGGTTCGGTATTTGTCCTTCGGGTCATGTCGGGTTCTCGCTGTTCGCCATATCCACGATGCGGCAATCCCAGCGCATCGCACGTCCGCCGCGCTTGACCTTCACGCTGCGCCAGCCGTGAACCTGCACGCGCCAGCCTGCCATGCGCAGCAGCGGCAGCGCGCTCGATCCGGTGAGCTTGCGCACACGCGCCGATACGCCACTGCCAGCGGTGACCTGCACGGCCAGCGTTTCGCGTCCGCGCACGGCCAGAATATCCACGATGCCGAACAAGTCCTGCCGGATGCGCGCGTGCGGGTTCCAGCGCTCCACTACTGCGGCGGTGTAGCCGTCGGCCCGCAAGGCGGCCAGCGTTCGCGCGGTTGGCGTCATGCTTGTGCCTGCCAGTAGGCTGCGCTCGCCAATTCCTGCCGCCGATAGGCCCAGCGCCGGAACGGGACAACGTACAGCGTGCATTCCAGCCCATAGCGCCCAATCTCGAACCGGCGCACGTCCGCGCTGCGGTTGTTCCAGCCGGGCTTGCGGTCGGCAGCGTGCAGCGCGTGCAAGACTTCATCGGCGAGTTTCGGTTTCATCGTCATGCGGCCTTCGGTTGTTCGTTGCGTTTGCGGCCCGCCCTCCCCTTTTGCTGCTTATTCGGTACAAGCTGTTTATCTACAAGTGGGCTACCAGATTTTATGGGTTGCGCAAGCTGCGAATTTTGGGGGTTGCGAACAGGCAGGAAGCGTTCGGCGATGGCGTACAGGTTCGGCGTGATGCCCTGTTGCGTGTGCGTGCCTTTGCGTGTTTCGATCAAGATGCCCGAATCCACAGCGACAGTGCGATGCTTGTAAAATGTGCCTTCATTGCGGCAGCCTTCGCGGTCGTTGAAGTCGCTCCACGGTAGCGCGATGTTGCCGTTGTTGCTTCCATCGTAGCGGCGGAATGCCGCAACGATGATGCACTGCGCGGTCGGCGGTAGCGCCTTCAATTCCGGCGCATCTAGCAGCTTGTGCGGAAGGATGGAAAAGCCATCCGATCCGTAGGCGACAGCGCGCGCGACGATGGTGTCCACTTCGGTGGCGCATAGCGGTGTTGTGCAACGTTCGGCATTCAGTCGTTGCAATCGATCATTCACGGCTTGCGCGTTGTCGCCCTTGCGCACCAGTCCAGCGGCCAGACTAAGCAACGTCGCATTACGCTCGCCTTCGCGTATAACGTCCGGCAGCGCGCGCCGCTTCGCCTTCGGTTGCGGTGTTGCCGCTCGCAGGTCGAAAGCTCGCATTAGCTCGGCGACGGTGTAGGGTGCGCGGTGTTCGTCAATCGTGACAATGCGCGACGTGAACGGCTCGCGTTTGCGATGCTCAAATCCGGGCAAGCGCATTACGCGCGCCAAGTCGCAAATACTGGCGTCGCCGTCGAAGCGCGCGGCCAGCGCCTGTTGCAACGGCTTGAACTGTTCCAGCGTGCAATCTGAAACGCACCAATAGGCATGCCAGCGGTGCGGCGATGTTTCGATGATGCAATGCGCGGGCAACGCTGCCGCCTGCACGGGTTGCAGGGGTGCGCCGTCAAGGTCAACAAACAAAGCACGCACGCGCTGCACGTTCGCGGCGGCGCGGCCTTTGCCGTCGCCTTCGTTCACCATGACGAACACGCCAGCGCCGCGCGCGTTCAATCTGGCGAGCGTGTCGGCGTAGTCGGTCAGCGTGCCGTGCATCCACTTCGCCAGCGGGTCACGGCCTTTCCTGCGCGTCTTGTCGTCGTCGAAAGTCTGGAACGTGAACCGTCCGCCCAGCGCACGCAGGAAGCGTTCCGCGTCGGCGGTCATGGCGTGATTCGCGCGAGCAGGTCATGCGCGGCGTCCAACAGGTCGGCGGCTTCGACGTCGCGCCAGTCGGGCGTATCGGTTGCGCTGGCAATTTCGCCGAGTACGTCGCGGGCGGTATTTAAGGCGGCCAACGTGAGCAGTCGGCGAGCAGAATGCGTATCGTCGCGCACGGCGCTGGTTGTCGCGCCCAGTGCGTTTGCGATCATGGCGCAGCCCCTTCAGAGTATTTTCGGGTAAGCCGCAAATTGCTATTCCAGTCGGCAAGAAACGATTGCATCGAGTGGCGCTCGGCTTGCTCGACTTCAACGGCCCGATTCCAGCGGCTCAAATCCAGCAGTCCAATAATCGAGTGTTGGACGCGCTCGCGCAGGACAACGGGCGATAGTGCATCGACTTCCCAGCATCGTTCACCGTAGCGGTTGCGAAACCAGCGATAGCGCGGGTCTTTGCATTTCGTGTCAGCTTGAAAATGCGGGAGCGATGTGCCCGTTGCGGTATCGCGCGAATTCAGCGCAATGCGTTGAATGTCAAACGTGCCACCATAGCGGGCGAACCGTTCCGGCAAATCCACTTCGGAAATGTGCAGTCCGCTCGGATCCCAGTCGCCAGCGTAAAGCACGGTTAGCGGTTTGGTATCGTCGGCGGTTTCCTGCGCGGCGGCATATATGGAAGTCGCACTGCCATAGCCGTGCATGACGCGAAACGTAACGCCAAATTCCTGCAACACGGGCGCGAGCGTGCCGCGCAACGTTCCCTTCTCGCTCCACACTTCCACGCGAAGCGGCTGCGCTGCCCAATAGTCTTTTCGGTAGCCGTTTACAGCAGCCCGGATGATCGAATCGGGGTTATCCCACGTTGACACGCGCTCGGCTTCACGGGTTTCGTCGACGATGTAATCCCACGGGATCAATCCGGATTCGCGCGCCCAGACAAGATGCCGCGAAACGGCATCGGTGCTGGCCTTGCTCATGTTCGGAATCAGGCCCGCGACGAAAAGACGATAGCAAACGGCTCGGACTGTTGCCGGTTGTATTTCCTCAAGGATCGCCGTTGCGACTTCCACAAGGCGCAAGGTTTTCGCCGACTTGCCGCGCCCGCGTTTCCGCTTCAACAAGTCCGTAATACTGCATCCCTTCTTGATGGCACGCTGAAGGAGTGCCTCGTATTCGGATTCAGGAAGCGACGCCAAAGCAATGCACTCTTCAGCCTGCGCTTGCGTTATCCCAATTTCAGCGAGCAGTTCCTTCGAGACTGTCACGCCGCCACCTTACAATTACCGGCCTCGATGAAAGCGGCCAAGTCGGCCCGGTGATAGCGGACAAGGCGCTGGCCAATCTTGCGACTGCGCACGCCAATGCGTTTCCAGCGCCAATTGCGCAGTGTCTGCACCTGTACGCCCAGAATTGCGGCGGCTTCGGTTTCGTCTACAAGGTCGCCGGGTTGTAGCGGTGCCGCATTGGGCGGCGCGAGGAGATTCGGTTGCATTGCCAGCATTCCTGCGTAACCCGCGTGCAGTGCGGGATTGCTGGTGATGTTGGCGACTGTGCAGAAAAAGCTACAGGACGGAAAACAAGCAAATCGACTGGGGAAACTCTGATTTCGCCATGCGGTCGAAGCATGACCTAATTGTGGGGTGCAAATGATGGCACAGCAGATGACCTTGGCAGCTCAGGCCGACGCGGGGTTCGAGCAACACCGCAAGGCGACGCGCCGGGATGTGTTTCTGGCGGAGATGGACAAGGTCGTGCCGTGGGGGCCGCTATGTGCCGTCGTCGAACCGTTCTACCCGAAGGAACGCGCCGAAGGCGGACGTCGCCCGATTGGGTTGGAGCGGATGCTGCGGATTCACTTTTTGCAGCAGTGGTATGCGTTGAGCGATCCGGCGGTGGAGGAAGCGTTGTACGACTCGGCGGCGATGCGACGATTTGTCGGCATCGATCTGGGGCGTGAGGGCGCGCCGGACGAGACCACGGTGTGCAAGTTCCGGCACCTGCTGGAGCGACATGGGCTGGCGCAGAAGTTGTTCGCTGCGGTCAGCAAGCACCTCAAGAAGCACGGCATGAAGCTCTCGCAGGGCACGATCGTGGATGCGACGATCATTGCGGCGCCGTCCTCGACGAAGAATCGGGACAAGGCGCGGGACCCGGAGATGCACCAGACGAAGAAGGGCAACCAGTGGTACTTCGGCATGAAGGCGCACATCGGTGTGGATGAGGCGAGCGGTCTGGTGCACACAGTGAGGAGCACGGCGGCGAATGTGGCGGACGTGACCCAGGTTGCCGCGTTGCTGCACGGCAAGGAGAAGGAAGTC
>JAFEFR010000093.1 GCA_018240485.1 Pseudomonadota bacterium
CCGAGCGCGTCGCAGCCGGTGTCGGCGAGCGCTTCGAGATGGCCGTTGGCGCCTTTCGAGAACAGGATCAGCGGCACGTTTTTTGAGATGGGATACTGCTTGAGCGACTGCGCGATCTGCGTGAGGTAGCGCTGCGAGAATTCGCGAAACATCGTCGGCGCCAGCAGGCCGCCCCAGGTGTCGAACACCATCAACGCCTGCGCGCCCGCCGCGGCTTGCGCGGCGAGATAGGCCGCGACCGAACGGGCGACGACATCGAGCAATGCGTGCATCGTCGCCGGTTGTTCGAGCGCGAGCGCTTTGGGGCGCGCGAAACTGGACGAACCCTCGCCCTCGATCATGTAGCAGGCCAGCGTCCACGGGCTGCCGGCGAAACCGATCAGCGGCACTTTGTCGTGCAGCTCGCGGCGAATCAGACGCACCGCGTCCATCACGTAGCGCAACGCGGTTTCAGGATCCGGCACGCCGAGACGTGCGATATCGGCAGCGCTGCGAACCGGGTTGGCCAGGCGCGGGCCGATGCCTTCGTCGACCGACAAGCCCAAGCCCATCGCATCGGGAATGGTGAGGATGTCGGAAAACAGGATCGCCGCGTCGAGCGGAAAACGCGCGAGCGGTTGCAGGGTCACCTCGCAGGCCAGCTCCGGCGTCTTGCACAGGTTGACGAAGCTGCCGGCGCGCGCGCGCGTGGCGCGGTACTCCGGCAAGTATCGACCGGCCTGGCGCATGATCCACACCGGCGTGGCATCAACGGGTTGGCGCGCGAGGGCGCGCAGGAAACGGTGGTCGTGCATGATCGATCCTGGGGGTGGTCGCTCGTCGTCGACGAGCGGGAAATCAGGTGTAGGGCGAGTCGACGCCTTGGCTGAACATCAGGCGAAAACCGCGTTTGAGCTGGGTGTCGCGCGCCTGCTCGAACGCGGCGAGCGCACCATCGCGTTCGAGAAACACTTCGCGCTTGAGGCTGGCGCGACCGCCTTGCTGCCCCCATTCGCGCGTCAGCGTCCAACCGCCGAGCAGATCCTGTTGCAGTTGGATCTGATAATAGCGCGGCGCTTCGGTGGCGAGCGGTTGGGTTTGCAGCAGGATTCGCATGGTGCGATTGTACCGCAGAGACCGATTCCATCGCGGAAGCGGCGACGATGCGCCGCGCCGGCGCGTGAGGCTTACAGCAACGTCGGCGGCGCGTGCGCGGAAATCACCTTGGCCATCGCGGCGGCGACGAAATGATTGCCGGCGATCAGGTTGCCGTTTTCCGGCATGCCGGCCTTGCCGGCGAAATCGCTGCAGTGGCCACCGGCCTCGCGCACGAGCAGCACGCCCGCCGCCATGTCCCACGGATACAGGCCGGTTTCGAAATAGCCGTCCATACGGCCAGCGGCGACATACGCGAGATCGAGCGCGGCCGAGCCGGTGCGGCGGATGTCTTCGGCTTCGCCAAGCAGGGCGCGGGTCATGTCGAGCTGGGTACCAAGATGGCGGCGCTGACGGTACGGAAATCCGGTACACAGCAGGGCGCCGGCGAGGCTTTCGCGCTTGGTGACGCGAATGCGGCGGTCGTTGAGAAACGCGCCATCGCCCTTGCTCGCGGTGAACATTTCGTCGCGCAGCGGATCGTAGATCACGCCGTAGACCAGGTCGCCGTGGTCGCGGAATGCGATCGAGACGCAGAAATGCGGAAAGCCGCGCAGGTAGTTGTGTGTGCCATCGAGTGGATCGACGATCCAGAGTTTGTCGGGGTTGCCCTTCTGCCCCGATTCCTCGCCGAGGAAGCCGTGATTGGGATAGGCGCGACGCAACTCCTTGATGACTTCCGCCTCGGCCATCTTGTCGACTTCGCTGACATAGTCGTGGCGCGATTTTTCCTCGATGGCGAGCCCCTCGACGCGATTGAGGTTGCGCAGGATGATGTTGCCGGCGGCGCGCGCGGCCTTGACCGCGACATTGACGGCGGGGCGGGGCATGGTGGAACTCCGAATCGATGGCTGTAAAGAACGTGCCGCAAGGCGTGGCCCGCGGGCGCGCAGGGTAGCACGAGGCTGCGTGCGGGCCTAGCCTCGTACGCGGAAATGCACTTCGCAGGCACCCGTCTCGCGCATAATGGGGGCCGCTGAAAAAAACGTCATTCCATGCCCGTGTCCGATTCCACCCATGCTTCGCAGGCCGTCGCGTTCGACCCGCAAAAAATCCGTTTCGTCCTTGCCCGAACCTCGCATCCCGGCAATATCGGTGCCGCGGCGCGTGCGATCCGCACGATGGGGTTCGCGCGTCTCGCGCTCGTCGCCCCGCACAAATTTCCGCACGCCGACGCCACCGCGATGGCGGCCGGTGCGGACGATGTACTCGACAGCGTCGTCGTCGTGCCGACGCTGACGGAAGCGATCGCCGATTGCAGCCTCGTGTTCGGCTGCACGGCGCGCCGACGCGGCGTGTCGCTGCCCGAGATTGCGCCGCGCGAGGGCGCGATGCGTGCGCACGCGCACGCGGGCGAAATCGCGGTCGTGTTCGGCAACGAGCGCACCGGGCTGGAAAACGAGGAATTGATGCGCTGTCACTACGCCGTGCACATTCCGGCCGATCCGACGTATTCCTCGCTCAATCTCGCCCAGGCCGTGCAAGTGCTGGCCTACGAATTGCGGTTGGCGCAGATCCAGGCGCTGCCGGCGGCGGCAAGCGAGCCGAAATCCGATCCGCCCGCCACCGTCGAGCAGATGGAACACTTCTTCGGCCATCTGTTCCAGACGCTCGACGATATCGATTTCCACAAAGGGCGTTCGCCGACGACGATCGAGCAACGCCTGCGGCGCTTGTTTGCGCACGCCAATCTGGATCAGCGCGAAGTGCGCATCCTGCGCGGCATCTTCGACGATGCGCAGCGCATGGCGCGAGCGGCGAAAGAACGCGGCTAACCGCTGTCGTCCTCTGAGGCCGACGATTCGTCGATTCGACGAACCAGAACTTTGTCGATGCGTGCGCCATCGAGGTCGACGACCTCGAAGCGAAATCCGGCCCAGTCGAAATGCTCGGCGCAGGCGGGAATGCGGCCGAACTGCGCGAACAGCATGCCGGCGGCGGTGCGGTAGTCGTCGTCGGCTTCGTGGGGAAAGGTCGCGATGTGGGTCAGCTCGCGCAAGTCGTCGATCCCGAGCGCGCCATCGATCAACCAGCTGCCGTCTTCGCGCGTGACGATCGGGGCGCCGTCGTTGCCGACCGCGTCGAGCGCGGGCAGGGCGGTTTTGCCGACCACGGCGCCGAGCAAATCGTTGAGCGTGACGAGGCCCTCGATATCGCCGTATTCGTCGACGATGAAGGCCATCGGTGTAGCCGCGTCGCGCAATTCTTCGAGCAGATCGAGTGCGCGCGCGGTGCCGGGGACGTAGACCGGTTTGGCCAGGGTGCGAAACAGGTCGAATGGCGCCGCGCCGCGGACCTGATCGAGGATGTCGATCAGGCTTTTCACTTCGAGGATGCCGAGCACGTCCTTGTCGCTGTCGCGATACACCGGGTAGCGCGAGTGCGAGGATTCGCGCATCACGGCGAGGTTCTCGGCGAGCGTGGCGCTTGCATCCAGCCAGGCGATGCGCGGGCGCGGCGTCATCAGCGAGTCGACCGTGCGATCGCCCAGGCGCAGCACGCGGTTGACCATGTTGTGCTCATCCGAATCGATCACGCCCTGTTCGGCGCCTTCGGACACGAGCAGGCGGATCTCCTCCTCGCTGACCCGTTCGCTGGAAGCTTGATCGACCCGAAACAGGCGCAGCAGCCAGCGCGTGATGCCGATCAGCACGAAGCTGAAAGGCATGGCCACCCAGGTCGTCAGCCGCATCGGGATGGCGACGGCGGTGGCGAATCGCTCGGGAGCGACGAGGGCGAGGCGCTTGGGAATCAACTCGCCGAGCAGCATGTTGGCGAAGGTGATACCCGAAACGGACAGGCCGATGCCGAGCGGCAGCGCGTATTCGGCAACGCCGGGCAGATTCAGTGCGTTCAGCCATTGCGCGATCGACTCGCCGATGCGTGCGCCGAGCGCGGTGCCGGTACCGATCCCGAGCAGCGTGATGAAGACCTGCACGGTGGACAGAAATCGCTCCGGCTGCTGCGCAAGATCGAGCGCAATCTGAGCGCGCCGGCTGTTGCGGGCGAGCTGTTTGAGGCGCAATTTGCGCGAAGTCATCAACGCCATTTCGCTCAGGGCGAAAAAACCGTTGAGCAGGGCGAGAAAAACGACAAGGACGACTTCGGTAATCATTCCGCGGCGGACAGGGGCTATATGGGAAGTCTAGCAGGCTCACAACGAAAGCCGCGGCAGACTGAACGCGACCCGAAAGGAATGCGATGGTTTTCTATCGGGGTGCCGGGCGCGCGCAGGTCTGGGCTAAAATGCCCGTCCTCCCCATTGCGACTGCGGCTATTTCGCGGGCGACCCAACGAGACGATTCCACGGCATGAAAACCCTTCTGGTCACCGGCGGCGCCGGCTTCATTGGCGGCAACTTCGTTCTCGATGCCGTGCGCGACGGCCACCGCATCGTCAATCTCGACAAGCTCACCTACGCCGGCAATTTGGACACGCTTGCCGCGCTCAAGGGCAATGCAGGCCATGTTTTCGTGCAGGGCGATATCGGCGATCGCGAGTTGGTCGGCAAGCTGCTGTCCGAACATCGGCCCGATGCGGTCGTGAACTTCGCTGCCGAGTCGCATGTGGATCGCTCCATCGACGGGCCGGCCGAATTCATCCACACCAACGTCGTCGGCACGCTCGGCCTGCTCGAAGCGACGCTGGCGCACTGGCGCGGTCGGAGCGAGGCGGACAAAGCGGCGTTCCGCTTCCTGCATGTGTCGACCGACGAGGTCTACGGCTCGCTCGGTGCCGAAGGCAAGTTCGCCGAAACCACGGCCTATGCGCCGAATTCGCCGTACTCGGCCTCGAAGGCTGCGAGCGATCATCTGGTGCGCGCGTTTCATCACACCTACGGCCTGCCGACGTTGACGACGAATTGTTCCAACAACTACGGCCCGTACCAGTTTCCCGAAAAGCTCATTCCGCTGATGATCCACAAAGCCTTGGTCGGCGAGAAACTGCCGGTGTATGGCGATGGCAGAAATGTGCGCGACTGGCTGTACGTGGGCGATCATTGCCGTGCGATCCGCCGCGTGCTCGATGCGGGCCGTCCGGGCGAGGTCTACAACGTCGGCGGCGATGCCGAGCGCGAAAACATTCACGTCGTGAAAACCATTTGCGCGCTGCTCGACGAGCGCCGCCCGCTGGCCAATGCGGCGAAGCGCGAGGCGCAGATTACCTACGTGAAAGATCGCCCCGGGCATGATCGCCGCTACGCCATCGACGCCGGCAAACTGCAACGCGAGCTCGGCTGGAGGCCGACCGAAACCTTCGAGAGCGGCATCGCCCGCACGGTCGACTGGTATCTGGCCAACGAGGCGTGGGCCACGCGCGTACTCGATGGCAGCTATCGCATGGAGCGCCTTGGTACGGGTTGAGGCAGTCTCGATAAACGCACCTCGCCAGGGGGTCTGCTTTTTGCCGTTCTTCGTTCGCTGCCGATTCGCGCAAATCCGCGTTGAAAATTTCTGGATTTCTATAAAATGTCGCAAATTGCAAAAGGCATCATTCTCGCCGGCGGCTCGGGTACGCGCCTGTACCCGCTGACCCAGGTCGTCAGCAAGCAATTGCTGCCGATCTACGACAAGCCGATGATCTACTATCCGTTGTCGACGCTGATGCTCGCGGGCATCCGCGACGTGCTGGTGATCAACACCCCGCACGAACAGGCGCTGTTCCAGCAGTTGCTGGGCGATGGCTCGCAATGGGGCATTTCGATTCGCTATGCGGTGCAACCTTCGCCCGACGGTCTTGCGCAGGCGTATTTGATCGGTCGCGACTTCGTCGCTGCGAAACCGAGCTGTCTGATTCTCGGCGACAATATTTTCTACGGCCACGGCTTGACCGAGGTGCTGCGCCGCGCCGCCGCGCGCGAGCACGGCGCGACGGTATTCGGCTATTGGGTGCGCGATCCGGAGCGCTATGGCGTGGCCGCGTTCGATGCGAGCGGCAAGGTCGTCGGCCTCGAAGAAAAACCGGCCAATCCGAAGTCGAACTACGCCGTCACCGGCCTGTATTTTTACGATGGCCGCGCCAGCGACTTCGCCGCCGCGCTCAAACCTTCGCCGCGCGGCGAACTGGAAATCACCGACTTGAATCGCTGCTATCTCGATGACGCATCCCTGATGCTGGAGAAACTCGGTCGCGGTTATGCCTGGCTCGATACCGGCACGCACGAGTCGTTGACCGAAGCCTCGAACTACATCGAAACCATCGAAAACCGCCAGGGTCTGAAAGTCTGCTGCCCCGAGGAGATCGCGTACCTGAGCGGCTGGATCGATGCCGAGCAGGTGTTGAGGCTTGCCGCGCCGCTGGCGAAAAACGGCTACGGGCAGTATCTGCAACAGCTCGTCAGGCAAGGAGCGCGGGCGTGAAATTCATCGAATCGGATTTGCCCGGCTGCGTCATCGTCGAGCCGCAGGTGTTCGGCGACGCTCGCGGATTTTTCTACGAAAGCTACAATGCGGAAAAGTATAAAAATGGCGGAATCGATCGCCGCTTCGTGCAAAGCAACGTGTCGCGTTCCGCGCATGGCGTGCTGCGCGGCCTGCATTACCAGTGGCCCAATCCGCAGGGCAAGCTGGTAAGCGTGCTCGAAGGCGAGGTCTACGATGTCGCCGTCGATATCCGTCGCGGCTCGCCGCATTTCGGCCGCTGGGCTGCGGTGGTGCTGAGCGCGGACAACAAGCGCCAGTTCTGGATACCCGAAGGCTTCGCCCACGGCTTTGCCGTGCTTTCGGAATTCGCCACGTTCGCCTATCAATGCACCGCGTCATACGACGGCGCAGCCGACGCCGGCATCCGCTGGAACGACGCCGACCTCGCCATCGACTGGCCGCTCGGCGCGCCGCAGTTGTCGGCCAAGGACGAAAAAGCGCCGTTTTTGCGCGATGTGGCGGTGGCGAAGTTGCCGGTGTACGTGCCGTGAAAATACTTCTGCTCGGCGCGAATGGCCAGGTCGGGTTCGAGTTGCAGCGTGCGTTGGCGCCGTTGGGCGAATTGGTCGCGGCGACGCGCAGCGGAACCTTGCCGGGCGGCATCGCCTGTCTGCGCGCGGATCTTGGCGATACCGATTCGCTCGCAGCGGCATTGTCCGCTGCGCGCTGGGATCTCATCGTCAATGCGGCGGCCTACACGGCGGTGGATCGTGCCGAAGACGAGCCCGAACTCGCGCAGCGCATCAATGCGGGCGCGCTGGGGCAGATCGGCGCGTGGGCCGCGCGCAACGGCGCGCGCGTCGTCCACTATTCGACCGACTACGTGTTCGACGGGCAGGGCGCGCGCCCCTGTCGCGAGGACGACACACCCACGCCGATAGGCGCTTATGGCCGCAGCAAGCTCGCCGGCGAAGTGGCGCTGGTGCAGTCGGGCTGCGCGCACCTGATTCTGCGCACCGCGTGGGTGTACGGTGCGCGCGGCGGCAATTTCCTGCGCACGATGCTGCGTCTTGCGCGCGAGCGCGAGCGGCTGACCGTGGTCGACGACCAACACGGCGCGCCGACATCGAGCCGCCTGATTGCGGCGACGAGTGCCGCGATTCTCGCGCAATGGCTGGCAGGCGCGGCGCCGCGACGCGAACACGACAGCGGGGCGCAGTGGCATGATGGCATCTACAACCTCGTCGCCTCCGGCCAAACGACCTGGTGCGAATTCGCCCGCGCGATCATGGCGCGCGCGGTGGCGGCGGGGCTGATCCCGCGCGAAATCGAAGTCGCGCCGATTCGCACGGCCGATTTTCCGACCAAGGCGCGAAGGCCGGCGTATTCGGTGCTCGACACGCGCAAGCTGCGCGAGCGCTTCGGCGTGTGCTTGCCCGATTGGCGGCGGGGCCTGGATGCGACGCTGGGCGAATTGGCGGAAATGCACGCCGCGCAAGCGCGATGAACGAATGCGGCCAATGCCGCAACAACAGACGGCCGTCCACGGCCGCAGTCATTCTGGAGAACGAACAATGCTGATTCCCGTGATTCTCTCAGGCGGCGCCGGAACCCGCCTCTGGCCGGTGTCGCGCAGCGCATACCCGAAGCCGTTCATGCGTCTGGCCGATGGCGAGTCGCTGCTGTACAAAACGCTGACGCGCGCGCTGCGCGTGGCCAGCGACGGCAACGTGCTCACCGTCACCGGGCGCGATTTCTATTTCCTCAATCGCGACGAGTACGCGCGCCATCCCGGCGCCGACATCGACCGCATGCGCTTTCTGCTCGAACCCGCCGGGCGCAACACCGCGCCCGCGATCGTGCTCGCCGCACTGCATGTGCGCGAGCACTTCGGCGCCGATGCGCAGTTGCTCGTCCTCGCCGCCGATCATCTGATCGCCGATATCGACGCTTTCGCCGCCGATGTCGCGCGCGCGCAGGCGCTGGCGCAGGACGGCTGGCTGGTGACGTTCGGCATCCCGCCACAGCATCCGGATACGGGCTTCGGCTACATCCGCCAAGGCGCAGTCATCGGGCACGGCGCGCACGACATCGCCGCGTTCGTCGAGAAGCCGAGTCTCGACAAGGCGAAGGAATACCTCGCCAGCGGCAATTACATGTGGAATTCGGGCATGTTCTGTTTTCGTGCCGATGCGCTGCTCGCCAACGCGGCGCAAACCTGCCCGGACGTGCTCGCCGCCGCGCAGGCCTGCCACGCCAGCGCGCGTGCGCACGAAAGCCCGGTCGAATACGCGCGCGAAGTTTTTCTCGCCCAGCCGGATATTTCCATCGACTACGCGGTGATGGAGCGCGCGCAACGCCGCGCGGTCGTCTCGGCCAGCTTCGACTGGAGCGACATCGGCTCGTGGAAAGCGATGAGCGAAATCCCCTCCGCCAGCGGCGCCGATGCCGCCGGCAACCGCGTGCAGGGCAAGGCCGTCGTCGTTGGCAGCGAGAACTGCTTCATTCAGGCCGACCAACGCATCGTCGCCGCCGTGGGCGTGAAAGATTTGGTCATCGTCGATACCGGCGATGCGGTGCTCGTGTCCGACCGCGAGCATGCGCAGCAGGTCAAGCAGGTGGTCGAGCGCTTGCGCAGCGAAGGCGACGACAGCGTGCGCCATCACCGCACCGTGCGCCGCCCCTGGGGCAGTTACACCGTGCTCGAAGACGCCGACGACTGCAAGGTCAAGCGCCTCACGGTCAAACCCGGCGAAGTGCTGAGCCTGCAACTGCATCACCGCCGCAGCGAGCATTGGACGGTGGTGCACGGCACGGCCAAAGTCCGCGTCGGCGATGAGGAGTTTCTGCTCCAGCGCAACGAGTCCTGCTACATCCCCATCGAAACCCTGCATCGGCTGGAAAACCCGACCGAAACCGACATCCATCTGATCGAGGTGCAATGCGGCGACTATTTCGGTGAGGACGACATCGTGCGGCTGGAAGACCGCTACGGCCGCCTTCCCACTGGCCGCGCTTGAAGCGGCGCTCTCCCGCGGCACTCGCCGCAGCGCGACCGGGTGAGGGGCCCGCCGATGCAACGCAAGCCCGACGCAAGCGCGAAGCAAGTGCGACGCAAGCCCTCTCCCCCAACGGTGAAGCCATTGGGGAATGGCGGGCCGGGTTTTTTCTCGCTGATATTCGACACGAATCGCATGACGAAAAGCCCATGCTGCCGCGTGGTTGATGACATGACACGTCACATTTCGACGCGAGGGTTGTGTTTTTCATCACACTTTTGGTATAGTCGCGGAGTGTGGGATGGCAATTTGCCGCAGGCAATGTGCGCAACACCGCGAGGCACGGGCGATTCAGCCCGTTCAAGCAGGAGTGGTGCATGTCTGGCACGAATGTTGCTGGGTTACGGCAATTGTTTTGCTCACGAAATGAAGGCTGACCAAACGGCGTGGATATCGCGCGGTCGCCACAGGGCAAACGCAGACAGATCAGGGGGCGGCATCATGTTGTCGATAGCGCAATCGCGGCATTTCGGTGGAATGGGTGGATACGATGCCGGCACTGCCGAATCAGGGCCGATGGCTCCCCCCGCTGATCGCGCCGTGCGCGGCGGCATTCCGTCGCTTGCTCGCTCGCCGGGTCGACGCGGCTGGCGCCACGCGCTGCTGGGCCTCGGCCTGCTCGCCCTGAGCGCCGTGTCTGCGCCGGCCGATGCGGCCTGGATCAAGCGCTACGCCAATACCGCGCCGGGTGCGATCACCTTCACCGGCAATACGCTGGGGTTGGACAAGGCCACGGGCTATAACAATCGACCCGGCACCAACGGCTCGGTAGGTGGTTTCATCACCACCAACACGGCATCGCAAGTCGGTCGGCTGCCCTACGGCACCACCACCGCCTGGGCGAGCAACAGTTCGTCCGCCGTGCTGCGTATTCCTGCCGGCAGTACGGTGCTGTACGCCGAACTGATCTGGGGTGGCTCGTACTACGTTACGGACAATAGTAGCTACACTCAGGATCTGACGTCTTCGGTACCCACCCCGGTGAGTTTGAAAGTCGGCTCGGCGGCGCCGGTCAGTATCTCGCCGGCGGCAGCCACGGCGCAGACCGACACCAGTAATTCGACCCGATCCATGTACGTCAACAGTGCCAACGTCACCGCGCAGATTCAAGCGGCGGGAACGGGCGCCATCACCGTTACCGTTGCCGGGGTGCCGGCGACGAATAATGCAAACGAGGAAAATTCGAATGCGGCGGGTTGGACCTTGGCTGTGGCCTATTCGAACGCCACCATGCCGCCGCGCAACCTGTCGATTTTCGTTGGTGCGGAAGCCAGCGGCGCGGCGCCGGCCCAGATCAACGGATTCTGCACCCCGGGTTCCGGTGCGTTGAGTGCGCGCGTGGCGGTGAGTGCGATGGAAGGCGATGCGTTCATCACCGGCGACACGATGAAGTTCGGCGCCACCAATCCGCCGACCACCACGCTCTCGGGCCCCAACAACCCGGCGAACAACTTTTTCGCGTCGCAAATGAACGACGACAACGGCAACCTCGACACGTCGGGCACGTTTGGCGTCGCGGTCACTTCCAATGTGGGTGGCAACAATTACACGGCGGGCGGCAATCACAACGCGGCAGCCGGTAAGGATTTGTCGGGCGGCCGCCAAGGCTGGGACATCACCAACGTCGATGGCTCCGCTGCGCTGATCAACGGTCAGACCACCGCATATGCGCAGGGCACGACCACGGGCGACGTCTACACCATGTCCGCCATCGGCATGCAGATCAACGTGTTTGCGCCGAGCTTCCCGATCGTCGTCAAAACCGTCGACAAGGCCACGGCGGCCGTCGGCGATACCCTCACTTACACGATTACCCTCAATAATCAGGGCGCGGTGGCGGCGAACAATATCGTGTTCAACGACGCCATTCCGGCTGGCACGACCTTCGTTGCGGGCAGCCTCAAGATCAACAATGTGGTACAGGCCAATCCGGCGACGCCGGTGACCGGCCTTGCCATTGGCACGATCAATGCCGGTGCGACGACCACGGTCGTCTTTCAAGTCCAGGTGGCGTCGGGCGCGGTCGGAAGCACGATCTCCAATCAGGCACATTGGGACTACACCTTCAGCGCCTGCGGCACCTTGAATGGCCACGTTGATACCAACACGGTAACCACGACCATTACCGCCAACCCGCCGACAGTGACGAAGGCATTTGCACCCGCAACGATTTCTGCCGGCGGCACGAGCGTGCTGACGATTACGCTGACCAACAACAACGCGACGGCGGCGACGCTGAGCGCCGCGCTGGTGGATACGCTGCCGAGCGGCATGACGTTGGCAAATGCAACCTTTGGCGGCACGTGTTTGGGTACGAAGTCGGGCACGGCCGGTGGCAACACGGTGACCTACGCCTCGGGCGCCACGATTCCGGGCGGCGCGCCGGGCACCTGCACGATCACGGCGAACGTGACCAGCAGTACGCCGGGTGCGG
>JAFEFR010000094.1 GCA_018240485.1 Pseudomonadota bacterium
ATCCACGAGCGCCTGGTCGTACTCGGCCATGCGCCAGTGATCGGCGCCAAGTTCGCTCGCCTTTTGCGCATTGCCGGACAACAGCAGCGTTTCCGCTTGCGCGTAGTGCGCGGTTTTGAACAGCATGCGGCCAAGCTGGAATTCGACCTCGCCCCGGACTTGCGCCAGGTTGCCGTGCCGTTCGATCGCAGCCAGCGCCGCCTGATCCAGTTCGATCGCCTTGTCCAGATCGTTGTTGTCGGCGAAGTAGTTGGCGTAGTTGGTCTGGGCGATGATCGTATTGGGGTGATCGGGCCCGAAATGACGCAAACCGTATTCGTAGGCGCGCCGATAGTACGCGCCGGATTCGGCGATCTTGTCCGCCGTTCCCTGCTGGCGCAGCGCACCGGCCAGATTGGAAACCACGTTGTTGGTCGCCGCGCTGTCGGCGCCGTAGATTTCCGTGTCCAGCGGCAGCAGTTGCTTGAGGATTCGTTCGCCCTGCGCGTAGCGCTGCGATTGCAGGTACATCACGGCATAGTCGTTCATCGTGTCCAGCATCTTCGGCGATTTGTCGCCGTACAGTCGGCGCTCGCGCGCCAGCACCTCCTCGAACAACGGCTCTGCTTCGGCATAGCGTCCCGTTTCGCCGAGCAGCACGGCGCGAACGTTCATGGCATCGATCGTCGAGGGATTGTCGGCGCCGAGCACGCGCTCGATGCGCGGCAGCAGCGGCGTCAGTTCGTCGAGCGCTTTGCGGCTGCCGTCGGCGAACCAGGTGTATTGCACGTGATCCAGATCGGCGATCAGGGTCTGATCCCCATCCGCGCCTTCGCGACGCGCGCGTGCGGCCACGGTCGCCTCGATGGTGGACAGGGCTTTGGCATAGTCGCCGTTGTCCGCCTGCGCGCGCGCGAGTTGGCGTTGCAGATTGAGGCTCAGGTTCGCCTCCGCGCCGAGCGCGCTCAGGGACAAGGCGTAAGCCTGTTGCAGGAATGCAAGCTCGCTTTTGTAGTCGCTCAGGGCGCGGTAGCTCAGGCCGATCGTGCCCTTGATGTCGGCCAGAACTTCTGGTTGCCCGGCGAGTTTTTCGTCGGCATGTTTCGCCGCATCGTCGAGAATCAGGTGCAGCAGCGACTTGTCCATGCCGCGCGCCTTCTCCGGATCGACGCCGGAGAGCACGTCGGTCAGAAAGCCCGAAACCTGGCGGCTCTTTTCCGCCTCGATCTGTGCGCGCGCCATGTTCACCAGCGCGACCACGATACCGATTACGAGTGCCGCGGCGATCAGCGCGGATGCCAGCAGCGGGCCGCGATTGCGCAGGGCGAAGCAACGCAGCAGATAGACGCGCGTGGCCGGCACGGCAGCGAGCGGGTAGTGGCGCGAAAAACGATCCAGATCGTCGGCCAGCGCCTGTGCCGATTCATAGCGGTGCGTGCGCTCGGGGGCGAGCGCGCGTGCCAACACCCAGCGCAACTCCCGCGGAATGGCGTTCATGGCCGCCGCTATGTCGTCCGCTGCGTCGACGGCTCGCCCGAGCGAGGCGAGCAGCGCCGCATGCGCCACGCCCGACCCGACGGATGGCTGCGCCAGCCGGTCGCGCAGCGCGGCGGGCGCGAGCATGCCGAGCAGCATCATGCCGAGGGCGTAGACATCGGTGCGGATGTCGATGGCCCCCGACTTGCCGGATTGCTGCTCCGGGCTCATGTAGCCGAGCGTGCCGATACGCTCCTGGTCGTGGCCGGTCGCCGTGGCGGAATGATCGCTGCCGATGGCGATGCCGAAGTCGATGATCTTGGGGCTTGCCTGACCGTCGACCTGGGCGACCAGCACATTGCTCGGCTTCAGATCGCGGTGGATCACGCCCTTTTGATGCGCGTGCTGCACGCCGCGGCAGATGCGCACGAACAGGTCGAGTTTTTCGCGCAACGATGGATCATGTTCGGCGCAGTAGTCGGCGAGGGTCGTGCCGTCGATCCATTCCATGGCAAAAAACAGATGCCCCTGCGGCGTCGTGCCGGCATCGTAGACGCGGGCGATGGCCGGGTGGTCCATGCGCGCCAGAGCCTGGCGCTCGACGAGGAAATACGCTTCGGCCAGACTGCTGCGCAAGGGTGCGCGGATCAGCTTCAACGCCACCTTGCGCTGGATCGGCTCGATCTGTTCGGCGAGATGAACCGTCCCCATGCCGCCTTCGCCAAGCAGACGCGCGATGCGATACGGGCCGACGATCTGGCCCGGCGCGAGCGTTTGCCGATCGTCGGTGCCGGCATCCAGATCCAGCACCGTGGGCTGTTCGGGCAGACTCGATCGCGAAGATGTCGACATGGTTTGAATCTCTTCCCGTGCGGTGACTTGCGCGCGGATGATAAAGTATACAGTTCATGACGAACGAGCAGAATTCCGCGCCGCAGGCCCGCTTCGGCGGCATCGACCGGCTCTACGGCGCGGGCGCCGTGGCGCGCCTCGCCGATGCCCACGTCTGCGTCGTCGGCGTCGGCGGTGTCGGCTCGTGGGCGGTCGAGGCGTTGGCGCGCTCGGGTGTCGGCGAGCTGAGCTTGATCGATGCGGACGATGTCTGCGTGTCGAATACGAACCGACAGGCGCATGCGCTCGATGGCGAATACGGCCGCGCCAAAGTCGAAGTCATGGCGCAGCGCGCGCGCGCCATCAACCCGGCGATCCGCGTGCATGCGCTCGCGGAATTCCTCAGCACATCCAACCTGTGGGCGTTGCTCGGGCGCGATGGCCTTCGCCCCTACGACGCCGTGCTCGATGCCTGCGATGCGCTCAAGGTCAAGATCGAGATGATCGCGTTCTGCAAGCGCCGCAAGATTCCGATCGTCGTGTCCGGGTCGGCGGGCGGACGCATCGATCCGACCCTGGTCGTCGCACGCGACCTGTCGAGGACCGAGCACGATGCGCTGCTCGCTCTCGTGCGCCAGAAATTGCGCGACGACTACGGCTGGACGCGCAACCCAAAGCGCTATTTCGGCGTGCAGGCCGTGTTCTCGCGCGAGAACGCCAACTACCCCCAGGCCGACGGTTCCGTGTGCAAGACACGCATGTCGGGCGAGGGTGCGTTGAAACTCGACTGCGCGGGCGGCCTCGGTGCGGCGACGCATCTGACCGGGACGTTCGCCTTCGTCGCGGTCTCGCGCGTGCTGGAAAAAATTCTCGCGGCCAAACCCGTTGCGTAACGACGGGATGCGTCGCGCCCTTACGCGGGCAATCGGAACAAGCGCTCGGCGTTGCGCGCCGTCGCGGTGGCGATCTCATCGAACGATGCCCCGCGCAGGCCCGCCACGCATTCGCATACCTCGCGCAGCAATGCCGGCTCGTTGCGCCGACCTTGATGGCCGTACAGCGGCTGGTCGGGCGAGTCGGTTTCGAGCAGCAGGAATTCGAGCGGCATCGTCGCAGCGATACCGCGCAGTCGCCGTGCCCGCGCGTAGGTGACGGGGCCGCCGAGGCCGATGCAGAAGCCGAGCTTCCACAACTGTCGCGCCTGTTCCTCGCTGCCGGAAAAACTGTGCACGACGCCGCTTGAATTACCGACGTCGCGCAGCGTGGCGATCACCTCGTCGAGCGCGCGGCGCGCGTGCAGGATCACCGGCAAATCGAAC
Organism: Pseudomonadota bacterium; assembly: GCA_018240485.1. Classification (GTDB taxonomy): domain Bacteria; phylum Pseudomonadota; class Gammaproteobacteria; order Xanthomonadales; family Rhodanobacteraceae; genus Rudaea. Next base: position 3,606 of record JAFEFR010000094.1, read on the forward strand.
TCGCGCGCCAGTTCGAGCTGGCGGCGGAAGTACTGTCGCTGTCGATTGGCATCGAGGTCGCTCATGAAAAAATCCAGCCCGCATTCGCCTACGGCAATCGGACGTTCGCGCTGGAGCCAATCGCGCAAGATGTCGAGATGCCCGGGCCGATGTTCGGATTGATACATCGGGTGCAGGCCGTACGCCGGGTACAACCCTGCTTCATCGCGACATAGGGCACGCAATTTGTCGAAACCCGCCAGTGCGATGGCGGGCACAATCTGGCGCGTTACGCCAACGGCGCGTGCACGTTCGAGCGCCATGGTGCGGTCGCCGTCGAATTCGGCGACATCGATATGCGCATGACTATCGATCAGATCGGCCATGCCGCCTACAGCAAAAACCATTGCGCCATGCCGAGGAAGAGCCCCATGCTGACGACGTCGGTTGCGGTGGTCAGAAAAATACTCGATGCCATCGCAGGATCCGCGCCGGCGCGCTTGAGCAGCATTGGCACGCCGGCGCCGGCGACGCCGCTGGCGACGCTGGACAGGGCCATCGCAACGAGCGTGATCAGTGCGAGCGGAAATGCTTGCGAATTGTGTTCGATGCGAGCGATCACATACATGCCTACCGAGGCGACAAGGCCGACGAGCAGCCCATTGAGCAGGCCGAGCCAGGCTTCCTTGAGCATCAACCGACGCGCGCGCCCTTCGCGAATTTCATTCAAGGTCATCCCGCGCAATGTGACTGCGAGCGCCTGACAGCCGGTGTTGCTGCATTGGCCGGAGAGCACCGGCAAAAACACGGCAAGTAGCACGATGGCATTGACCGTATTCTGGAAATAACCGACGACGGCAGCGGCGATGAAAGCCGTCAACAGGTTCAGTTGCAACCATGGATGGCGGAATCGCAACGCGCGCTGCCATGGCGTGGTCGTGCGTTCCTCTTTCTCGACGCCGACCATCGATCCGGCTTGGGCGCTGATCTCGAAAGCTTGTTCCTCGAACAGTACCTGACCCCGTACTTGACCCAGTAGTTTGCCGTCGGCATCGCAGACTGGATATACCGGGTAATGTCGGGTGACAACCTCGCGCATGGCGTCGACAAGCTCGGCATTCGGGCGCAGCGAGAACGGATTGCGCACCATGATGTCGTCGAGCGTCTGACCGTGCTGCGCATAGAGCATTTCACGGAAAGCCACGACACCGATAAGCCGCATGGCCGCATCCACAACGTAGATGTAAGTCACCAGACGCGTGCGGATCGTGTCGCGCAGTGCATCGATGGCGGTTTGTACCGAGGTGCCGGTCGGAAAAGACAATGCCGACACATCCATCAGGTGGCCGATCGTCGACTCGGCATAGCGCATGCGAACGCGCCATTGCTCGTCCTCGCCCGCAGGTGCGGCGGCCAGAATCGCAGCGCGCCGATCGGGCGCGAATTGACGAAGAATGTCGAGCGCCTGGGCAGGGCGCAAGTCGCCCAGGGCGAGGGCAATATCGGTATTGTCGACGCCATCCAGTTTTCTTTGCGAAGACATCGCATCGAGATTGCGAATTCGAGCACTGAGCATTTTCGATGGAATGTCGGTCATTGGATTCCCCGGTAAAACAATTTCCTTCCCCGAGTTCACGCTGGGGGCGATTGGGCCATTCAGCCAGCTGCGGGTCCGCAGCCGTCTGTGACAATCACGACAGGCTGAATGGTTCGGATCTTTGCATGCAATCGGTAGCCGCCCATCGCACACCAAGTCTCGAACTCTACCCGCGTGAGGTCACAAACGGAATCGTGTCGCGGTTTTCGAGAGCGGGAGGTCACGCTCACAGTAGAGCGCGTCGGACATCCTTGGTCGTGCTGTCCTGGCATGCTGGAGGCGTACAGCCGTGCACAGGCGGGGTATCAGCACATCGCGGCCATGGTCGAGGATGCCGGTTGGTTTGCGACGTTGGCGAGGATCGCGAACATGCACGCGGCGCGGGCGAGCGAAACGGCAACACGACTTGGCTGACGGAGCAAGTGGCGACGGACTCGCGTGCGGCTGACCGTACCCTGCAAGTTGGGCCGCACGGGCTACACTAAATCATGCACTTACAACGAAAAAGGCCACCCGTGACGGTGGCCTAAGTCATTGTTTTCATTGGTGGAGTGGAGGAGGATCGAACTCCCGACCTTCGCATTGCGAACGCGACGCTCTCCCAGCTGAGCTACCACCCCGAATCGGATTCGGTGCCAGTTGTATTGGCGCCGGGCCGGTAATCATACAGTCTCAAATGTCCGGCGCCAAGGGGCGGCGTTGCGTAAAGGCGTGCGCCGGCAGATTCGGCCCTTGCGTTCGTCATGCAGGTATCACGCCCCGCCAAGCGTGCATTGGGCGAGCAACCCGCGAGCCAGCATGGAATATTGGCGCTGGCGGAATATCAGGCGCCAGCGGGTGCCGCCCACCTGCCGCCACAAAACAGCAGCACGAATCGCGGCCAGCAGCAATGCGCGGATCCGGGCGATCTGGGTTTCTTGTTGCAGAAATTGCGGATTGCCTTCGACGACGATGCGCGGCTGCAAGGTCGAAATGGTTTGCACGTAGAGTTCGGCAAGACGGGCGATGACGAGCGAGCCCGTCGCTTCGTCAATCGAAACCCGAGGTGCGATCGCCTCGATGCCTGCACGCAGTTTTTCGAGCATGGCGGGGCGCGAGGAAAGCTTGCGCTCGATGCGCATCACCGCGATGACGATGCGGGTGACGGAAAGGTCGCGTTTGCCGTCGTCGAGTTGGGCGATCAGCGATTCCAGGCCGGGGCGCAGATTGGCGAGGCCGCCGTACACATCCGCCGGGCTATCCGCATCGATTTTGAAAATGCTGACGAGACTCGGGCGCATGGCGAAGTCGTCGGCACCGCCGCGCAGGGCGATCGTGCGAACCAGGGACACCGCTTGCAGCAGGCCGGCCAAGGCAATGACACGCTCTTCTCTCATGCTGTCGCGCTCCATCCGCCGAAGGGCGCATCGGTGGTTTCGATGATACCGCCGCCGAGACATTCCTCGCCCCGGTAGAACACGACCGATTGGCCGGGCGTGACCGCACGCTGCGTTTCGTCGAATTCGACCTCGCACATCGTGCCGTAGACGCGCACGCGGCAAGGCTGATCGGTTTGGCGATAGCGCGTTTTCGCCGCGCAGGAAAATTCCACATCCGGCGCCGCTCCCGCCGTCCAGCTCAACTGGCTCGCGCTCAGGCGGCGCGAATGCAGCCATTCGTTTTCACCGCCTTGAGCCACGTAGAGTACGTTGCTCGCCACATGCTTGCCGACGACGTACCAAGCGCCGGCATCGGCATCGCGGCGACCGCCGATGCCGAGCCCGTTGCGTTGGCCCAGCGTGTAGTACATGACGCCGTCGTGCTCGCCCACGACGTTGCCCGAAGGTGTGCGCAGCTCGCCCCGTTGTGCGGGAATATAGCGGCCGAGAAACTCGCGAAAGTCGCGTTCGCCGATGAAGCAGATGCCGGTCGAGTCTTTCTTGTCGTGCGTCGGCAAGCCCGCTTCGCGCGCCAGCGCGCGAACCTGCGGTTTGGGCAACTCACCGACCGGGAACACCGTTGCGGCGAGTTGCTGCTGGCCGAGTGCGTAGAGAAAATAACTCTGGTCTTTGTTTTCGTCGCGGCCGCGCAAAAGCCGATGGCGGCCATCGATGCAATCGGTGCGCGCATAGTGGCCCGTCGCGATTTTCCCGGCACCCAGGGCGTGCGCGTGATCGAGAAAGGTTTTGAACTTGATTTCGCGATTGCACAGCACGTCCGGATTCGGCGTGCGTCCGGCCCGGTATTCGGAAAGGAAATTTTCGAAAACCTGATCCCAGTATTCGGAAGCGAAATTGCGGGTGTGGAAAGGCATGCCGAGTTTGGCGCAGACGCGCAGCGCATCGGCGCGGTCGCGATCGGCCTGACATTCACCGAAGCGTTCGTCTTCCTCCCAGTTCTGCATGAACAGCCCGGCGATATCGGCGCCGGCACGCGCGAGCAGCAACGCAGCGACCGAAGAGTCGACGCCGCCAGACATGCCGACCATGATCTTTTCAGGCATCGCGGTTTTCCGGAAGCAACGAATGCACGATATCCAGCGGGTAGCGCTTGCCTGCGAGCCAATCGTCGATATTGCCCAGCACCAGCGGGCCGCGAAGACGTGTTGCCTGCGCGGCGATTTCCTCGCGCGTCAGCCATAGCGCGCGCACGATGCCCTCGTCGAGCGTGCGCCGTGCGTCGTGGCGAAGCGGGCGAGCGGCGAATGCGAATCGCAGATATTGCGCACTGGCATCGGCCGTGTCCCAGCGGAAGATGCCGATCAGATCGGTCAACTCCACGGTCCATCCGGTTTCTTCCAGCGTTTCGCGCAGCGCGGCATCGAGCAGCGACTCGTGTGGCTCCAGATGCCCCGCCGGCTGGTTGAATACCAACTCGCCCCGAATGCGTTCTTCCACGAGAAGAAACCGCCCGTCGGCCTCGACAACGGTGGCGACCGTGACGCGTGGGCGCCAGACGACGTCGGCGGCGATGGGAGTGGGGTCGGACATCCTGCTGAAAAACCGTTCCTGTGAACCTTGATTTTACCCGAGGTTGAAGGTTGCGGCGAGGTTGAACCACGTTGAAAAACCCATTGCGGTCGCCACGTTGGCTGCGGATGAACCTGCACAACGCTATACTCGAAGCGCGACTTGCCCCGAGATTTCGATGACGTCACAGCCAACCCCATCGCACGAACACCAGCACGGAGCCGTGGTCGAAGAGGCGCGCCCGGAAATCGCGCGCCCGCCGCTGTATCAGGTGCTGTTGCTGAACGACGATTTCACGCCGATGGATTTCGTGGTGGTCGTGCTGGAAACGTTTTTCAACATGGATCGCGAGCGGGCGACGCAAGTGATGCTGCACGTTCACACGCGCGGGCGCGGCGTTTGCGGTGTGTTCACGCGTGAAGTCGCTGAAACCAAGGTGACTCAGGTAAACGAATTCTCGCGCACGCACCAGCACCCGCTGTTGTGCACGCTGGAAAAAGCGTAAGTTCTCCCCCATGTACGGGTTCGATCCGAATTTCCATTGATACGTGTGGTCAGGACGACCACCGCGTGATTTTCGCGGTCAGGGACGAGCGCACAGATGAAGGGTGTCTTCCATGTTCAGCAAGGATCTCGAACTCACCATCGGTCAGTGCTACAAGGATGCACGCGAACAGCGCCACGAGTTCATGACGGTCGAGCATCTGCTGTTTGCCTTGATCGACAACCCGTCGGCATCTGCCGTGCTGCGCGCGTGTCATGCCGATTTGGCCAAGCTCGGCAAGGAGTTGAAGTCGATCATCCTCGAAACCGTTCCCGTGCTGCCCAATGGCGATGAGCGCGACACGCAACCGACGCTGGGCTTTCAGCGCGTATTGCAGCGCGCGGTCTACCACGTGCAGTCGTCCGGGCGCAAAGAAGTGGCCGGTGCCGATGTGCTGGTCGCCATTTTTGGCGAAAAAGATTCGCATGCCGTGTACTTTCTCAATCAGCAGGAAGTCACCCGGCTCGCTGTGGTCAATTACATTTCGCACGGCGTGGCGCGAATCGGTCAGGAATCCGCACAACCCGCAAGCGAGGCGAGCAAGGAAGGCGAGGGGGGCGATGAGCCACGCGGCAATCCGCTCAGCGAATACGCGAGCAACCTCAACGAACAGGCGCGCGCGGGCAAGATCGATCCGCTGATCGGGCGCGTCGAGGAAATCGAACGCACTATTCAGGTGCTGTGCCGGCGGCGCAAAAACAACCCGCTGTACGTCGGCGAAGCGGGCGTCGGCAAGACGGCGCTGGCCGAAGGTCTGGCCAAACGCATCGTCGAAGGCGACGTGCCCGATGTGCTCAAGGAGTGCACGATTCACGCGCTCGATCTGGGCGCGCTCGTTGCCGGCACCAAGTACCGTGGCGATTTCGAGAAGCGCCTGAAAGCGGTTCTGGCGCAGCTGAAGAAGGAGCCGAATGCGATTTTGTTCATCGATGAAATCCACACCATCATCGGTGCGGGTTCCGCATCGGGCGGCACGATGGATGCGTCCAATTTGATCAAACCCGTGCTCGCTTCGGGCGAGTTGCGCTGCATCGGCTCGACCACGTTCCAGGAGTATCGCGGCGTGTTCGAGAAGGATCGCGCCCTGGCGCGGCGCTTCCAGAAAATCGACGTGGTCGAGCCCTCGGTCGCGGAAAGTTTTGAAATTCTCAAAGGTCTGAAGTCGCGCTTCGAGGAACATCACCACATCGAATATACGAACGAAGCGCTCAAGGCGGCGGTGGATCTGTCGGTCAAGCACATCGGCGATCGGTTGCTGCCGGACAAGGCCATCGACGTGATCGACGAGGCCGGCGCGCGCCAGCGCCTGTTGCCGGTCGAGCAACGCAAGGCCGTGATCGACGTGGCTGAAATCGAATATATCGTCGCGCGCATGGCGCGCATTCCGCCCAAGCAGGTGTCGACCTCGGATCGCGACGTGTTGCGCAACCTCGAACGCAATTTGAAGATGGTCGTATTCGGCCAGGATCAGGCAATCGAGGCCTTGGCTGCATCAATCAAGATGGCGCGTTCGGGGCTCGGCAGTGCGACCAAGCCGATCGGAAATTTCCTGCTCGCCGGCCCGACCGGCGTCGGCAAGACCGAAGTCACACGTCAGCTTGCGCTGCAACTCGGCATCGAGCTGATTCGCTTCGACATGAGCGAATACATGGAAGCGCATTCGGTGTCGCGCCTGATTGGCGCGCCGCCGGGCTACGTCGGCTTCGATCAGGGCGGCCTGTTGACCGAGCAAATCACCAAGCACCCGCATTGCGTGTTGCTGCTCGACGAAATCGAAAAGGCGCATCCGGACGTCTACAACATCCTGTTGCAGATCATGGATCACGGCAAGCTCACCGACACCAACGGGCGCGAGGCGAATTTTCGCAACGTCATCCTCGTGATGACGACGAATGCGGGCGCCGCCCAGGCCGCACGCCGCTCCATTGGTTTCGTCGAACAGAGTCACGCGACCGATGCGATGGAAACGATTCGTCGCGCGTTCACGCCGGAATTCCGCAATCGTCTCGATGCGATCATCCAGTTCGCCGCGCTCGATTTCGAACACATCCTGCGCGTGGTCGACAAGTTCCTGATCGAACTCGAAGCGCAACTGCTGGAAAAACACGTGACGCTGACGGTCGATTCAGAGGCGCGCCAATGGCTCGCCGAACACGGCTTCGACAAGCAAATGGGCGCACGACCGATGGCGCGCGTGATTCAGGAAAACATCAAGCGTCCGCTGGCCGACGAACTGTTGTTCGGCAAACTCGCCGACGGTGGCAAGGTTCATCTCGGCGTCAAGGGCGACAAACTCGACGTGCGCGTCGAAACGGATGAAAAGCAGCCTGTCGTCGTTGAATGAACGGGCGAATCGTCCCAACAAAAACGGCGCCGCGATGGCGCCGTTTTGCTTTGCCGGATGCGCCGCCGCCGGGGGCGCCGTGCCACCTGGCGCGTCGATCAGCGGTGACGGTAGGTGATGCGGCCCTTGGTCAGATCGTAGGGCGTCATCTCGATCTTGACCTTGTCGCCGGTCAGGATGCGAATGTAGTTCTTGCGCATGCGCCCGGAGATATGCGCGGTCACGACGTGACCGTTTTCCAGTTGCACGCGGAACATGGTGTTGGGCAACGTGTCCAGCACGGTGCCTTCCATTTCGATTTGGTCGTCTTTTGCCATCGGGAAAATCAAGAGGCGGGGTGGGGCGGAAGTGCCACACAAGACGGGCATTCTGCCATGTTTGGTGCTGATTTGCGACCTGAAGCCTCACTTGATGCCTCGCGCGTCATCGGCGGTGGCAGGCGAGTCGCGCTGGTGTTGACTATCGCCACACTTTGTCGGGGATGCGCGAACCGTATGTTGCGGGCAAGCAGTTCAAGCGGCTTTGATCCTCGGTCGTGAAAAGCGACATCGCAGAGGCGGCGGCAACCAGGCGGTTCAAATCTGGATCGTCCTGCACATACCTGCCAAGCGCATCGGTTTTTGCGCGACTGTCTCCATACATGGATGCCCACATCAGTCCGGCAATGATGTGAGTGGAACGCGCCAGAGGGTCGCTGTCAAAACTGGCGTCATAGGCAACGGCATAGCCTTTGTAGGCGCTTTCGGATTTGTCCGATAACGATTGCATGAACATGCGGGTCTTCGCAGCTTCAACGGAAAACGCGGGGTCTTCCTTGAAGAGTTGATCCACTTTTTCACCTCCGGCCTCATAAGCCGTGATGCGTGCACGTACGCGTTCGGACATGCGCTCGTATAGCAGGAAACCCGCTTTATCATTACCCTGATCGAATAGTCGTCGCAGGTCGTCGTCACTCATGCCCTTCACTGCGAGGATATCCTCGGGCATGGGGTACCCGCGCTGCGCCATCCAGGCGACCTGTTCGGGCGATGTCACCGTGTCGTAAACACTGAAATGCGTTTTGTCGAAGTCGGTAATGACTGCTTGTTGATCAGGCGCGAACTGGGCAAGCCATTGCTTGAAATTTTTTGCAGTACGCACCCTGTCTACGCCGGGAAAACGGTAGCGCACTGGTACCTCGGCACTACCATCGGCGGCGATTGCGATTGTTAATGGCCCGGCGTGCGCAGCGGGAGCCGCTTGTTTCGTCTTCGCGTAAAGCTCACTGGGTTCAACCTGTATAGCCGCACCATCTTGATGTACGTCTTGCGTGCGTTCGGGCCGAGTCCGCGCAAACGATTGCCAAAGGTGCCAACCGCCCACCAGCGCGATTATGGTAAACGCTATCAGCGCGAGAACATTGCGCGTCGGCATCATCGTTGCTCAATTACCACATTGATTGTCATGGTAAACAGCGCCGAACTGCGCGCACTGAAACTGTGCTTGATTCGAATCATAGGAACTTTGCCCAGCCTCGGTCACGGCCCAGTAATACTGGTTCCGGAACGAGCTACAACTCGAATTGCCGGCGCATATGAAAGTAAGCTCTTGCTTGAAACCATCGTCGCAGGATGATTTTGCACTGGATGATGTGTAACAGGCATCATGGTTGTTGCACGCACCTTCAAAGCTGATCGACTGGTAATACAGCAGCGGACGATTCAAGTCACCGGAAAAACTCAATGGGTTCAAGGTCAGCGCCAATTCGGCGAGCAGGAAATCCTTCCACCCTCCCGGCCCACAGCCATTCGGCGCCCAACTTCCTTGCGTGGGCGAGGGAATGCCAGGCGCCGGCGCAAAATTATTGACATTGCATCCCGCTGGCGCGTTGTCCTTGATTGCCTTGCAAATCTGCGCCTTGGTGAATGAGGATTCGGCGTTCTCCATCATGGACTCATCTTGCGTTGCCCATCGGGTAGGAATTTCGCCCGATTGGACGAGGAAGTAGGGTACCACCATCGATTTGCCGCTAGAGGCAATGACCGTGATGGTAGGCAAGTTTTTTTGCGCGAACGCCGAATTCGCGTAGAGCAAAATGGTTACGCAAAGAAGTCTGCGGATCATGTCGAACTCCCCAGTCGATTTGATGTGCGCTCGGTACCCAGCCGAGCGCGATGAAATCTAGATCAAGAAGGGGGGGGGGCTGTCAAGGATCTTGAGCGTCACATAAGAGCTTCGCGCGTCACTGGCTGGCGTTGGCCTGATATTCGATCCGCCCCGGCCTGCTGGCAGCTATTTCATGGAGGGGTAGGTGTTCATGTCGACGCCAGTGTTTTGGCGACTTTCTGCGCGAACGCTTCGCGCCATGAACCGATGATTGCGGGCAATGCTGCCAGTTCGTTGACATGTCGAACGAACTCTTCCCTCGGCATATCGACGGCGCCAAGCGAGACCAGATGCGCGGAGTGCATCTGCGCATCCAGCAGTGGAAACTGCCACTGATGCAGTGCGCGGCACAGGGCGAGCAGGGCGACTTTGGAGGCATTCGTGCGTGTGCCGAACATGGATTCGCCGAAAAACATGCGACCGATCGCGACGCCATAGATGCCGCCGACGAGTTCATCGCCGGCATGCACTTCGAGCGAGTGCGCGTGGCCGAGGCGGTGCAGTTCGCAATAGGCATGGAACATGTCGTGTGTGATCCAGGTCGTCGGCTGCGTCGGCCTTGGCGCGGCGCAGGCGCGCACGACGTCGGCGAAGGCGGTATCGGCGTGGATGGTCCACGCGCAGTCGCGCAGGAAGCGGCGCAGCGTGCGCGACACATGCACTCGGTCGGTAGGGAACACCATGCGTGGATCGGGCGACCACCACAGGATCGGCTCATCGCGTGAGTACCACGGGAAAATGCCGTGGCGGTACGCATCGAGCAGGCGCGCGGAGGACAGGTCGCCGCCCACCGCAAGCAGGCCGTTGGGTTCGGCGAGCGCATCGCAGACCGGAGGAAATGCGGTCGTACCGTGGCGCTCGAGAATGGGGATACGAATCATGCCGACAGCCAACAATTCCATGGGCCAAACCGCATCGCGGTGGCCGATTATGCGCCGTGTAAAGACTTTGTGGATTTTTCCCCCAAAGGGAGAAAATGGCTTGCCGCGCCGAGTCCGTACGCCTATTTTTGCGGGCGGATTTCACGATAGATAGAACATGAAGCGACAAAGTCAGCGCGATTTTTCTGTGGCGCGAAACCGAATTTCTCTCACCCGCTGCGGACGACGGGCATGCGTTTGATCGGCGTCAGCGTCGTCAAGAACGAGGCCGACATCATCGAGGCGATGATCCGGCACAACGTGCGATTTCTCGATCACATGCTAGTGCTCGACCACGATTCCGGCGATGCAACCGCATCGATCCTGCAAAGTCTGGTGGCCGAGGGGGTGCCGCTCACGTTAGTCAATGTTGCCAACCAGTACTCGGCATTCGATCAGGCGGAGTTCACGACCGCATTGGCCCGCCGCGCATTCGCCACCCACGCGGCCGACTACGTTTTTCCGCTCGATGCGGATGAGTTTCTCAAAGTGGCATCGCGCGAAGCGCTGCGCGAGGCGCTTGAAGCGGCGGGCCCGAACGTGGCTTGCATGCGTTGGCCGACCTACGTGCCGGATCTCGACGAACCCAGCCGACACCCGCTACGGCTCATGCGCTGGCGAGTCGAAAGCGAGGCTGCGGCGCTTTTCAAAATCGTCGTGCCCCGTCAGGTCGCCGAAGCGGAAGGCTGGTCGATCGCGCGCGGCAATCATGCTTTCCACCGGAAGATGGGCAACGATGTTCTCTGGACGACAGGAAATCTCCTGCCCGATGTTGAGCTTGCCCATTTCCCGATGCGCATGCCGGAACAGGCGACAACGAAAATGTTGATCGGCTGGCTTTCACGTCGGCTTTCGTATGGGCCGAGCGCCGGGCGCACGTCGAATAGTTGGCATTTCCAGGAAGTATTCCGTCGCATCGTCGCCGGCGAAACAATGACGCCTTTGCAGATGCGTGACTACGCCATTGCGTTGTATGCGTTGGGATCGAAGTCCGTCGAAGCCGACCCGGCGTGCTTTCGGCTCGTCGAGGATGCGTTTGCCGAAGCGATGCCGCTGCGTTATACGCCAGCGCAAAGCGTCGATCCGCTACGACTGTTGGCGATATGGACATCGTTGCAGATCGATCGGTTCATGCAGGCGCAGTTGCCCGCCTGAGTGGCGGGCGAAGCTTTCAGCTTTCTCGGTACGGAGAATGGGGCAAGAGGCCCCTGCGATAATCGTGCAGTGCCTCGCCCTCGCGCACGAGCGAGGCGCGTACGGCGGTGCGAAAACGCGGCTCGGCGATGTAGTGATACGAACGCGTTGGCGTCGGCAGAAAGCCGCGCGCGATTTTGTGCTCGCCTTGGGCGCCGGGCTCGAACATCGACAACCCTTCGCGCAGACAGTATTCGATGCCCTGGTAGTAGCAGGCTTCGAAGTGCAGGCCGGGTATGTCGACCGAGCTGCCCCAGTACCGTCCGTACAAGGCGGTCGATGAGCGCAGCATCAACGCCATTGCCACGATCTGTCCCTGTTCGCGATGCGCCTCGCTGGCCGAAGATCGAGCCGGTGGGGTTGGTTGGCTTTGCGATG
>JAFEFR010000095.1 GCA_018240485.1 Pseudomonadota bacterium
GCAAAATCCGTCCAGCCGACGACACCCTTGACGAAGGCATGCCGCTTCGCCAAGTCGAAAAGAAAACGCGTTTCCGCTTCGGTCGCCGCGGCCTGCACGAGCACGGTCGCACCGATGTTTGCTTGCGCGAGCAGCGGGGCGAGATCGGCCGGCTCGAAGTTGCGATGCAGATCGCCGAGCGCCGGCGTCAGCCATGCGTAGTCGCCGCGCGCCAGGCGCCAGAAATGCTGGTGGGCATCGACGACGGTCACGACGGCAGCACCGTATCGGGCGGCAGCAGACCGGCATCACGCAAGCGCCGCCAGAGTGCGGCGGGGATAGTCGCATCGCGCCGCGCGGCCGCGCTTTCGACCTCCCCGACCGAGCGCAGACCGGCGACGACCGTCGCCACCGCCGGATGCGCGAGCGGAAATTGCAACGCCGCCGCACCGACATCGATGCCGGCAGCGGTGCAGATTGCGTAGATTTCCCGCGCGCGCGCGAGCGTCGCCGCATCGACCGGCGCGTAGTCGTAGGTCGCACCGGGGCCGTGCGGGTCGGCGAGCAGGCCCGAGTTGTACGGACCGGCGACCAGAATCTTCACGCCCCGCGCCTGCGCCTCGCGCATCAGCTCGCGCGAGGCCGTCTGTTCGAGCAAGGTGTAGCGGCCCGCGAGCATGATGCAGTCGAGCGGGAAGCGCGGCAGGACTTCGAGGCACACCTCCTGCTCGTTGACGCCGAGTCCGATCGCGCCGACCAGGCCTTCCTCGCGCAACCGCGCCATCTCGGGCAAGGCCTCGGCCAGCGCCTGCGCGAGCGTCGCCGCATGGCGCTCGCCATGCGTCAGTCGGCCGATGTCGTGCAGCAGCAGGATATCGACGCGATCGACGCGCAGACGCCGCAGGCTCGCCTCGAACGAACGGCGCACGCCGCCGCGGCTGTAGTCGAACACGGCGCGACTGCCCGACACCGCAAAGCCGTCGTTGACCCGGGCGCTGCGCGCCGCATCGGCTTCGATCAGGCGACCGACCTTGGTCGAGACGGCGAATTCCGCGCGCGGCCATGTCGCGAAGGCCTCACCGAGGCGGCGCTCGGACAAGCCGTGGCCGTAAAACGGCGCCGTATCGAAGTAACGAATGCCGTACCGCCGCGCGGTCGCCAGTGCCGCCGCCGCATCGTCGTCGCCGACTTCGGAATACAGGTTGCCGAGCGGGGCCGCGCCGAATCCCAATCGACTCAGCGACGACAAAAACACATCGGATACGTTCGATGGCATGAGGGAATCCGCACCCAGCGGCAATCCCCAATATCATATATGAACTTTGATTGTGTATGAAAAACCACGGCGCACTCCTCGCCTCTCGACAATCGACAGGTCGAGA
>JAFEFR010000096.1 GCA_018240485.1 Pseudomonadota bacterium
CTGGCCGACTTGGTGATGCCCAACTTCGGCGCATTCACCGGCGTATTGGTCGTGTTACTCGGGCAGTTCGAAGCACAGGACGGATCACCGCCGCCACTCACATTCGCCGTGTTCGCAATCGTCGTACCGTTGGCCGCCGCTTGCGGCGTCACCGGAATCGTGAAGGTCACCGGGGTATTGGTCGCCAAACCCGCCGCAATCGTGCAGGTGACCACCTGACCCGCCGCCGAGCAGTTCGCCGGCATCGCACCCAACGTCAACGTCGAGGCGATGGTGTCCGTCACCGTCGTTACGTCAGTCGTCGCCACCGCGCCCGTGTTCGTCACCGTCAGCGTGTAGCTCGCCGGTTGGCCGACGACGAACGGATTGGGGCTGGCCGACTTGGTGATGCCCAACTTCGGCGCATTCACCGGCGTATTGGTCGTGTTACTCGGGCAGGCCGTGGCGCAAGACGGGTCGCCGCCACCGCTCACATTCGCCGTGTTCGCGATCAGCGTACCGTTGGCCGCCGCTTGCGGCGTCACCGGAATCGTGAAGGTCACCGGGGTATTGGTTGCCAGACCCGCCGCAATCGTGCAGGTCACCACTTGACCCGCCGCCGAGCAGTTTGCCGGCATGGCGCCCAGCGTCAATGTCGAGGCGATGGTGTCCGTCACCGTTGTTACGTCGGTCGTCGCCACCGCGCCCGTATTCGTCACGGTCAGAATGTAGCTGGCCGGCTGACCCACCACGAACGAGCTCGGCGAAGCCGACTTGGTGATGCCCAACTTCGGCGCATTCACCGGCGTGTTGGTCGTGTTACTCGGGCAATTCGCGGCGCAGGACGGATCGCCACCACCGCTCACATTCGCCGTGTTCGCGATCGTCGTGTTGTTCGCGGCCGCCTGCGGCGTCACCGGAATCGTGAAGCTCACCGGCGTATTGGTCGCCAGACCCGCCGCAATCGTGCAGGTCACCAATTGGCCCGATGCCGAACAATTCGGCGGCATCGCGCCCAGCGTCAGCGTCGAGGCAAAGCTATCACTCACGGTCGTTATCGCCGTCGTCGCCACCGAGCCCGTGTTCGTCACCGTCAGCGTATAGCTTGCCGGTTGGCCGACCACGAAGGAACTCGGCGATGCCGACTTGGTGATGCTCAGTTTCGGCGCATTCACCGGCGTGTTGGTCGTGTTACTCGGACAGTTCGAGACGCAGGACGGATCGCCGCCGCCGCTCACATTCGCCGTGTTCGCGATCGTCGTGCCGTTGGCCGCCGCTTGCGGCGTCACCGGAATCGTGAAGGTTACCGGGGTATTGGTCGCCAAACCCGCCGCAATCGTGCAGGTGACCACCTGACCCGCCGCCGAGCAGTTCGCCGGCATCGCACCCAACGTCAACGTCGAGGCGATGGTATCCGTCACCGTCGTGGTGGCCGTCGTTGCCGCCGTGCCTGTGTTTGTCACCGTCAGAATGTAGCTCGCCGGTTGCCCCACCACGAACGAGCTCGGCGATGCCGACTTGGTGATGCTCAGTTTCGGCGCATTCACTGGCGTGTTCGTCGTGTTGCTGTTGCAACCCGAGACACAAGACGGATCGTCGCCGCCGGTTACGCTCGCGGTGTTGGCAAGTGTCAGCCCACTGGCGCTCGGCTGCGGCGTCACCGGAATGACAAAGCTCACCGGACTGCCCGTCGCCAAGCCTGCGGCAATCGTGCAGGTCACGGTCTGACCCGACGCCGAACAATTTGCCGGCATCACGCCCAAGGTCAAGTGCGAGTCGATCGTATCGCTCACGGTCGCCGTCGACGTCGTTGGTGCGGAGCCCGTGTTCGTCACCGTCAGCGTGTAGCTCGCCGGCTGGCCAACCACAAACGTCGGTGCCGAGGCCGCCTTGGTAATACCCAGCTTCGGCGCATTCACCGGCGTGTTCGTCGTATTACTCGGGCAGGCCGTGGCGCAGGCCGGATCGCCGCCACCCACAACGTTCGCCGTGTTTGGAATGGTCGTGCCTGCTGCCGCCGCCGCTGGCGTCACTGGAATCACGAAGCTCACCGGCGAGTTTGTCGCAAGGCCGGCTGCGATCGTGCAGGTCACCACCTGGCCCGACGCCGAGCAGTTCGGCGGCATCGTGCCGAGCAGAAGATTGTTACTAATCGTATCGCTTACCGTCGCAGCAGCCGATGTCGGCCCCGTACCGGTATTCGTTACCGTCAGTGTGTAAGTGGCAGGTTGGCCCACCTGGAACGACGTCACGGAGACGGACTTCGTGATGCCCAACGTCGGCACGGTAGCCGCGATGACGGCCAGCTGAGGTTGCAAATTGTCGTTGGCCGGATTGTTCGAGAACGCGATCAGGTTCGCCACGATCTGAACATTGATGTTCGTGGTTTGCGGCGACGGCGTGACGGTGTTGCCGGTATAGCTGACATGAATCAAACCGCCATCCAGCGAAGGAATGATCTGTACGTTGGTGCCGCGCCAGCACCCCAGACCGATGTTGAACCAATTGAACAAGGCCGATGTGTTGGCACTTCCGGTTCCCGGCGTATACGTCGGCGTACCCGCAGGCATGTAATAGTTATACGCGGGGCAGATCGTGACCTGGATCGAGTTCGCCGGAATGTCCGCGGACGTTCCCGGGATGAGCGTCGATCCCGTATTCGAGAACGACACTTCGAGCACGGAGTTCTGGCCTTGCTGCACCGTGATCGGATTGAAAAATGCCCCGGTGACCGCAGGGTCGGCGTACCCGCGGGCAGCAAACGCCGCAGCGGGCGCCAAACTGCCTGCCGCGACGACGAGCATCGCGACCCACCGCCCCCATCCCGCCACCCGCTGAATGCCAGGACACATGCCAGCACTGAGTGTTTTGAAGTCGTTGTTGATCATTTCCGTCCGCCTCAGCGCTGAATGGATTGTGCAAGAGAAACCGAATTGTTGTCCCCACGAACCTCCCCACCCGAGCCGGTGGCGATGGTGACCGTGATGTTCGCATCCGTACCGGGCGAATTCGCCTGCGAAGAGAGCACGATTCGGCTCATGCCCCCGGCAGGGATGGATGTCGTCGAGGTGAAAGTATAACCCGACACGCTCGTCGTCACCGACCAATTGGCGTTTTGCATTCCCGTCGTGTCATTCGGAGCAAACAAAGAAGCCGTAGTACGCGATGGGCTGAAAGTATAGGCAAATCCACTGGATATCGGAACAAAGAACTGGATGGGTCCCGTCGTCGCAACACCGTTGATCTCATTGATGTTGACGATCACGTCTCGCGTATTGCCCGCGGCATAGGCCGTGAAGCTGAACGTAAAGGTAGGCGTGAGGTCCGGCACCGCCTGGATCGGATGCGAATCCTGCGCAGTGCAGTTCGCCGGCGTGCTGGGCGTACCGGCCGTGCAGCCACCACCGGCCACGTTGGCGTTGTTTACCGCGTTCGTGCCCGGATCGCCGGTGATATCCGCCAGCACCGTATAGCTCACGCTGCCACCGGCCACGATGGTGATGCCGCTGCACGACCACGGAGCGACCGTGGTACAGGTGCCCGCATTCGTGCCGGTACCGGTCGTGGCAAGCATGCCGACGCCGGTGACGTTCAAGCCACTGGCCACGTTGTCCGTCCAGCTCACGCCCGTCGCATCGGCATTGCCGTTGTTGACGATGGTGACGGTGTAGCTCGTGCTTGCGCCTTCGTTGGCGACGCCATCGTCATTGGTCTTGGTGACCAACAACGCCGGCGCCTGCGGCAATCCACCGCAACCCGACGAACTGCCCGTGGATCCGCCGGAAATATTTGCGGCGTTATAGGCACCGTTATTCGGGTTGCCATTGCACGTCAACGCTGTTGCCGGCGCGCTCACTGTGAACGTGATCGTCACCGTGTAGGTGTGCGTTGCGCCGCCCGCGATCGACACGTTCGTCGCGCTGATCTGCGCCGCCGTGTTGTTCACCGCGCTCGGCAGCGGCGAATTCAGCGTGCCGCCTACCGTCGACACACTCCAGCTCGGGCTCAAGGTCACGCCCGTGTTCGGGAACGCCGGCGTA
>JAFEFR010000097.1 GCA_018240485.1 Pseudomonadota bacterium
CCGGCCATCTTGGCGATGTGCGCGAGCATGCGCGAAGTCGTGGTCTTGCCGTTGGTGCCGGTGATCGCCGCGATCGGCACGCGCGATGGCGTACCCTGAGGAAACAGCATGTCGATCACGGGCCCGGCCGCGTCGCGCGGCGTGCCTTCGCTCGGCGAGACGTGCATGCGGAAGCCCGGCGCGGCGTTGATCTCGCAGATGCCGCCGCCGATGCTCTTGTAGCTTTCGGCGATGTTCGGTGAAAGGAAGTCGACGCCGCCGACGTCGAGCCCGATCGCGCGCACCGCGCGCACGGCCATGTCGCGGTTGTCGGGATGGATGATGTCGGTGACGTCGGTCGCGGTGCCGCCGGTGGAGAGGTTCGCGGTCTTGCGCAACGGCACGACGCGGTCCTTCTCCGGCACCGAATCGAAAGTAAGGCCGGTGCCTTCGAGCATCACGGTCGCCTCGCGGTCGAGCTGCAGTTTGGTCAGCACTTTCTCGTGGCCGACGCCGCGGCGCGGATCGGAATTGACGATGTCGACCAGCTCGCGCACCGTGCGTGTGCCGTCGCCGACGACATGGCCAGGCGTGCGCTTGGTCGCCGCGACAAGCTCGCCGTTGACCACGAGCAGGCGATGGTCGTCGCCGGCGAGATAGGTTTCGACGATGACCGAGCTGGAATGTTCCTGCGCGGCCTTGAAGCCGGCGATCACGTCTTCGTCGCGGCTGATCGCGATCGTGATGCCGCGGCCGTGATTGCCGTTGTACGGCTTCGTCACCACGGGGCCGCCGAGCCGGCGCGCGGCGCGCAACGCGCCTTCCTCGCTGCGTACGAGTTCCTGCTTCGGCACCGGCAGGCCGAGCGAGGCGAGGATCTTGTTCGTCTCCTCCTTGTCGCTCGCGAGTTCGACCGCGATGTGCGAGGTGCGCCCGGTCACCGTCGCCTGGATGCGCTGCTGGTACTTGCCATGGCCGAGCTGCACCAGCGACTGCTCGTTGAGGCGCAGCCACGGAATGTCGCGCTGCTCGGCCGCGCGCACGAGCGAGGCGGTCGACGGCCCGAGCGCGCGCCGTTGCGCGTAGCGGATGAATTGGTCGCGCGCCTCGGCGAAGTTCCAGCTGTCGGGCACGCTGTCTTTGGGTTGCAGATTCGGTGGCAACAGCGAGCAGAGCAGGCGCAGGGCGAGGTCGCCCGCGGCGATGCCTTCCTCGCGCTGGGTGTATTCGTAAACCACCGTGTAGACGCCGGGCCGCGCGTCGCTGAGGCTGCGCGTCTTGCCAAACGTGACGTCCTCGCCGGCGACATTCTGCAATTCGATCGCGACGTGTTCGAGCACATGGCCGAGCCAGGTACCTTCGCCCTCGCGCATGCGGCGGATAAAGCCGCCGGGCTCGCGATAGGAGCAGCCGTGTTCTTTCAGGCCGGGCAGCGCGGCGACGAGGCCGTCGATGAAGGCATCGCCGAGTTTCGCCGTCGGCCAGTTCTCCAGCTCGCCGAGGTCGAGTTCGAGTTTGATGACCGGAAAATGCGCGTACAGCGAAGGGCCAACGTAGACGGAACGGTCGAGTATGCGCATGTCAATTGTCCCCAAGCTGTCTGCCTCCCTTCTCCCCTCGGGAGAAGGTGCCCGAAGGGCGGATGAGGGAGAGGCATTGCATATCGGATCGACATCGAGGGCTGAGAAGCCCTTCCCTCATCCGGCGCTTTGCGCCACCTTCTCCCGGTGGGAGAAGGAAACCACAAAAGCGGCGTTTCGCCAATGGTGCAGACTCAATGCGTCTGTTTTGTCGAAACCAATGTCCCCGCCGAGGCGGTGCGCGTGTGCAGATTGAACGTGGCGCCGGCGACGAGAATATGGATTTTGAGGCCGAGCAGGCACACCGGTTCGTTTTCGCTGGCTTGATCCATCGAGGAAAACTGCATGTCGCTGGCGTCGACCACGGTCACCGCGCCGGAGCCTTCGACTTCGAGCGTGTTGTCGGGGTTGATGAACGCGGCGGTGTCTTCGTCGAGACCGATGCCGACGAGGAACGGATTGTAGGCGAGCGCAGCGAGCAGGCGCCCGAGGCGGTCGCGCTGGCGGAAATGCTGGTCGATGACGAAACGATTGGTGAGGCCCAACCCCGGTGCCAGCCGCACGCTGCCCGCTGTGGGCGAGGAGCCCTCCTTGCCGAACGCGATCATGTGTTCGGAAAGAATGCTCGCCCCGGCGCTGGTACCGCCGACGGTGACGCCGCGTGCATTGCTGGCGCGAATGGCTTTCGCAATCGGCGTGCCGCCGAGCAGGGTTGAAATGCGCAACTGGTTGCCGCCGGTGAAGAAGATGCCGCTGGCCTGCTCGATGCGCTGCAGGCGGTTTTTTTCCTCGGCATCGCGGCGCGTGTCGAAGTCGATCGCGCTGACGCGCGCGGCGCCGAGGCCGGAGAAGATGCCCTCGTAGCGCGCGCCGGTGTCGGCGAGCTGGCTCGCGGTCGGGATGACGACGATGTCCGCATCGCGACCGCCGCACAGCGCGACGAAACGCTCGAGGATGCGCGCGTCGTGATGCTTGGCTTCCGCGCCACCAATGGGCACGATCCAGCCGCGTTCGGTGCCTTCGATGATTTTGCTTGGCATGATGTCTTTGATATTTCCCAAACTGGCGGCCCCGACACGATTCGAACGTGCGACCTTCCCCTTAGGAGGGGGACGCTCTATCCAGCTGAGCTACGGGGCCGTTGGATATAAATAGAGTGAAACAACGTTGCCAATCATGTGCAAGTGGGAATGACGAGCAAAAGCCGTGATTTGCGAATGGACTACGCTTCGCCCAGCGCCGCGTTGTGGTAAACCTCCTGCACATCGTCGAGGTCGTCGAGGCGGTCGAGCAGGTCGTACAGGGTTTCTTCGGTTTCGCCCGACACGGCGATGCGGTTTTCCGGGCGCCAGACCATGTCGGCGCGAATGGGTTCGAGTTTCGCGGTAGCCAGTGCGGTTTTCACGGCCTCGAAATTTTCGGTCGAACACAACACGGTGCTTTGCCCGCCTTCGGCCTGCACATCATCGGCGCCGGCGTCGAGTGCGATTTCGAGGACCTTCTCTTCGCTTGCCGCATCGGGCGTGGCCAACACGAATTCGCCGAGATGTTTGAACTGGAATGCGACCGAGCCCGTGGTGCCGAGGTTGCCGCCGTGCTTGCTCAGGGCGCTGCGCACATCGGCAACAGTGCGCTGCTGGTTGTCGGTCATGCAATCGATGAGGATGGCGATGCCGCCGGGGCCGTAGCCCTCATAGCGCAGCTCGTGCATGTTGGCGGCGTCGGCGCCGCTGGCGCGTTTGAGCGCGCGCTCGATCGTGTCGTTCGGCATGCTCACCGCTTTCGCTTTATCGATGGCGACGCGCAGACGCCCGTTGCTCGCGGGGTCGGCGCCGGTGCGCGCGGCGATCGTGATCTCGCGAATCAGCTTGGTGAAAATCTTGCCGCGGCGAGCGTCTTCTGCGTTCTTGCGGCCTGCGATGCTGGGGCCTCTGCCCATGGGGATACCTGCATGTCGTTGCGTTGATCGAGGGGCGCATTTTACAGCGCTATCCGGCGAGTGGGCGGACGGCGCAATGAAAAAGGCCGAGCATTGCTCGGCCTTTTTCGGTGCGGATGGGGTGCCATCAGCTCGACTTGCTGTCCTTCTTTTCTTCTTCCATGAGTTTGTCGACGAGGTTCGCCGGCACTTCGGTGTAGTTGTGGAATTCCATGGTGAAGGTGCCGCGGCCGCGCGTGGCCGAGCGCAGGAAGTTGATGTAGCCGAACATTTCCGCCAGCGGCACGAAGCCCTGGACGAAGGCCTGCGGACCTTTCTGGCCCTGGTCGCTGACCGTGCCGCGGCGGCGGTTGATGTCGCCGATGACGTCGCCGAGGAAGTCGGCCTCGGTCACCACTTCGAGCTTCATCATCGGCTCGAGCAGCTTCGGCTTGGACATCCGGTGTGCTTCGCGGAAGGCGGCCTTGCCGGCGATTTCGAACGCCAGCGCCGACGAGTCGACGTCGTGGAATTTACCGTCGATCAGGCGCGCTTTGAAATCGACGACTTCGTAGCCAGCGATCTGGCCCTTGCGCGATTCGGTCTTGATGGCGAATTCGACCGCGGGGATGTATTCGCGCGGAATGCGACCGCCGACGATTTCGTCCTCGAACACCACGCCCGTGCCGGGCTCGCCCGGCTCGAAAATCATTTTCACTTCGGCGAACTGGCCCGAGCCGCCGGACTGTTTCTTGTGCGTGTAGGTGTGTTCGACGCGGTTGCCGAACGCCTCGCGGAAGCTGACCTTCGGGCGGCCCATGTTGGCTTCGACGCCCAACTCGGTGCGCATGCGGTCGATGGTGATTTCCAGATGCAGCTCGCCCATGCCCTTGAGCACGGTCTGGCCGGTTTCCTTGTCGACTTCCAGGCGCAGCGACGGGTCGGCCTTGACCATCTTGTACAACGCGGTAGACATTTTGTCGACGTCGTTGCGGCTCTTCGGTTCGACCGAAACGCTGATGACCGGGTCGGGGAAGCGCATGCGCTCGAGCAGCACGGGCTGCGCCGGATCGCACAGCGTGTCGCCGGTTTCGGTTTCCTTCATCGACACGAATGCGCAGATGTCGCCGGCGCGCACTTCGTCGATTTCCTTGGTCGCGTTCGCCTGCACTTCGACGATGCGGCCGATGCGTTCTTTCTTGTCGCGGGTCGAATTGAGCAGGGTGTCGCCCTTCTTGATCACGCCCGAGTAGACGCGGGTGAAGGTGAGGGTGCCGAACTGGTCGTTGATGACCTTGAACGCCAGCGCGCGCGCCGGCGCGTCGTCGCGCACTTCCTGCTCGCCGACGATGTTGCCGTCGACGTCGACCATGGAAATGCCGCCGGTTTCGCCGGGATACGGCATGTAGTCGATGACGCCGTCGAGCAGGTGCTGCACGCCCTTGTTGCGGTAGGACGAGCCGCAGAAGATCGGCACCAGCTTGTTGGCGACGCAACCCTTGCGGATGCACTCCTTGAGCTTCTCCAGCGTCGGCGCTTCGCCCGTGGTCAGATAGGCTTCCATCGCGTCGTCGTCCATTTCGACCGCGGTTTCGATCGAGGACTCGCGCAGCGCGGCAAGACTGGCCACCCATTCCTTGTCGACCGCGTTGCTGAACGCTTTCACTTGCGGGTGGTTGGCGATTTCATTCAGGGGAACGGTTTCCCACTGGCTGTCCTTGTCGTTGCCAAGCCAGATGTAGCCGCAGTTGGCGATCAAGTCGGCGATGCCGATGAAGTCGTCGTGGCTGCCGAGCGGCACTTCGCAGATCACGGCGTTGGCGCCGAGGCGCTTGCGGATGCCGTCGACGGCATTCTTGAAGTTGGCGCCGGTACGGTCCATCTTGTTGATGTAGCACATGCGCGGCACGCGGTATTGATCGGCGAGGCGCCAGTTGGTTTCGGTCTGTGGCTCCACGCCGGCCACGCCGTCGAACACCACCACCGCGCCGTCGAGCACGCGCAGCGAGCGGTTCACTTCGATGGTGAAGTCGACGTGTCCCGGGGTGTCGATGACGTTGACCTGATAGCCCTTCCACTCCGCCGACACCGCGGCAGACTGGATGGTGATGCCGCGCTTGCGCTCCTGCTCCATGTAGTCGGTCGTGGTCGAGCCCTTGCCGTCCTTCGTGTCGTGCACGTCGACGATCTGGTGCTTCTTGCCGGTGTAATAGAGGATGCGCTCGGTCGTCGTGGTCTTGCCGGCGTCGATGTGCGCGATGATACCGATGTTGCGATAGAGCTTGATGTCTTTGTTGCGGGCCATGGTGGGAACTCGAAGTTTTTGAATGGAAAAGCGGAACGAAAGCGGCGAATGAATCGGAGCATCGGAAATGCAATGGCCCGCAGCAGCCGGTCAAGGTCGCCGAAGGTCGATGGAAATGACTCGGTTCAGTGCGCATCGCACTGCGCAAAATCGCGGCAACTCACGTCGCCTGGCGATTGCGTAAGCCGCTGATTATATCCGATTTGGCTGAAAATTGTTCCGCGATGCGCATTGGCGGGCGGGGCGGGCAGGGGGCTGTGGCCGGGCGTGTCTCTTGCCTGCATCGAAGGCGGTGGGATGCGCCACGACGCTCACAGGCGCGCGATGCGGAATCGGCGCCCCTTGATCCCCGCCGCGCGCAGCCGATTCAACGCTTTATCGACATGCTGGCGCGCGATGGCGACGTACGAGCGCGTGGCGAAAAGGGCGATTTTGCCGACCGCATCGGCGGTGAGCCCGGCCTCGCCGGTCAGTGCGCCAAGGATGTCGCCGGCACGCAGTTTGTCGGTTTTGCCGCCGTCGATGCGCAGGGTCGCCATGGCGGCGGGCAGGCCGTCTTGCGACTTCGTGCTCACGGCGGGGAGTGGCGACCATTGCCGTTGCGCATCCGGATACCGTTCCAGCTCCCGCGCTTCCAGCTCGTGCGCGCGATGCATCTCGCGTGGCGTGACCAGATTGAGCGCGAGCCCGGCCTTGCCCGCGCGTGCGGTGCGGCCGATGCGGTGGCGGTAGGCGTCGAGATCGTGCGGCAATTCGTAATTGATCACTGCGGCAAGCTCGGCGATATCGAGGCCGCGCGCTGCCACGTCGCTGGCGACGAGGACGCGACAGGAGCGGTTGGCGAAGCGCACGAGCACTTCGTCGCGGTCGCGCTGCTCGATGTCGCCATGCAGGGCGAGCGCTGCGATGCCGTAATCACCGAGCGCGTCGACGACGGTGTCGACATCGCGCCGCGTGTTGCAGAACACGATGCTCGATTCGGGCCGATGGTGCAGCAGCAGGGCGGCCAGTGCAGCCGGCTTGCGCGCGAGATCGACTTCGTGGAAACGTTCATCGATCTGCGGCCGATCGGCGCTGCCGGCGACCGTGACTTCGAGCGGATCGCGCAGCGTCGCCCGTGCCATGTCGCGAATGGCATCGGGAAACGTCGCTGAAAACAGCAGGCTCTGTCGCGATGGCGGTGTTTTGCCGACGATTTCGCCGATGGCCTCGGCGAAACCCATGTCGAGCATGCGGTCGGCCTCATCGAGCACGAGCGTGCGCAGCTTGGCCAGGCTCAGCGCATGCTTGCGCAACATTTCCTGGATGCGCCCCGGCGTGCCGACGACGACGTGCGAATCCTTGCGCAGACTGGCGAGCTGTGGGCCGAGCGCAACGCCGCCGGTCAGGGTCAGCACCTTGAGGTTGGGAATGTCGAACGCGAGGCGCCGGATTTCTTTCGCCACCTGGTCTGCGAGTTCGCGCGTGGGGCACAGCACCAGCGCCTGAGGTTTGACCAGCGCCGGATCGAGCCGTTGCAGCAGGCCCAAGCCGAAGGCGATGGTCTTGCCACTGCCAGTGGGAGCCTGGGCAATCACATCGCGTCCGTCGAGCAGGACCGGCAGGCTTTGTGATTGCACTGGTGTCATCGCGGTGAAATTCAGCGCGGCCAGCGCTTTGAGCAAGGGCGCGGCAAGCGGAAGCGAGGAGAAATCCGACATGTTCGGCGGTTACTTTGGCGATGGTTCATCGACGATGCGGAATTTCTTGCCCTGGCGCGCCGCCATGCGCAGGGTGAAGGAATCCGGCAACAGCTTGTTCAGACTTTTGATCGCGCGGTTGATACGGCCCGGAATGTATACGATGTCGCCGCGTTCGACTGCGACGAGACCTTCGCGCACCACGCGCTCGGCTTGCATCCATTGCCACTTCGGCATTTTCGACACCAGTGCGCGCGAGCCGGTGACATCGTGGAATTCCGAATAGGTGAACCCCGGGCACAGCGCGCAGACGTTGACCCCGGTGCTGCGGTTTTCCAGCGCGAGCGCCTGCGAGAACTTGATGAGGTACGCCTTGGTCGCGGCGTATAACGTATGGCCTGCCGGCGCCGGCACGTGGCCTGCGAGCGAAGCCACATTGACGATGCGCCCGTATCTGCGTTCGCGCATGCCCGGCAGCAAGCGATAGGCGAGCTCGGTCGACGCGGTCATCATCACCTGGATGAAGTCGGCATGGACTTGCCACGGTTTCGAGCGCAGCGAGCCGGGCACACCGTAACCGGCGTTGTTGATGAGCACGTCGATGGCGAGCTTGCGCCGCCCAAGTTCATCGCACAGCATGGATGGTGCCTGTGCATCGGCAAGATCGGCGGTGATGCAATCGACCTCGATGCCGTGTGCGCTTTTCAATTTTTCAGCGAGTGCGGCGAGCCGATCCGCACGCCGGGCGGTCAGTACGAGAGAATGGCCCGACGCGGCAAGCTGGCGCGCGAATTCCGCACCGATGCCGGCCGAGGCGCCGGTGATGAGGGCGCGGCGCGGCGACGCGGGCGAGGGGGTCTGGATTTTCGTCTCGGCGGCCATCGGCGAAGGATACAGCAAGGCGCGCCATCGGATTGCCGATCAGCGTGCCTGCAACCTCGCAAGTGACGCGCGTGCGCGCGCAGCTCCGGTGTGGACGAGGTCGACTATGTCCTGCTGATCGGCGTCGACCAGTTCCGGAACCTGGGCCACCAGATTGTTCGAATTTTCAAACCGGGCGATGGCTTCGTGTTTGAGCGCGATGCGTTCGTGCGTGGCTAGGTCGGTCTCGTCGCTGCGGCGCAAGCTGAATTCGGCCCACAGTGCATCGAGCCACGCGCGCACTGCGATCATTTGCCGCTGACCAGCCAAATATTGCGGTAAGCGCTGCGCCCATTGCTCGGTTTCCGCGAGAGCGGCGAGCTGCACGCGGGGGGATGTCTTGGCGCGCAACTCCATTTCCGCTTGCTCCAACTGCATTCCTATGCGGTTGAGAATGGTGAGCGGCTGGTCGGAATCCAGCGCCGACATTTGCGCATCGTACTCGCGTGCTTTGCGAAAGTAGTCGCGCGCCAACGCGAAGTCGCCTTGGTGCGCCGCGATGGTGGCGGTGGTGCTCGCTTCCAGCGCGAGGTTGGCAACATTCTTCAGATCCTTTGGGGAGCGCTGGTAAAGCACTTCCTGAATTTCGACCGACTCTTTTGCGTAGGCGAGAGACTTTGTTTGGCGCTGCGGATCATCAAACACTTCATTGATGGTGCGGGCCATCCACAGGCGGGTTGCCGCCCGCGAATTGTCCGCATCGTCGCGGGCTTTTTCGCTCTTTGCCGATGCGCGGGCAACAAGGTAGTTCGCATACGCTTCCTCGAGCAACCGCAAGCGTTGCGTGGGCGGAATATCGATGCCCGGGGATCGTCCGAATTCGGCCAGTGCGCCAGCACGAGCGTCGGTGAGTTCCGCCGGTTCGCCAGCGTCCGGTGTCTGGCGCGCGAGCATGGCGGCGGTCTCGAAATCGGCTTTGGCAGCGGTGAAATTCTGTGCATCCGCTTCACTTGCGGCGAGCAAAGTTTGCGCCACGAGACGGCGCTGGCGCGAGGGCGGATCGGGCGGTGCCAATCGCTCCGCTTCGGCAACGGCGGCAAGGGCGCGTTTGGCGGTATCCGCACGCTTCGCCGCAGGCATGAGCGTACGCTCCTGAAATTGCGCGAGTTTGATGTGGCCAATCGCAATTTCGAGCAGCAGTGGGCGGTTGCCAGCGGCCTCGTCACCCAGTTGATCAAGATATTCGGTGCCGGTGTCGAGCAAGGATTGTTGCGCTTTGCTGGTGCCTGGGACATCGACGATTTGCAGGAATACGTCGCCGATGAATCGACTGACCAATCCGCGCACACTGGCAAAATGACGCTCGGCGCGCGCGTTTTCCATGCGTGCCGTGTGCGCTTGTTGCAAGGCGTAAAACGTCAGCCCCAATAGACTCAAAACAGCCATCGAGCCGAACGCCACGCCAAAGCGATGACGCACGAAAAACTTGCGCGCGCGGTAGGCGCGCGCGCCTTCGCGCGCGCGCACGGGGCGGTTGTCGAGATGGCGGCGCACGTCCTCGGCGAGTTGTTCGACGGATGGGTAGCGCTGGGTTGGCTCCTTGCGCAACGCCTTGAGTACGATGTGATCGAGATCGCCGCGCAGCGCGCTACGCAGGCGTGCGTCATCGAGCGTGGGCTGTGAGGATGCTGCGGGGCGCTCGGTGTGTGCGGTCACACTCGGTTTGGGCGGGTCAGTGCTGATGATTTCACGCATCAGCGCATGCGGCTGCGAGGTGTCGGTGCGATACGGGCTGCGCTCGGTCAGCAGGCGATAGAGCAGCACGCCGAGGGAGTAGATGTCGCTTGCGGTGGTGATCACCTCGCCCTTGACCTGCTCCGGGCTTGCGTATTCGGGGGTGAAGGCGTGGATGGTAGTCGGCTCGCTCGCGCCGCTGGCATCGAGCAGGCGCGCGATGCCGAAGTCGAGCAGTTTCACCGTGCCGTTGTTGTCGACGAGGATGTTGCTTGGCTTCAAATCGCGATGCACGACAAGGCGCTGGTGCGCGAACTGCACCGCCGCGCACACCTCGCAGAACAGGTGCAGGCGCTCGCGCACGCCGAGTGCGCGCTTGGCGCAGTAGGTGCTGATCGGCTCGCCGTCGACATAGTCCATGACCAGATACGGCACACCATCCTCGGTGGTGCCGCCATCGATCAGGCGCGCGATGTTGGGGTGATCCAGCCCGGCGAGGATCTGGCGTTCCATGCGAAAGCGTGCGGCCAGTGACTCGCCTACGAGATCGGCACGGATCAACTTGATCGCGACGGCTTTTTGATATTCGTCGTCGTCGCGCACCGCGCGAAACACGCGGCCCATGCCGCCGCGCGCGATGGCCTCGATGATGCGGTACGGGCCGAGTCGGCGGCCGATCCAATGCGTCGTGTCGGCAGCCGGTGTGTTGGTTGCCAACAGGCGTGTATCGACAGGGGGCGAGTGCTGGAGAAAGCTATCGTCGCCTGCGCCATTCGCAAGCCAGGCCAGTACTTCGCGATACAGCGCCTCATCGCCCGCGCAGCGCGTGCGCGCGAGGGCGTCGCGCTCGGCGCTGGGTGCGTCCAAACATTCGCCGACGATGTCGGTCAGGTGTTGCCAGCGTGCGGAATCCATAACCCCATTAGCGTCATGCGACCTCGAACGGCTCATTTTGCATCGCTACCCCGTGAGCCGATTTTCACGATTCTACGCTGATAGAGATTGAAGCGAACCCGCCCGGGATCGCAAACCGACCAGGAAACCGCCATGCTGACCGTCTCGCCCGCCACTCGACCTGCCGCCGCGTTACGCTCGTCGCCACGCCAGGTGTCCCTGCTGGCTGTCGCGCTTTCTCTCATTGTCGCCACGGCTGCCGGCGCCGCCGATACGCCGAAAGCGGCCGCAGCGCGTGGGCCGATCGCGCAATACTGGATGGATCTGGCCACCTATAACCTCATGGGCATGGATGAGATGCCCGAGATGGGAGGCATTGCCGGGTCGATGATGGGCAACATGATGGGGGCGCACGCGGCGCAGGGGCGCGATGGCCGTCACGCCAAAGGCGTCGGCAATTTCGGCCTGACCAAGTCGATAGGCATGCCGGGGCGGCAAATCGACATCGCGTTGTATACGGCGAACAAGCCCGCGGGCACGAGCGCGACGCAGGATATCCCGCAACGCGCCGATCTCGGTGCGTCCCCGCTGCATCTGGTCACGCCGCCGCGCGAAGGTGCGGCGGGTGGCAGCGATGAACCGACGTATCCCGAGCGCCCGCGCGGACGCATCCTGTTTTATTGGGGATGCAGCGCGACGGTGAAGCCGGGACAGCCGCGCATCCTCGACATGGCCAAATTGTCGGTGCAGGACTACGGCGCCTTCATGCAGGGCCGCAGCGTGCCCGACCGTGGTGCGCGCGCCGAGCCTGGGCATGCGATCTGGCCGAACGACCGGGAAAATTCGCACGTCGCACGCAGCGCCTCGGTGGTTGGCGAGCATGTCGTTGCGGGCGAGGGCGTGCCGGAGCACATGCAGTTCACTCTGTCTCGCGACCAGGATTTCATGCCAAGCCTGAAGCTGGATTCGGCCGGGAAACCGAGCGACTCGATTCGCGTGCATTGGCCGTCGATTGCCTCGGCGCGCGCGTACCTGCTTACCGCGATGAGCGGGGGCGAGAAAGACGGCGCACCGGATCTGATTTTGTGGAGTTCGTCCGAGCCGCCGGATTCGGGCATGGGGCTGATGAACTACGCATCCAACGCCAACATCGACAAATGGCTGCGCGAGAAAGTGCTGCTTGGCAGCGATGTCACCGAGTGCAACATTCCCGCCGGCATTTTCGACCAACGCGAAGGCACGATGCTGCAAGGCATCGCCTACGGCAACGAGGCGAATTTCTCGTATCCGCCGAAACCGACCAACGCACCGCCGAGCTGGTCGCCGGATTGGGTGGCGCGCGTGCGCAACAAATCCGTGGCCATGACCCTGTTGGGCGAAGACGCGTCGGCCATGCGCGAACAGGGTCGCGGGCGCAATCGCGGCGACGACAGTGGTGCGAGGGGCGGCAAGAAGCCGGGCCCGGTCGATGCGCTCAAGGGGTTGTTCGGGCATTGATGTGGGGGCCGACGGCAGTCGGTTGCGGAATGTCGCGCCGGGAAAGCCGGCAGTCGCAGAAATGTCCTTCATGGGGAGTCGTGCGATGCAAAGTCCATTTTTTCTTCCGTTTTTTGTGCCCGTTCGCAGTGCCATTTTCGTTTTTGCGTGGGTAGTCGGCGCGATGCTCGTCGTGCCGATGGCGGGGCGCGCGGCAACGTCGACCTATCCCGGCGCCGCGCCTTGCAACACCACGCTGCAGGCGTGCATCGACGCGGCAAGCTCGAACGACACCATCGAGCTTGCGTTCAATACGGCCAATGCCGAATCGCTGACGATCCAGAACAAAAATCTGACCGTGCAGCCGAAGGCCGGCAACACGCCCAAGGTCGGCTCGGTCTTGATCATGGCCGACACGGCCGCGGCGACCGTGGTGGTGCAGCGTCTGGCAGGCATCGGTCGCGTCGATGCGTTCTGCGGCAAAGCCGATCTTGACGTCAGTGTGCTCAGCAGCAACTTCACCCCCGGCAGTACCATGACGGTGCGCGACAACCCGGGCTACAGCACCGGTCGGATCACGGCGACGATTGCGCACAATACGTTCAACATCGCCGATGTGGACAACGGTTCGAGTGCGATTTCGGTTACCGTATTCACGCAGCCATTCACCGCCACCATTGTCGACAACGATATGTCGTTGACGAATCTGCGCCAGGACGGCGGCATCATGGTCTACCTCGGTGCGGGCAACGGCAGCAGTGCGACGATCGATCGCAATCGGCTGTTCGGCAGCAATTTCGATTTCGGCATCCAGCTGCGCACAGCTGGCGGTAATGACAATGCAGCTCCGCCGAGCTTGCTCAACGCCTCCGTGACCAACAACGTGGTCACCGGCCAATACGGCAATGTCGGTGCGCCCGGTGGGATCGTGCTCAGCGCGAGCGGGTGGAATGGCACGATCGATGCGAAAATCGTCAACAACACCTTGGTCGATGGTCGAACCGGTATTCTGGCCAGCGCACGCGACGACATGGGTAGCGCGATCCGCGTCGTCGTCGGCAACAACCTCATCGCCTACAACCAGAGTTACGCCATTGGCATCGACCCGTCGGCGGTGCGCACGCTGTCGAACAATCTGGTTTTCAGCAACGGCCCGGACTATGACGGGCCGTTACCGGGAACGATTGTCGCCGACCCGTTGTTCGTCAATCATGCGACGAAAATTTACACACTCGGCCCGGGTTCGCCTGCGGTCGATCGCGGTCTCGATGCGGCGCTACCACCCCAGTTCAACCTCGATGTCGTGGGCAATCCGCGTCGGGTCGGCACGCTCGACATCGGTGCGTTCGAGTCCGCTGCCATCGCGGCAGCGGTAGCCGGCGTGTGCGGATCCGACAACGGTCGTTCGCTCGATGCCACGCCGACGCAATTGTGCAACGTCGGTATCGCCAGTCCGATTATCGGCAATGGCCTGCCGTGGACGTGGAGCTGCGTTGGCACGGGGGCGAATGCGACGGCGAATTGCAGCGCGCAGCGTGCGCCCGCAACGGCGCCGGCAACCTCGCCGGCGTTGCTGGCCTTGTTCTGCGGCCTGCTGATCGCCTGCGGCCTGCGCACACGCCGCGCGTAGCCGACGCGATCAGGTCGGCGCTTCGACCTGCGCCGCATCGAGTTCGCGGCGCAGGAACAAGCGCGCCATGGTCCAGTCGCGCTTGACCGTGGCAGGAGAAAGGTTCAGCGCCGCTGCGACGTCCTCGATCGGCAGCCCGCCGAAGTAACGCAGATGCACGACTTGGACTTGCCGCTCGGACAGCGTGGCGAGTTTGTCGAGCGCGGCATCGAGAGCGAGGAAATCCATCTCGATGCGCTGGTTTTGCGTGTTGCTTGTC
This sequence comes from Pseudomonadota bacterium, assembly GCA_018240485.1. Lineage (GTDB taxonomy): Bacteria > Pseudomonadota > Gammaproteobacteria > Xanthomonadales > Rhodanobacteraceae > Rudaea. The sequence goes on from JAFEFR010000097.1 coordinate 14,316, forward strand.
GCGGCGGCATCGGCTGCCGGGGTGAGATCGAAGCCATTCGCGCGATCCAGGCTGGTTACGCAAACATCGCCGCCGCGCTTCTGCGCACGTTGTGCGCGCGCATGATCGACCAGCACATGGCGCATGATCTGCGCAGCCAGACGGATGAAATGCGCACGGTCGTTGAGTTCGACTTCACGCCGTTCGGTCAGGCGCAAAAACACTTCATTGACCAACGCCGTTGGCTGCAAGGTGTGATCGGCGCGTTCCTGTTGCAGTTGGCGACGGGCGGCACGGTGCAGTTCGTCGTAGACGCGCGGCATCACTCGGGCCATGGCGGCATCGTCGCCCGCCGCATAGCGGTGCAGCAAGGCGGTCAGGGTGTCGTCGGATGCCGTGGTCG
>JAFEFR010000098.1 GCA_018240485.1 Pseudomonadota bacterium
CGATTCGACAGGCCCAGCCCGGGTGCGAGCATGGCGCCGCCGAGTCGCGGCGTGGGGCCATGCGCGCCACCGGCGAGCATGTGTTCGGCCAGAACGGCGGCGCCGGGGCCGACGCCGGCAATCGTCACGCCATCCGCATTGCGTCGCCGCAGCAAACGGGCGAGTTGCGTGCCACCGAGCAGAGTGGACAGCCGCAACGGCTGATCCGCACTCAATACGACCAGATCGGCGCGCTCGATCAAGGCGAGCGCAGCGGGGCGATCCGCTTCGTTACGATGGGCCAACTCCAGGCGTTGCACTTGACCCGCACCCAGCGTGAGAAGCTGGGTTTCGATGTCGTCAGGCGTGTTTTCCGCTTGCATCGCCGCCGCAATCACGACGACACCCGGGCGTTGGGCGAACATGGCCAGAAGGCGCCGGAAAATTTCCTGGTAGCCGTCGGGACGGGCTTGTATGCCGATCGGAACCAGATAGCCGCGGGATTGGTCGGGAGCGAGGCGAGCAGGCAAGGCGGTTCCTTTGCAAGGAAGAGAGGTCGAGTATAGCGAGGGTGCGAGCCGCTACTTCGGATCGGCTCCCGGGCTGCGGTAGATCGCACCGTTTTTCATCACGAACACGACGTGACGCACGGCTTCGATGGTTTGGGTCGGGTCGCCGGATACGGCGATCAAGTCCGCGCGCAGTCCCGGTGCGATACGACCGATTTCGTCTTGCTTGCGCAAAATCGCGGCGTCGATGCGCGTCGCCGCAGAAAGGGCCTGGCTTGGCGTCATGCCCAGGCGCACCATCCATTCGATCTCGCGCCAGCTCGTGCCGTGGGCGAACACGCCCACATCGCTGCCGCAGCCGATCGTGACGCCGAGTTTCAAGGCCGTGCGAAACGCATTCGCGGCATCGCGCATGCGTGGCGTCGGCGGAGTTTTGTCGGCTTCGTACTTTTCGAAATACTGCGCGACCGCTTCCGTGGCGGTCAAGGTCGGCAGGTAGGCGACGCCGCGCTCGCGCATCAAACGAAAAGTTTCTTCGCTGGCGTTGTAACCGTGCTCGACGCTGTCGACGCCCGCCAGCACGGCCATGCGCACCCCGGCATCGCTTGCGGCATGCACGGCGACCGGTCGACCGGAGAGATGCGCGGCTTCGACCATCGCTTTCAGTTCCGCCTCGGTAAAAGCGGGGCGGGTTTCGCCGTTGGGGCCGATGCGATAGTCGGCGTAGATTTTTATCCAATCCGCACCGTGTCCGGCCTGTTCGCGCACCGCGGC
>JAFEFR010000099.1 GCA_018240485.1 Pseudomonadota bacterium
GTGCTGACCGTGCTGATGATCCAGTTGCGCAGTTTCTCGCGCGTGCTGCTCGTGTTCCTGACCGCGCCGCTCGGGTTGATCGGGGTGACTCTGTTCCTCGTCGTGTTCCGCGTACCGTTCGGCTTCGTCGCCATGCTCGGCACGATCGCACTGATGGGCATGATCATGCGCAACTCGGTCATCCTCGTCGATCAGATCGAACAAGACATCGCTCAGGGGCACGATCGCTGGACGGCCATCGTCGATGCGACCGTGCGGCGTTGCCGCCCGATCGTGCTGACGGCGCTGGCCGCGATCCTCGCCATGATCCCGTTGTCGCGCTCGGCCTTTTACGGGCCGATGGCAGTCGCGATCATGGGCGGCCTGCTGGTCGCGACGGCGTTGACCTTGCTGTTTCTACCGGCGCTGTATGCCGCGTGGTTTCGCGTGCGCCGCGGCGAACCCGCCACGCAGCGTGCCGTCGCGGCGTCGGCGCCGGGTGTGCCCTTGCCGGCGCACGAAAGTTGAACGGCAGGCAAACGCCAGTGAGAGAGATCACCGTACCGTGCGCCCGCGAACCGCAGCACAGCGTGCATCGGCAACGATGCACAAGGCGGGACAAAGGTTTGAATGACTTCCGGCACTTCGGCCCGCAGCGACCCTGCGGCATCGTAACAATTGCCGGCCTAAACCCCAGACTCTATCCTTTGACTCTTTTCCAGCAAGCCGGAACCCCCGCCATGTCGCTCAACGTCGAACTCGCCCGCCACAACATGATCGAACAGCAAGTGCGCCCCTGGGACGTGCTCGACGCCCGCGCGCTCGATGCGCTGGCAGCGATCCGCCGCGAAGAGTTCGTGCCGGAGGCGATGCGCAATCTCGCCTTCGCCGATCTGGAACTGCCGATCGGTCATGGCGAAATCATGCTCAAGCCGGTGCTCGAAGGCCGCCTGCTGCAAGCCATCGCCCCGGAAAAAACCGAAAGCGTGCTCGAAATCGGCACCGGCACGGGCTTTTTTGCCGCCTGCCTCGCGCATCTCGCCCGCGAGGTGGTCAGTGTCGAGCGGCACGCCGATTTCGTCGACGCCGCCCGCGCGCGGCTGGCCAAGGCCGGCATCGCCAATGCCCGCATCGAATGCGCCGAGGCCGTCGGCGAATTTCAGCCCAATCGCCAATTCGATGTGATGATTGTCACTGGTGCCGTGGCCAGTCTTCCCGCACGCTGGCGCGAATGGGTCAAACCGGGCGGTCGTCTGCTCGCCATCGTCGGCGAGTCGCCGGCGCAACGCGCGGTACTGCATGTGCACGGCACCAGCGGCAAATGGCACGAACAAACGCTGCTCGAAACCGATCTCCCCTATCTTGCCCATGCCGCACCGACGCCCCGTTTCGCGCTCTGAACGAAACGCCGGAAGCGACATGCGTTCACCCAAGGAATATACAATGCGAAAAAGTAAAGAAATCAAGAATACTGCATCCGCTCTGTCGCGGATCGGTGCGCTCGCCACCGTGATCGCGCTGGCCGCGCCAATTTCGCCGCTGCGCGCAGAGGATCTGAGTCAGATCTACCTGCAGGCGCGCGAAGCCGATCCGACGCTGGCCGCGGCAGACGCCAACCGCCTTGCCACCAAAGAGGGCTCGCCGCAGGCACGAGCGCTGCTGCTGCCGCAGATCGGCGGCAGCTACGGCTACAGCCGCTCCGACAGCACAACCAATTCCATCGGCCCGCAACTGAACTCGTTCGATCAGAACGGTCATCCGGTGTATGTCGTCGTGCCGAGCACATCGGTCAACAACGGGCGCTCGCGCGCGGCATCGATCACGCTGACGCAAACGCTGTTCGACTGGGGCAAGATTACGCGCTGGCGCAGCGCGAACGCACTGTCCGAAGGCGCCGATTTCACCTACGACGCCGCCTCGCA
>JAFEFR010000009.1 GCA_018240485.1 Pseudomonadota bacterium
GGTCGAGAAACGCGGCGCCAATACCGATTTCGTCGCGCAGGAACTGGCGCGCCATGCCGGCGTTGCCGCGGAGGCGGTCAGCTATGCCGGATTGAAGGATCGCCACGCGGTGACACGACAAACGTTTTCCGTGCACTTGCCCGGGAAAAAGCCGGAGCCGGATTGGTCGGCATTGGCGCACGCCGAATTCCGGGTGCTCAGTGCCGCGCGTCATGGTCGCAAACTCAAGCGCGGCGCACTCAAGGGCAACACGTTTTCGATCGTGCTGCGCGACGTCGTCGGCGATCGCGATGCGGTCGGAGTCTGCGTTGCCGCGATCGCCGCTGCGGGCGTACCCAATTACTTCGGCGAGCAGCGTTTCGGGCGCGGCGGCGCCAACGTCGCGCGTGCACTCGCCATGTTTGCGGGTCGTCGCGTGCCGCGGCACGAACGCAGCCTGCTGCTTTCTGCGGCGCGCTCGCATTTGTTCAATGGCGTGCTGGCTGCGCGCGTCGAAGGCGGAACCTGGCGCACGCCGCTTGCAGGCGAGGTGTGGATGCTGGCCGGCACGCACAGCATCTTCGGGCCGGAGGCCATGACGCCGGAGTTGCAGCGGCGCTTTGTCGACGGCGATATCGGCCCGACCGGGCCGCTGTGGGGGCGAGGTGCGTTGCGCAGCATCGATGAGGTTGCGGCCATCGAAAACGCCATCGTCGCGCCGCACGTCGCGCTCGCGGCAGGGCTCGAAGCCGCCGGCCTGAATCAGGAGCGCCGTGCGCTCGTTCTGCATCCGCAGGAATTCACCGTGCGCTGGTTGTCGGATCGCGACTTGCAACTGGGCTTTTCGCTGCCCACAGGCGCTTACGCCACGACCGTGCTGCGCGAGCTGTGTACCTGGCACGCCCCCGTATTGCGAGCGAACGAGTCGGATTGAACGGTGTGCATCGCCGGCTGTCGGCGCGGTTTGCCGGGAACGAGCGGGCGGGAATCGGGATATCGCTGTCGACGTCACATCAGCCTGCAAGCAGAACGACGACGGCGCCCGTGCCGCCCTGATTCGCTTTTGCCGAGGCGAAAGCGAGTACGTCTGCGCGGCGACGCAACAGGCCATCGACCAGGCGCTTGAGCACTGGCCCCTCGTTGCGCGAGCGCAATCCTTTGCCGTGAATGATCTTCACGCAAAGACGGCGTTCGCGTCGGCATTCGGCAAGAAATTGCGCGATCGCTTCGCGCGCCACGGTTTGGGTCATCTGGTGCAAGTCGATTTCGTCGGCGACGCTGAACTGGCCGCGCTTGAGCTTGCGCAGCAACAGCGGCGAGTGGCCGTCCTTGAGATGGCTGAGTTCTTCGCCAACTTCGATCAGGGCGGGATCGATGGCCGAATCCATCAGTTCGCTCGGCACGCGCGCCTCGTCGAGTCGCGATTGCACCGGCTCGGGCGGCGGGCGCGGCCGTTCGCATTCGGCGGCGACTTGCTTGACCTGGCGAACGCTGCCGATCGACTGGACGAACAAGTCGTGATCGTCAGCGCTGACGACGGACGCGCGCCGTTTCATCGACGCCGAGGCCGCAGTTGCAAATGTCCGGCATCGAGCAGCGCCTTGAGCGTTTCGCGGGCCGATGTGGTGGTCATCAAACCGGCGAGTTCGCTCCCGTCGATTTCGCGCTGCGCGGCAAGGCATTGCGCCAATGCACGCGGGCAGCTCCACGCGTCGCCGGCCACGAACAACTCGGCCGTACGGCCATCGCTTCGCCACGCGATGCGACTGAACGGATTGCGCAGCACGGTCGATGCGGGCAAGCGCTTGTGCAGGGCCGCAAGGCCGATCTCGCGTCCCGGTGCCGCGATCACCTGTGCGCTGCGGTAGCGTGTGATGAAACGTCCGAACCAGGTGGAAAATGTGGATTTGTCTACATTGGAAAAA